>CAYNDH010000084.1:0-18411 GCA_964395665.1 uncultured Anaerolineaceae bacterium
ACACAAAACCGGCTTGCAGAGGCGCATTATGATCGAAACGTCAACAGAACCTGGCGTGCATGCTTTTTCAGATTCTGCATCTGCCACTCCAGCGCGGCGTACCCCGTGTTCAAATTCCTCTGCCTGATCGGGGCTGTAATGGGCCATGTGATTTCCTTTATCGCTTTCTATTGGGTGCCGGATCACCGCGCTGTATCGCCGCGCTGTAACGCCGCGCAGCCCTGACCTGCGTCTCGCCTACGATCCCATGAAGTGCTATTGACACCTGTCAGGATGCCGAGAATAATGCGTCGTATGATCAGATACCTTACCTTCATTCTACAGAAACTTTTCTCTGTTCCGGCTTACGCAAGCGTTAAAATCCTTAGCCCCGCTGCTCTTACATTGATACTGGCCGCCGGATTGCTTGCTGGCTGCAACGGGATCGCCGGTGACCCGCCGGTGACGTATGTGATCGTGACTTCAGACCCGGCGGATGTTGGTGACGGCACGGTGGGTGATAGCACGATTGGTGACAGCACGCAGAACACGGTATCGCAGGTGGCGACCGAAGCGGCGACACTCGAACCGACCGAGACACCGCCGCCGACCTTCACACCGATACCACAGGCAGCACCGGATCAGGCGCTGCTGGATGCGCATCAGCTTGTCCGCAATGGCTATTACGAACAGGCGATTGAGGCGTTCGCGCCGCTGGTCGAGCGTCCGGATGCCACCGATGATCAGCGGGCCGAAGCGGCCTTTGCCCAGGCACAGGCGGCGCTGCGGGCTGGCCTGTTCGATCAGGCGGTGAGCGCGCTGACCCTTCTCATCACGCGTTATCCCGATGATTACCGGCTGGGATCGTCGCATTTCCTGCGCGGGGATGCTTATATGGGGCTGGCGGACTGGAACGCGGCGATCGGTGATTTCCGCGAATACCTGCGGTTGAGTCCCGGTGTGGCAGATAGTTACGCTTACGAACGGATCGCTGATGCCCAGATCGCACTGGGACAGCAGACCGAAGCGCTTGACAGTTATGATCAGGCGGTAAGGGCGGAACGCAGTCTGGTGCCTGCATTGGCCCTGCGTGAAAAGATCGCCCGGATTCAGCTTAGTCAGGGGCGCCGGGACGCAGCAGTCGCACAGTATGAGGCGATCCTGACTGCTGCCCAGAATGCCCCTTACCGCGCCCAGATCGAACTGTCCGCAGCGCGTGTCCTGCTCGATAAAGGCGACATCAATAACGGCCTGCTGCGGATGCAGCGCGTTTTCAATGATTATCCTGATACACCGCAGGCGCTTGAGGCGATGACGGTGCTGCTGGAGCATGAACGCCCCCTCAACACGTTTCAACAGGGCAAGGTGTACTACTACAACGGCGATTATCAGAATGCCGTGATCGCCTTCAATACCTTCTCGGCCTCTGCCCTGCTTTCGGATATCCCCGCTGAATTCCATCTGCTGCTGGGGCGGGCCTATCGCGAAATCGGCAATTCACCCGCCGCGCTGATCGCCTTCCAGACGATTCCGGTACAGTATCCGACCCATGCGCTGTTTGGTGAAGCGCTGCTGGAACAGGGGCGGACACGCTTCCTGAATGGAGACACCACGGAGGCGATCCAGTCCTATCTCAACATCGCCCGTGATTACCCCAATCTGCAAACGGTCGCGCCGGAAGCCCTGTGGCGTGCGGGTTATCTCTATACCACCGGCGGACAGTTATCCGAAGGGCGTGAGGTGTTCTTCCGGCTGGCTAATCAGTACCCGAACAGCACGCAGGCCACCAGCGGATTAGTGATCGCGGCGGAAGCGGCGCTGGCTGCCGGAGACAGTGCCAATGCCGAACTGCTGTACGGACGCCTGCTGGAGATCTCCGGCGGAGAAGCAAAGGCCGAAGCCGCCTTCCAACTGGCGCGTCTGCTGCGGAGCCGGGGGGATCAGACCAATGCGGATACCCTGCTCGATCAGGCCATCAGCGCCGCGCCGGACAGCTACTTTGCCGCCCGTGCCCGTGATCTGAAGGCCGGACGTACGCCATTCACACCACCGGCCAGCATCACCTTTACCTTTGATGATGCTACACAGGTCGCAGAGGCCGAGAACTGGCTGCGGACGACGTTCGGCATCCCGGAAGAAGTCCCATCACCGCTCTGGCCGATGACGCCGGAACTGCTGTCAGATCCGAATGTGCTGCGTGGGCGCGAACTGTGGCAGGCGGGGGCCTTCGATGCGGCGGAAACCGAATTCTTCGATGTGCTGGGGCGATATGACAGGGATGCACTCGCTTCCTATCGGCTGTCGCTGTTTCTGCGCGGGATTGGGGCCTACTACCCGTCACAGGTCGGGGCGGCCAATATTATCACCACCGCCCGTATCGCGACCGTCGATGCGCCGCCCTATATCGCCCGGATGCGCTTTCCGGCCTATTACCGCGATGAGGTGCTGCGCGTCAGTGAAGAACGCGCCATCGACCCGCTGCTGATGCTGTCGCTGATCCGTCACGAGAGCCTGTTTGATACCAATGCGACCGCCGCCGCCGGTGAGAAAGGGCTGATGCAGGTCATCCCACCGACAGCCGATTACATCGCTGGAGAGCTGGGCTATGGTGAGGATTATGACCTGTTCCGCCCGTATGTCGGCATCGAGTTCGGCGCGTTCTATCTCGATGAGCAGTTGGGACGCTTCGACGGCAACGCCTATGCAGCGCTGGCCGGATACAATGCCGGGCCGGGCCGTGCGATCAACTGGCTGGCGGCGGCTGGCACGGACCCTGACCGCTTCATGGATACGATCAGCATCGACACAACGCAGCTTTACGTCCAGCGTATTTACAGTTTCTATTCGATCTATCACATGCTGTACGGGACGGAGAATTAAGGGCAGGGTTTATGCTCTACGACATTACACGCACGGTAAGACCGATGCTGGCCGTCTGGCCGGGGGATACACCCTATCAGGTGCAGCCTGCGCTCTCGCTGGAGTCGGGTCACAGTGTCAATCTGACGACGCTCACGCTTAGTGCGCACACCGGGACCCATGCCGACGCCTATTACCATTATGAACAGGATGGCGATCATCCCGCGACCATGCCGCTGGAGTCCTACGTCGGGCCAGCGCGGGTGGTCACGGTGTCAAAGCGCGGTGGGGGACTGCTGCCAGCGGATTTCGCGCCGGGTCAGCTTGACGGAATCGAGCGTTTACTGATTCACAGCCATGTCAGCGCGATGCCAGATGAGGTATTCGCGACGGAATTCCCTTATTTAACCGTGGAACTGATCGAGTATCTGGCGCAGCGTGGAGTCAGACTGATCGGGCTTGACTCGCCGTCGGTGGATGCGCTCGATAGCAAGGATCTGCCATGTCATCATGCGCTGCGGCGGCATGGGATGGTCAATCTCGAAACGCTGATGCTGCGCGATGTGCCAGATGGTGATTACGAGTTGACCGCGCTGCCCCTCAAGCTCGATTTGGCCTGCGGTGCGCCGGTGCGGGCGATACTGCGCCGCGTAGAGGCGTGACCGCCGTCCCGAATCCCCTCATTGAATTCATCCGGCTGCCAGTACCCATGCTGCCGCAGCACATGCAGCACCATGATCGTCGTCCAGACCGCCCAGTGCGGATGATTGTATTCGTCATGCCACGCGCCGTCGGCCTGCTGCATTTTCGCCAGTGCGCCAAAGATGCGCCGCCGGAGTTTGGGTGTCGCGGCCTTTGAAACCGGGCTTTCGGGATCTGAAGCAAAAAAAGCGAACTGATAATAATGCTGCGGTTCGGCGGCTTCCGCCAGTGAGAGGATATTTTCAAGGGTGGCGGTGCGGTAAAGTGCCAGATCGGGAAAATCGCTGGCATTGAGAAAATAATCGTGGGCATGGTAGGCCGTGATCAGCCGGTCATTGCGCCGGATACGCTTCAGCGTCAGATGATCCAGCACCCAATCCCGTGTGGTGAATTCTATTTCCCCTAAGACGGCACTCTGTCGCATCAGATTACCTACCGTCGATGCCGGGGCGGTCTGTCCGCCGGTCTCTTTCCATCGGGCTGCACAAGGATAATCAAGGACGCTGGATGGATTGAGCAGCGAGCCATCCGCTGCGCGATTGCGGGCCAGCCATTCGGGGGCATCGTGAAACAGGTTATTGGCGCGGATACCGGTCACCCGGACGATCTGCAAAGCAAATTCTAATGCCAGTGGGTGCGAATCGGGTGTTGTAATATCACATTCCAGCCCATGCCCCCAGCCGCCATCCGGATTTTTATAACAGGTCAGGCACTGGTGTACATGTGCCAGTGATGCCCCTTCGAACAGGTGACTGAACAGCACCCGTTCCCACAAGGCCCCATAGCTATAGACATATTTACGAGCTTTTTCAAACTTAACGGGCATCAATGTGTGCCTTTATAAACCTCGTAACATCTTAAGTGAGTTCATTATAGAACGCAAGTTCGTTGAACGTCAAACAATTTTGAAACAAAACGTTAATCTTAAGGTTCAAATCAATTGACTCAACATTACACTCAAGGTATATTCGTTACAAAGAAATTCATACTGTTACAATTCAGAGGGCCAAAACATGGCGGAGATGAAGAAATCGAAGGTACTACTTGTCGAGGATGACGCTGCGATCGGGAAGATGGTCAGTGATTATCTGTCAAAACATGATTATGAGGTGACCATTGCGACCGATGCCCCCGACGCGCTTGAGTATATCCGCCAGCGCGGGCTGCCGCATATTGCGCTGGTCGATCTGGGGCTTCCCAGTATGCACGGCTTCGAACTCAGCAGCCGAATCAAACAGATGGCGGATGTCCCGATTATCTTCGTCACATCCACTGGTGATACTGATACCATTGTGCAGGGACTGAAGAAATACGCTGAAGATTTTATCGTCAAGCCGTTTGAACTGCGTGAACTTGAAGCGCGTATTCAGGTGGTGCTGGCACGGATGCCCACACTGGATTATGCCAGCGACCCGGTTATTGTGGTGGATAGTCACCTTCAGATCGACTTCGCCCACAACCGCATCATCCTGAATGAAGAATCCATTGGCCTGACGCCAACCGAGTCCGTGCTGCTGCATGTCCTGCTGCGGAGTGCGGGGCGGGTGGTGGAAAACCGTGTGCTGACGACACGTGTCTGGCCGAATGAGAGCGTCGGTGATGATACGCTGCGCGTTCACATGCACCGTCTGCGCCGCAAACTGGAAGTCGACTCGCATCATCCGCATTACGTCCTCACCGAACGCGGCATCGGCTACCGCTTCACCATACGCCCGGCGGGCACAGCCGATGAAGTCGATGAAGTGAATGCATCGGTCGCCGATTAAGCATCCGTTATCCATTCAACGCAATCATGGCGGGCCAGCAGCGGCCCGCTTTTGTTTCGGCCCTTGCCCTCTCGAAATCCCCCCTTTTGCGTTACACTTCAACCGGCAAGGATTACACCGCTGACTGACTTCCCGGCTCATGATACACGCCAATTTTATTCTCGCTGATCGTTAAGCACTGATGTTAATGACCACCACCCAATCCCCTGTCGTATCTCCGGTAAAAGATGGACATCCGCTGCTGCTTCAGAGTACATCTTCTGGCCGCACGATCGGGCTGATATTTGTGCTGCTGGTGCTGGGACTCGCCAGCATTTATACCCTCTCTTACAGCGGCCAGATCGAAATCGCGGATCAGATGCAGTATTTCGACGCCACCGGCAGCGCTGCGCAGTTCGGGGATCTCAAGCTCGACATTTCAATGTGGGAAAATATGCCGCGCTCGTTCGCGCCGCGCCAGAGCGATGCCCTGCGTGATACGGTTGCGGAGCCGGGTTTCATCATCGCCGCTGCGCCGCTGTTCTGGCTGGCGGAACGGCTGGACGGCGTCGGACTGGTCCATGCAACTTACTTTTTCAATATCTGGATCAGTGCGCTGCTGTGCGGTGTGATGTTCGTGTATGGTGTGACGCTCGGCTGGCGGCTGGAGATCGCGCTGATCGGCGCACTGTGTCTCGGCCTGCTGACGATCATCTGGCCGTATACGCAGACCTTCTTCCGCGAACAGTTGATGATGCTGTTGATGATGCTGTGTGCGCTGGCGGTCGAGCGCTTTTGGGGCGTTCGCGGCGTCCGCGTCGTCCGCGTCGTTCGCGGCGTCCGCAGTGGATGGCGTGGACTGTGGCTGCTGCTGGCGGCGGGGCTGTTCGCTGTGGCATTCTTCAGCAAGGACGCGGTGATTCTGGCGCTGCCGGGGCTGCTCGTCCTGCTGCTGCCGGAAGCCTTCTGGCGTGCCCGCTGGATAAAGCCGCTGGCAGGCATGGGAATCCTGATCGCATTCGTCATCAGTGGGCTGGTCGCCTTTACTGATGTGCTGTCGCTGTTGAGTTCACAGGCCAGCACGATTCCGCTGGCTGGCCCGTTCGCGATTGAGACGGTTTACACCCATACCGCCCTGCATACCTATCTCTTCAGTCTGGGGGGCAGCATCTGGGGGACATCGCCGATTGTGCTGCTGACGCTTCCCGGCGCCTATCTGCTGTGGCGGGAAAACCGGCTGCGACATATGTGCGCCGCGCTGCTGATCATCTTCGGGTTTGCGTTCGGTTATGCCCTGCTGCGTGGCTCGGAGTGGTTCGGCGGGACGATCTGGCCGCAGCGCTTTCTGCTGCCGGTGCTGCCGTGTCTGCTGTGGCTGATGTTCCCGGCGCTGGATCGCATCTTCAAGCGTCCGATGAGACGTCTGTGGCTGGCGCTGTTTGTCGTGCTGGTATTATACAGCCTGTGGTGGCAGCTTAGCGGGATCGCCTTCCGCTGGGAGTCCTACAGCCGCGCCACCTATGAAGTCTCTGAAGGGGGACTGGTTTACTGGCTGCCAGGTTTTAATGATCCGCGCTATATCCGCCCGGTGGTGCTTGCGCCGCTGTGGGCGACTGATCCACTCAACTTCGCATGGGTGCGGACCGGCGTCTGGTGGATTCCGCTGGTGTTCGGTGGTTTCGCGCTGGCGTGCTTCGCGCTGATCCGGGCGACCCTGCGCCAGCGCATCAGTCTGCGGCGCATGGGATGGCTGCCTGTGCTGATCCCACTGCATCTGCTGCTGGTGTACATTCTGCTGCGGGCGATCTATATCGATCCGGCCTATGCCGGTGACCGAACCGACCTGCATGAAATGGTCGATCTGATCGGTGCCGAAGTGCCGCCGGGGGAATTCGTCCTGCTGGCCGACCGCGAATACAACTATGGCACGTACGGCGCTGACGGCAATTACTTCTTTCTCAATTACGGCAAACTCGGACAAGTGCGCCTGCTCGGTTTCCCCTTCCATCCGGGGGATCGTGCAAGCTGTGATCAGCCGCTGCGCGTCGAAGCACAGAATCCGATGGCGCAGCTTGAACATTACACCGTGCCGACGATCAACCATCTGGCCGATCATCACGAGCGGCTGTGGGTGCTGGTATCCAGTGGACCGGCGCTGCCGTGTGTCAAGCGGGCGATGGAGCGCTTCATGGGGATGTTCTACTACCGCATCTCGGGTGGGCCGGAGACGCCGAACCGTCAGACCTCCGTCAATGCCCGTCTGCTGGAGTATCATACCGCCGATGCGCCAGATCCCTATGCCTTTCAGGGTGCAGAACAGGCGGTGGACCTGCGTTTTCAGACACTGGAAGGCGGCACACTCGATCTGATCGGGCAGACGCTGCCAGCGGGGACGACCTTCGCGCCGGGGGACTGGCTGCCGGTCTCGTTCTACTGGCAGACGGAGACCATGCACACGCAGTTGTATACCGTCGCATGGTATCTGGCGAAGGATGGCGGCGTGAGTGTCACCGGTGAGAACACATGGCCCGGTGCGACCTTCTCGCCGACGACACTATGGGGGCCGGGTGTGCCGGTATGGGATCACCGCGCCCTGCACCTGCCATCTGATCTCGCGGCGGGGGACTATCAGCTTTGGGTGAAAGTCTACTCTCGCGATGCAGCGGCGGGTGAGATCGTCGATCTGGCGGCTGATGGTGAAAATGTGATTGACGGCGTGATCGGTGTTTTGCCGGTGGTGATTGAAATTCAATAGAGATAAGAGCTGCGCCATGTGGCAGACGCCCCACGAAATCCCGGACATGCCGTTGCATGTCCCTACGAAGTGATGTGTAGGGAGCATCAGCCTCAACAGCATTATACGCGAAGGCATCATTACACACCGAACAAAAAAAGGACGCATCCACTCGGATACGTCCTTTTTGATTGATCACTGCTGCGAAACGTTAGGCGTTAGACGCGGGTGTCTCGACTTCGTCTTCTTCGAGGTTGGTCAGCGACAGTTCGCCATCTTCGCCGACATTGGCGCGTACCACACTCGCCAGCGGGAACTTGCCGGACAGAATGCCATCCGACAGCGCATCCTCAATCTCGTTCTGAATCAGGCGGCGCAGCGGACGCGCACCATATTCCGGATCGTAACCACGGTCAGCGATCCAGTTACGGGCTTCTTCGGTGACATCGAGCGAGATCGCGTGTTCGATCAGGCGATCACCGACCTTCTTCAGTTCGAGATCGACAATCTGCTTGATCTCTTCCTTGGTCAGTGAACGGAAGACGATCATCGCATCCACACGGTTCAGGAATTCAGGGCGGAAGGCGCGGCGGAGCTGTTCCGTGACGTTCTTACGCATCTCGTCATAGCTCTCCTTCTCGGTGCGTTCTTCATCAGCCGGGAAGTTGAAGCCGAGCTGTGTCCCGCGCTTGATGGTATCCGCGCCGACATTGCTGGTCATGACGATGATCGCATTGCGGAAATCGACACGGCGGCCACGCGCATCAGTAAGCTGGCCTTCTTCCATCACCTGAAGCAGCATATTGAATGCTTCAGGGTGGGCCTTTTCGATTTCATCAAAGACGACGATGCTGTACGGGCGGCGGCGGATCGCTTCAGTGAGCTGACCGGCGTCTTCGTATCCAACGTATCCGGGAGGCGCACCGACCAGACGAGCGACCGAGTGCCGTTCCATGAACTCGCTCATATCGAGCTGGATCAGGGCTTCTTCGCTGCCAAACAGGAATTCGGCCAGCGTCTTGGTCAGCTCGCTCTTGCCGACACCCGTCGGGCCGAGGAACATGAACGATCCGATCGGGCGGCGCGGGTCCTTGAGTCCGGCACGGCTGCGGCGAACCGCCTTGCTGATGGCGTCAATGGCTTCGTTCTGACCGACGATACGGCGGTGCAGCACTTCTTCCATTTCCATCAGACGGGTGGTTTCTTCACCAGCCATACGCATCACCGGGATACCGGTCCACATCGCGACGACTTCCGCGATGTCTTCCGAGACCAGACGAGGCTGGCCGGTTTCGCTGTTCCAGTTGGCCTTCAGATCATCCAGGCTGGCGGCCAGACCTTCGCGCTGCATCTGCAGGCGCTCCAGTTCCTCGCCGTCACCTTCTTCGCTCTCGTTGATCTCGATTTCGGCATCAATATCAGAAAGCTCATTTTCCAGACGGCGGACCTGCGCGGCTTCCGGACTCTTGTACATCCGCAGACGGGCAGAGGCTTCGTCGATCAGGTCGATGGCCTTGTCCGGCAGGAAGCGATCCGGCACATAACGTGCGGAGAGATTCGCGGCGGATTCAATCGCATCATCGGTGATTTCAACGCTGTGGTGTTCCTGATAGGGCAGCTTGATGCCCTGCAGGATTTCGATGGTCTCTTCGATGGTCGGCTCGCCCACCAGAATCTGCTGGAAACGGCGTTCGAGCGCGGCATCGCTCTCGATATGCTTGCGGTATTCGTCCAGCGTGGTCGCACCGATACACTGAAGTTCGCCACGGGAAAGGGCCGGCTTCAGGATATTGGCGGCATCGACACTGCTTCCGGCGGAACCAGCACCGACCAGCATGTGGACTTCGTCGATAAACAGGATGCTGTCCGACGATTTGAGTTCTTCAATCACACGCTTCAGGCGTTCTTCGAACTGGCCGCGATACATCGTCCCGGCCACCAGTGAACCGACGTCCAACTGAAGTACGCGCTTGCCGAACAGCGGCTTGGGGACATCGCCATTGACGATGCGCTGCGCCAGCCCTTCGACAATCGCCGTCTTCCCTACACCGGGTTCACCGATCAGGGCGGGATTGTTCTTGCGGCGGCGAGACAGAACCTGAATCACGCGCTCGATTTCGGTTTCACGTCCGACCACCGGGTCCAGCTTGCCTTCACGGGCCAGCTCTGTCAGATCCGTCGCCAGTTGATCCACCAGCGGCGTCTTGCTGGTTTCCTTGCTGCTGGCGCCTTTCGGACGTGGGCGTTCTTCGCTGGTGGGCTGGGACTGCATCGGGGATTCCTGCAGGACACGGCGGGTCGCCTTGCGGACTTCCTCAGGGCTGATGCCGAGGCGCTTCAGGACCTCAATGGCGACTCCTTCAGACTGGCGCACCAGACCAAGCAGCAGATGTTCGGTGCCGATGTAGTGATGTCCCATCCGGCGCGCTTCATCGACCGCCAGCTCCAGCACCTTTTTCGTGCCGGGTGAAAGGTCAAGCTGAACACTGCTGGTACGGGCTGAAGCGCGAGTCAGGCGCTCAACCAGTTCTTCGACACGGCGCTGTTCCAATCCCAATTCACGGAGGACACGGCCTGCAACCCCGCCATCTTCACGCATCAGGCCCAACAGCAGATGTTCGGTCCCGATGTAGTTATGCTGAAGGCGTTCTGCTTCTTCCTGGGCGAGGCTCAACACACGCCGCGCCCGTTGTGTAAATCGTTCCATTTTATTCGGCACGGTATAAAACCTCCGTCCTTAATCCCTCACTTCGACACTGGATAACCAATTTCTGAAATCGACAGGCTGTGGTTATCGGTCCTCTGGTCGGCGGCCTGTCGGCCACTTTGAAGAGTTACTGTTAGATCGATTATTTGAACGATAACTGAAATTATATCCCAAAGTGCGTGACTTTTCTGTAGATGCTTTGTTAGAAAGTACGATCTATGGGCCGAATTACGTAAAATCGAAGCCGAATCAGCGACCACCGGCTCTGAAACAGGTTTCTGCATATGCTACAGGATCACCATGCAGACGCGGGAACTATCTTACCTCTTACATTACAATGAAGCGGTCTCACGCGCATTTCGACCCATGACCTGCTGGCGCACCTTATCGCGCAGCGCTTCGATTTCCTCTTTATTATATCCCAAATTATCCCAAATCTGTGATTGTGTTTCCAGCAGGCTTAAAAGCAGATGCTGGACCTCAACCTGCGGCGTCCCCGTCTGGCGGGCAGTTTCAATCGCGGTCAGCAGTCCCTTCAGGGCTTCAGCAGACAGCGGCGTCTGATCGAGTTCGCGCTGTAAACTGAAATGGCGAAAACGACTGCTGATGCCTGCAAATGAAAACCAGCGGTTTCTGACGGGTGGCGTCCTGATGGCAGTGGGTGTGACTGGCGGCGGTGGCTCATGCAGGATGCGATCGGTCGGGTTCGACGTCACGGCCTGCTGCGCCCGTAACCTGTCATGCAGGGTGCTGATCTCGGCCTCACTATATCCCAAATTATCCCAAATTCCGGCGGCGTCCCGCATTGATGCGGCATTTCGCATTGATGCGGCGTCCCGCATTGATGCGGCATTTCGCGCCAAGGCCAGTAGCATCTGCTCGGCCCCAACCTGATGCAGTTTCATCTGACGCGTTTCATCGACTGCCGCCAGCAGATGATCGATCAGCGCATCGGACAGCGGCGTGCAGGCGAGTTCGTGCTGCAACGCGTAATGCCATGCGCCGCTTTCCAGCGTTTCATAATACATGAACCCGCGCTGGCGGACGTAATTCGTAAAAGGGGAATGCCATGTGGTGGTCGGGATCGGATGCGGGGCCAGCCCCTGTGCTTCGCGCCAACGGTTGATCGTTTGCCGGGTGACCGGTCGGATCTGATCGGTCGGGATGCCAGCCTGTTTGAGCAGTCGGATGATTCTGGTTCTGGGCAGCAGGGACAGCCCCAGCAGCAGATGTTCGCAGCCGATGTAATTGTGTTCCATGCGCCGCGCTTCGGTCACCGCCAGTTCCAGCAGCTTGCGCGTGTCTCTGGAAAGATCCAGATCGTCAGGATCAAACAGCGTTTCATTGACCCGTATGTTCTCGATGATCTGCTTTTTCAGCGCGGCGTATTCGATGCCCAGTTCCTGAAAGACGTTCGCCGTGATCTCATTCTGATCCTTGAGCAGCCCAAGCAGGATATGCTCCGGTTCGATCACCGATGTCTTCATTGCTCTGGACTCATCCTGTGCGTGATTCAGGACAAGCCGTGCCTGTTTTGTAAATCTTTCCATGCTGCCGCCCGTCTGTGGCCCGTCTGTGTTATCGTTTACGATAGCACCGGTTTGCGAACATCATCACAAATGTTTTCGTTTTATCCCAAATTATCCCAGATTAAGCCAAATGGCCTCTGCGATGTGAGCTTCAATCCGGCTGCGCGTCCAGCTTCACTTCGACCTCAACTTCCAGCCGCCGCCCGGATTCGAATTCCAGTGTCAGCGGGAAGGTGTCACCTGTCTGTAGATCTTCATGCAGATCGATCAGCATCATATGAAGGCCAAATGGGACGATCGCTAATGTCGTGCCGGATGGCAGCTCGACATCGTCCACGGCCTGCATTCGTCCGACATCATCTGTGATCACCGTCTCATGCAGTTCAACATGTGCCGCGACCGCAGCGGCAGCCCCGGTCAGGCGCTCATCCATGCCGGTCCCGTTTTCAATCTGCATATAGACCGCGCCGGTCGAATTCTGTGGAGCAGGCCGCGCCCATGCATCCAGCGCCCGCAGTTCGCCTGTCAGATTATTCGACAATTCATCGGACAGCGTGCCTATCCCCTGTGCCAGCCGCACCCCTGTGATCAGCATCACTGCACCAGCGGCAAGCACGGCGGCAGTGATCAGCCAGCGGCCATCTGGCCGGCGCCAATCCGAACGCGGGATGTAAAACGCGCCGACAGCTAACAGGGCGGCCCCGGCCAGCAGGGATGCGATGCTGCGCTCCATCGTCGGGATGCTGGTATCGATCACCGGCATCGCTGGCGCTGGCGCTGCTTCTGCCTCAATCTCGAAATCGACCACCGTATCGAATTTATCAGGGCGCTGCACCGTCATACGGATGCGCCACGGCCCCGGAATGCTCAGGTTTGCGCCGGAAATACGGTAGATACCGTCCCCCTGTGAGGCTGGGCGCAGCTCACTGTCCCCCAGATTCTGGCGCTGATGGGTAAAGCGCAGGCGGATGAGTGACGCATCCTCCACTGTGGTGCCGTCGGCGTCATACAGCGAGACCGAGAATTCGTTGACGCCCACCGTCCCCGGCGTGATCTCCAGATGCGCCATCAGCTCGTCGGTGACTTCCATGCCGAAGTAGGGCGTCACCTGTGGCTGTAAACTGGCCGCTGCCGCATTCGCTTCGCGCAGGACCTGCACGCCGCGTGCCGGTGCGCCGGATGTCATGACACCGACCGCCATCAGAATCGCAGCGGTCAGCACGATTTCACTGCTGATGAGTCCGCGCAGTGTCCGCACCCAGATCGCGTTCCCCTGTCGGAGCTGATGCGATGTGACAAACAGGTTCACCGCTGCAATCACCAGCAGCGGCAGGAACAGCACCAGCTTCGCGATCAGGGCGCGCCCGTAAACCGTACCAGTCAGCGCATCCGGTGAGCCGACCTGAAGCCATGTCGCGTACAGCCCGGTGATCACCAGTGCGATCACCAGCAGCCGCATCAGGTTTGAGAAGGCGGCCACCAGCGGGCTGACCTCTAATGCCGTCAGGCGGACTCCGCGTACCGGCATCAGCACCAGCGCGAACGCCAACAGCCCGCCGATCCACAGCGCGGTTGCCAGCAGATGCAGCCCATCCGCTGCCAGCGCCGCGACTGTATCCGTGCCCCCGGCGGCATGGCTGAACAGGCTCTGGACCATCAGCAGGGCACACGCCAGCACAAATGCCGCCCACAGCCAGCGCCGGTTCATGCGACTGATCCACAGCGCGGCACCGGTCAGCAGCCAGAGTGTCATGCGATACAGCCAGAACTGGCCGTACTGTGACTGTGTGATGTACTGCGCCAGATCGGTTTCAAACGGCACACGCCATAAATCCTGTCCGGATGCGATCCCGGCCTGAAGCAGCAGCACCAGCACACCACAGACGCCCACCGCGCCCCATCCTGCCCGGATCAGACGGTGCAGGCGTGATGAAGCGGCATGTCCAGATGCATGTCCGGTCGGATGCCAGATCAGCAGCGCGAATCCCAGCCCACCGGCCAGCAGTGAGAGGCTGATCAGGTTCAGCCAGCGGATAACGACACCAGCAGGGCTGACTTCTTCACGGATCGGGATCTCGACCGCCGTGCTGCCGACCGCAACACCGATGCCAAACGCAAAGGTCCCTTCGGACGCATGTCCATCGGATGCCGAGACCGTGCGCCATGTGATGGTATACAACCCTTCCGGCAGTGGTTCCAGCGGGACGAACATCTGATGCGCGTCATCTGCCGGGATCTGAACCGGCGCAAGCGTGACCGGCTCCCCTTCGGAGTCGCGCAGGCTGATCCGGCTGTATTCGGCTTCGAGCGGTTCGGTGAACCAGAGGCGGATTTCGTCCGGCGGCTGATCAGGTGTGGCGTTAGCTGCCGGTGATGAGCGGATCAGGTTGGCGTGTGCCAGTGCGGGCTGTGTCGCTGGTACCGTGATCAGTATCAGGACGGCGAACGCGAGAATCAGCGGGACAAATAAGTGAAATAAACGAAACAAACGTGTACAGCGGAGATTTTTCAAAGCACCTTAACTCGGATTAATCGTTAACGGGTTCAAGCGGCAGTTTACCTCAGGCAGAGCACGCGTGTGTCACCGTGTAGGGATGCACAACGGTGCGTCCGCCGGAGGATACCGCATGGGCCGGACGTAATCCGGCCCTTACCCAATAATCAGGCTCAGAGATATTCTATGGGAACTGAATATCCTCAACCGGCTCGACCGTGCTGAATTCGCCGTCTGCCGAGCTGAAGACCTCATCAATTTCCACGCCGTTAATCGTACCAGACAGGCGGAAGCTGTAATCACCGGGGCGGGTTGGGATCAGGTCGGCGGTATAGTGACCGGGCTGACCGTAGACCCGACGCACGCGCAGCACCCGGCTCTGATCACCGAACATCACTTCCAGTTGAAGGGTTTCTTCGGCGCCTTCAACCATTTCGGCGTCAGCATGATGATCATCAAGCCCTTCATTGCTGTGCGTCCCTGCGTCGTCAGTTGCCGCACCTTCTTCGTCATCATCGTGATCATCGTGATCATGATCGCGAGCGACCGTGATGGTGAACTCCGGCCCGTTAAACAGACCGGTATAAGCCGGTTCCACCCGCCAGCCGAAAACGATCGAGTATTCGCCGATGCTGCGGCCTTCGTGAGCCGAGGCCGGGATCACCAGCAGAACCAGTGCCAGACAGAAGCCGGTCACCAGACGAACAAGGCAGTTTAACATGGTGAGTTTTTCCTTTCAGTATAAAATCATCTATTCAGACAGCATCACCAGCCTCATAGTCTCGGCCATTTATCCGCTTTTGACCAGAGTAGTTCTAACTCGCTCGATTCTCTCATCCTTCACGCGCAGAATACGCTCAAAAACACGGCTTGGGGAGTCGCTTTCAAAGGCCATTCCGCGATAAAAGACAGAACAAATATTCCAGGGATTACCAGTGGGGGCGCGGCGCACGTCAGAAGGATCGCATCGTGCTGCCGAACACACCGCGCATAGCCAGCCGCAACCGGCGCAGTGTAGGTCTTTGGCAGGCGGTCATCTCTACAGATCGCAGGATTTCACTGGGCTGGATGCTTCCGGCCCACTTCAGGAAGTCTGCGGCGAATTTACGCGGTATTACATAATCTTACGTATTGTAGGGACTTCCGCAATTATAATTAAAACTATAATAGTTAATCGAAAGTTGTCGCACATCCATATTTTGCGACAGTAACTAACCGTTTTAGTGGAAGTGTGCAGGTGCAGGATGTTAGAGCTAAAAGGGCGGCGTATTTTCATATTTGAGGACAATATAGGCAATCGGGCTGTGATGCAAACCCTTCTGGGACAGGCAGGGGCAGCCGTTGCCTTTGACCGGTGGGGCGAAAATTATCAGCAAAAGCTGGAAAATTTCGCCCCGATTGATGTCATCCTGCTTGACCTGATGTACCCGAATAACGTCAGTGGTTTCGACATCTACGATCATATTTGTCGCATTCCCAGCCTTGCACGTGTCCCTGTGGTCGCGGTTTCTGCTGCGGATGCTTCTACTGCCATGCGGAAAGCCAAGGAAAAAGGATTCGCGGGATTCATCAGTAAGCCGATCAATCTGCTGACATTCACCGAGCAGCTTAATGATGTGATCGAGGGTCACAAGGTTTGGGTTGGATAACTGGCCCTTGTCAGGGCATGAGATGGGTAAATTTAAATGACAGACAGAATTCAGGCACTCATTATTGATGATAATCCGGTTGATCAGAAGGTGCTGGCGAAGATGCTGACACTGGAAGGGGCAGAGCTTACACAGATCTATGACCCGACTGATTTAGCAACCAGACTGGATGCGCTTCATGAGATCGATCTTATCTTCGTGGACCTGGAGATGCCGCATTATAACGGATATGAGGTATTGGAAGTGCTGACCGAGAAGTATGGGACGCGGGTGCCGATTATCGCCTGCACCGTGCATACCAGTGAAGTCAGTGCCGCCAGAGAACTGGGCTTCCACAGCTTTATCGCGAAACCGCTGAACTCGTCTCGATTTTCAGACCAGATAAAGCGCATTCTACGTGGTGAGTCCGTTTGGGACTTTAAATAAAACCAGAGGGAGATTTCAATGCGCTGGTTTCAGAGTTTATATGGCAAGATCACCTTTTTCGTGATCGTGACCGAGATCACGATCATGTCGGTGATTGGCCTCATCTATTACAGCAGCTTCAGTAATCAGATCGATGCGAGCCTTAGAGAGCGCATTGAAATCCCCGCACGTTTGCTTGAATCATCGCGTGGGCGCCTGGTCAGCCTGAATAATGCCGACACCGTGCGCGCCCAGGTGGGTGAAAGTGTTGTCGATGTGATGGTGGTGACATCCAGCAGTTCGGTGATCTTCTCCATTCGCAGCGAGTTCAATGGACAGCCTATTGGTCAGGTGCCAGGCGTTGATCCCCTCTGGTTTGATTTTGATAACCCGCAGGCGCTCATTCAGGAAATAGATGAAGTGGGCGAACCCTTCCTTGTAAGTGTGACGCCGATTCGCGGGATCGTTGGAAATGCGCCGAGCCTGTTCGTCTACACAAAAGTCGCAACGGCAGAGGCACGCGCTGAAAAACAGAATATCGCACAGCTTCTGGTCGGCGGTACGGTGATCACGGTTGCCATGACATCGCTGGCGCTCTTCCTTGTGTTCTACCTGCAGGTCTTCAAGCGTATCAACGAAGTGATCAATGTGCTGAACGCCGTTGCAGAAGGCAACCTGACAGTCCGCATCGAACGTCCCGACTCTCAGGATGAGATCGGGGAACTACAGCGTAAATTCAACTCGATGGTGGAACGACGTGGACAGGCTGAACAAACCATCTCCGGTCTGAACAATGACCTGCGCGTACTCAATGCGGAACTTGAACAGCGTGTCGTGGAACGTACCCATGAGCTTGAGGTCGCAGTCGATGCCGCCGAGCGCGCTAATCAGGTCAAATCACAATTTTTGGCGGCAATGTCGCACGAACTGCGGACACCGTTAAACGCGGTGATCAATCTGGGGCAGTTTGTCGCGAACGGTGTGCTGGGTGAAGTCAATGAAGAGCAGTCGGAAGCGCTCGGCCTTGTGGTGGGCAGCGGCCAGCACCTGCTCGGATTAATCAATGACATTCTGGACATCTCGAAGATCGAAGCCGGGGCGTTCAAGCTGTTTGTGGAAGCAGACGCCGATCTGAACCCCGAATTGAAGGCCGTGGTTGCCACAGCGGAAACGCTGCTGAAAGACAAGCCGGTTGAGATTATAAACCGGGTTGATGGAAATCTTCCGGGGATTACCGGGGATAAACGCCGTATCAGCCAGATTATGCTGAATCTGGTTTCCAATGCCGCCAAATTCACGGATAAGGGCAGCATCACCATTACCGCAGCGGTGCAGGACGACAATATTCTGTTGAGCGTCGAAGACACAGGGCCGGGAATCCCGCTGGCGGATCAGCAGGCGGTTTTTGAAGCCTTCCGCCAGTCAGACAGCGGTTTGCGCGTCGGTGCCGGGACCGGGCTTGGTCTGCCGATCTCACGTCGCCTTGCCGAAGCGCATGGCGGCAAACTCTGGCTGGAAAGTGAACCGGGCAAGGGTTCGCGCTTTTCCGTACTGCTGCCTATCCACCCCAGTATTCTGGAAGCTGAATTACAGGCCGCCGTAAGCTAG
>CAYNDH010000085.1:0-7774 GCA_964395665.1 uncultured Anaerolineaceae bacterium
CATTTCTGTCTATTCTACCCGCAAACCGGCGCTGATGGCATACTTTGCCCCTGCCAGATCGATTCCATGTTCATCGTCGGTCAACCGGTGGATAAATGCAAAAGGCAGGTCGATGCACCTGCCTTTTGTGAAATAACACACAATATCCCTGGCAACCCGCGTATGTCTGCATTCCGAGGGAAGGGGAATCAACCACGGCGAATCTGTTTTTCACCCTTTCCCTCGCAGCGGACGAGGGGGCGTCCGTCGGTGATACACATGGTCGGGAAAAATCCCGACCCTACATCCATCGTATACCGGTTTTTCGCTGCAAAATACCTTACATACGCAGCGGCCCGTCTACACTTCAGAACGCCTCTACCCGTTGACCTTCTCCGGGTACAGTTCCTGTGCCAGTGCTTCTTCCTGTTCCACCAGTTTGCGGATTGCATCCACACCCTGACTCCAGAAGGCCGGATCATTCAGGTCGATGCCGATCTGCGCCAGAATGCGGTCGGGATAATCGGAGTCCCCTGCTGCCAGCACATCGACGTACTGCGGCGCGAAGGAAGCACCGCGCTCGGTGTACAGGTTGAACAGCGCCAGCACCAGCAGTTCACCAAAGGCATAGGCATAGACATAACCCGGCGTGTGCAGGAAGTGCGGGATATAGCTCCACCAGTAGCTGTAATCCTCACGCAGTGTGACGCTGTCACCGAACATGGTGCGCTGCGACTCGGTCCACATCTGGTTAAGCTGATCAGTCGAAAGCTCACCCTCTGTGCGGCGGGCGGTATGCATCCGATCCTCAAAGCGGTTCATCGACACCTGACGGAAGACCGTCGCGAAGGTGTCCTCGATCTTCTGCACCAGCATCGTCAGGCGCACTTCAGCGTCCGGTTCCTTCTGCATCAGATCCTGGAAGACCAGCATTTCGGCGAAGACTGACGCCATTTCAGCCGTCGTCAGTGGTGTGTACAGGCCCAGCAAACCGTGCTTCTCGCTCGACAGATACATGTGGATGCCGTGGCCCAGTTCATGCGCCAGCGTCATCACATCGCGGGCATTGCCAAGGAAGTTGACGAAGACAAACGGGTGTGCGCTCGGCACTGACGGTGATGCAAACGCCCCGCCGCGCTTGTTAGGCAGGATCGCGGCATGAATCCAGTTCTCGTCAAAGAAACGCTGGGCGACTTCGGCCATGCGCGGGCTGAAGGCGCGGAAGGCGTTCAGCACGATCTCTTTGGCTTCTTCCCATGTATAGAAACGGTCGCTTTCCTTCAATGTCAGCGGGGCATAGCGGTCATAATCGTACAGCTCATCCAGCCCCAGCAGCTTACGCTTGAGCGTGTAATGCCGCTGCACCAGATCATAGCTGGATGTCACGGCTTTGATCAGCGCCTCAACCACTTCATCCGGGGCCTTGTTATCGAGATTGCGCGACGAAATCCACTCCCCGAACTGACGCCGCCGGTCATCCGATGCTTTGTCCGACGCCAGCACGTTGAAGATGAAGGTCAGCTCCATGATGCGTTCTTTCAGGCCAGCAGTCAGGGCATCGGCGGCCTTCTTACGCACATCGCGATCACCGTCCTGAAGTTTGACCAGCACCTGCGACTGATTGAGCTTTTCGCCGTCGTAATCGTAGCGCATGGAACTCATCAACTGGGTGAAGAAACGGGTCCACGCGCTGCGCCCGGTGACATCGGCATCGATCAGAAGCTGCTCTTCGATCTCGCTCAGCTTGTGAGGACGATAGCGGCGCTCGGCTTCCAGATAATGGCGGTATTTGCTCAGGACAGGATTATCAATCAGGGCCTGCGCCTTGTCATCATCCAGCGCGGCCCATTCGAGATCGAAGAAGACCAGCTTCTGGTTGATCTCGGCATAGAACTCGGTGACCTTCTGCAGCAGTGCGCCGATCTGCGGATTGGTGGCATCCGTCGAGAAATTGAGTGAAGCAAAGGTGTAAATGCGACCGCGCAGATCAGAAAGCGTGATCATCTCTTCCATCAACTCGGCCAGTGCTTCCGCCGAGAGTGAGGCGATGCGTCCCCGGTACTGCTCGGCAAAGGTGTTAGCCTGCTGACGCAGCGCATCCATATCCGCCTGAATGCGGGGATCATGTAGGCCGTCGTAAAAGATTGAAAGATCCCACAGGACATCCTCTGCCCCGGTGCGGCGCTTTTCGGCAGCTTCTGCAACCATAATTCAGTATTTCCCTTCGTATTTGAATTTTTTTAAATATAACACAGGTCAAAGGCTACGTCACCAGCAACTGACGTGAATCAGCATCACCCGGCCAGCAGATCGCGCACCTGCTCCACCGTCGTCACCGGAAGCTGACAGACGAACTGTCGGCAGACGTAGACCGTCGGCTGATGATCGCGCATCGTGCGATGGCCCAACAGCGGGATGGTATGCTCACCGGCAACCGCCTCACTCGCCAGCGCCAGAATGACATTCGGACGGTACGGCCTGACGATCTCATGCAGCAGGGATTGCGTCTCCGCGCTGGTAGGATCACCAATCACCGCCACTTCATGCAGCCCGGTCACCAGCAGATGTATCGCCCCGGCAGCCTCGCCAAATGCCTGCGGATACTGCTGCACGGCGTTGGTCAGCAGGCGCAGTGAGCCACGGGCGGCCTCATCATAGCGGGCATCACCGGTATAAGCGGCCAGTTTCACCAGCACCAGCGCCAGTTTGCTGCTGCCTGATGGCACGGCGTTATCCTGCACACTGCGCGGACGCACCACCAGTTCTTCATGGTCTTCACTGGTATCGAAAAAGCCGCCTTCCGGCGCGGGGAACTGTTCCAGCGCGGTATCCACCAGTCGGCGTGCTGTGACAAACCAGCGCTCATCGAACGTGGTCTGATACAGCTCCAGCAGCGCTTCGCTCAGGGTGGCGTAGTCTTCCAGATAACCGTTGAGCCTGCTCTGTCCGTTCTTGTGCGTGCGGTAGACGCGCCCTTCGGGAGTCATAAGATGCGCAGTGAGGAATTCCCCCGCACGCAGCGCCGCCTGACGATAATCATCACGGTCCAGCACCCGTGCCGCTTCCGCCAGACTCGCCAGCATCAGGCCGTTCCAGCCGGTCAGGATCTTGTCATCAAGGCCGGGATGCACGCGATGTGTCCGGGCGGCGTAAAGCGCATCTTTAATCCGTGCCAGCCGTGTATGCAGCTCGCTCTCGTCAATGTCAAGCCGCTGTGCGACGGTCGCGGCATCGTTCGGCACATACAGGATATTGTGACCTTCGAAGTTGCCGCCGCGTGTCATGCCGAAGTACTCAATCGCGGTGCGGGCGTCGTCAGCGTCCAGCAGACTCTGCACTTCGTCAATCGACCAGACGAAGAATTTACCCTCTTCGCCTTCGCTGTCGGCATCGGTCGCGCTGTAGAAACCGCCTTCGGGGGATGTCATCTCGCGCAGGATGTAATCGTAAATCTCTTCGGCAATCTGACGGAAGAAGGGATCGCCGGTCGCCTGCCATGCATGGAGATACACCCGGCTAAGCTGGGCATTGTCATACAGCATCTTCTCGAAATGCGGGACCAGCCAGTGAGCATCGACGCTGTAACGCGCAAAGCCGCCGCCGATCTGATCGTAGATCCCGCCGTGGGCCATGCGTTCCAGCGTATACGTGACGATGCGCAGCGTCTCGGCATCACCCGTCCGGGCGTAATCGCGCAGCATGAATTCAAGGTTCATCGGCTGCGGGAATTTGGGTGCGCCACCAAACCCACCATCACGGGCATCGAACTGCTGCTTCATCTGGCGGACAGCGGCATCCAGCAGCGCGGGCTGAAGGTCATCTTCACTGCCACCAATGCCCAGTTCGGCGCGATCCATCACCCTAGTCAACTGTGAGGCGGACTCGCGCACTTCGTCACGGCGGTTGGTCCATGCATCATGCACCGCTTCCAGAATCTGCCGAAATGAGGGCAGCCCGTGGCGCGGTTCCGGCGGATAGTATGTCCCCCCATAAAAAGGCTGGCCTTCCGGGGTCATAAAGACGGTCATCGGCCAGCCGCCGCTGCGTGTCATGGCCTGCACCGCCTGCATATAGATGTCGTCAATATCGGGGCGTTCTTCGCGGTCCACCTTGATGTTGACGAACCACTCGTTCATCATGCGGGCGGTTGGCTCGTGTTCGAAGCTCTCATGCGCCATCACATGACACCAGTGACAGGCGCTGTACCCGACACTTAGCAGAATCGGCTTCTCTTCTGCTCTGGCCTTTTCAAGTGCTTCTTCCCCCCATGGATACCAATCCACCGGGTTATCCTGATGCTGAAGCAGATAGGGTGAGGTTTCGTATTGCAGGTGATTAGGCATAACGGCATCCTGTTAGATATCGAGAATTTATATACCGGACGAAACCACCACCCCGGATGTTACAGTGAGGATTTCATGATAGAGGCTGTTGCAAAATTCGGAGAACCTGATCAACAGCGGACAACGATGCAAGCCTGTTCAGGTATTGTCCCTTTAAACGACGCGGATTGCAGGGGCCGGACTCTTCCGGCCCGCACCCCTGACCAATGCTGAAACAAGCTTAGCTTGCGGCCTGCGGTGGGATATTGAATTCACAGGTCTGCGTGCCGCCGCGCTGCACCGTATCACAGTAGGCAATCAGGCTGCCGCCAAACCGCACTTCAAACTGACCGGGCTGTGCGGTCCGCCAGAAAAGCTGCTGTCCTGCCACCCCGACCTGATCGTAATAAGCGCGGCCTGTGCAGTCCCATTCACGCTGATTGATCGAGTGACCGGTCTGAACCAAACCGACACAGCTTGCGGCTGGCACGATCTCATTTTCGACCAGTGTCCCAGCGACGCCGCTTTCCATCCCAATCGCAGCCAGTTCAAGCCCGCTCACGCTCAGCGCGGCTTCACCCGGATTACGCAGCACCAGCACATGATCGCTGTACTCCAGTCGCACGGGCTGACCACCCTCAACCGGGGCGACTGCCGGAAGCGCGGTGGCCGTGGGGCTGATGACCGGCGGCAGGGTCTGCGCGGCGATCAGGATCGTCGGGGCAGTGGCGATCGTTGTGTCATCAGTTGCAGGCTGATTGCTCAGCACCAGCATACCGCCAAGCAGCACCAGCGCCACCACGATCCCGCCAACCAGTGCTATCAGGCTGTGGCGCTGCCGTCCTGCGGGTGATGCCGGTTCGATCCGTTTGGCGTCGGCGGTCGCTTTGCCGTGTGAAGGCGCAGCCGGCTGTGACGGCCCTGATCCCGCTTTCGGAGCCGGTGCCGCCGAAGATACACCGGTTGCTGCTGATGAGGCTGACGCAGCCGGGGATGCAGCAGGTTTGGACCCGGCACCTGTGGTCAAGCCAGATCCAGCCGAGCCAGATCCAGCCGAGCCAGATGCGCCTGAAACCGGCGCGGATGCGACAGGTGCGGGTGAGGTCGAACCGTGTACCGGTGTGGTCGGTTTTGCCGTGCCCTGCTCAGCCGTGCCCTGCTCAGCCGTGCCCTGCTCATCCCATGACGCCAGCAGCGCGGCCTCACGGGTGCTGGTATCGTCATTAAACGTAAGCGTCGCCTCACTGGGCTTACTCTTATCCTTCGGCCCATCGACAAACGCCTGTTTCAGCAGTTCACGGCTGTTATCATCATCTGACAGCACCAGTGTCTGATGCGCCCCTGCCTGACTTGCGCCGGAAGCCCCACTGACGGCGGACACATCGCGATAAGCCTGTTTGAGTGCGGAAATCAGTTCACTGGCGGAGCGGTGACGTTCAACCGGGCTTTTCGCCAGTGCCTTCAGCAGTTCGCGTTCTGCCGCAACAGGGATCGTTGGGTTGATGCTGCGCGGCGGGGTTGGCGGTTCATTGATATGACTCATGGCGATCTGCATCGGGTTATCCGAGAAGAACAGCATCTGCCCGGTCAGCATTTCGTAAATAATCACAGCTAATGAATAAATATCGCTCTGCGGGACCGAATTTTCCGAAGCCAGGGCCTGCTCCGGAGCGATATAGCGCGGCGTCCCGAAGGCGGTCCCCATGGTTTTATCAATCGACTGGCGCAGCACCAGCCCAAAATCGGTCAGAATCGCCTTGTCTTTTTTCGTCAGCAGCACATTGGACGGCTTGACATCGCGATGCACGATCCCGGCAGCATGGGCGAAATCCAGTGCCTGCGCGACCTGTGCCAGAAGTTGCAGCGCCCGACCCACATCCATCAGACGGTTTTCGCGGCGCAGGATGTTCAGTTCATCGGCAAGGTCATGGCCTTCGATGTAATTCATCACAATATAGTAACGATCATCCTGACGGCCATAATCATAAATGCGGACGATGTTATCGTGTTCAAGCTGGGCGACGGCCTTCGCTTCACGCTCAAAGCGCTCGATCAGCGTGTCATCAAGGTCAATCAGTTCTGGCATCAGCACCTTGACCGCGACGATTCGTTCCAGATTGGTATCAATCGCCTTGTAGATGCGTGCCATGCCGCCGGAAGCAACAAGTTCTTCCAGACGATACTGGCCCAGCATCGTCCCAAAGCCTGTATTTGTGTTCGATTTTGGCTCTTTATCTGACATCGACATCCATTGTCCTCTAATCGCGCACTGATCCTGTCCCAATCATATGTTAACACGATCGAGAGGCGCTTCCCATGAATAAAAAGCCCTATCTCAGTTATTCCGAGACAGGGCTTTCAATCGAGTATCACGATGTGAGAGAAACGGTGAGACCACACCTTACTTTTTAGGCTGCTGACGGTCGTCGCGATCTTCGCGCTCGCCCCGACGACGAAGCTCCGCCTTATATTCACGAACCAGGAAGTTCAGGAGATCATGACGACGCTCCGCTTCCAATTCGTGCTGACGGGCTTTGGCAATCTGAAGTGCTATGTATTCGTTGGCAAACATACTCTGTTGCTCCTTGTTGATGATTCCAGCATATGATATTTGTGCGTTTTTGACAATACACAAAGCATAAGGTTTTAGGCAGTTTAACCAATTATTTACATTTTACAGACGCAGCACATGACATTGAGCTTACATACAGAGATCGGTAATACACCGTTACACACATACGCGAAGAAACTCCGCCGCGTTTCGCCGGTGGAGCGCTGATATAATCATGCAGGATTGATCTTCAGACAATGAGAGAGGGTCGCTCGAAAGGCGTTCGATGTCGTCAGTGACGGGTATTGCGCCATAACCGGCGCAGCATCAGATATTTGCGAAATTCATACCACGCCATCAGCAGGCTAAGGCGCAGGCCGTGCAGCCCATCCCGATAGCCTTTGAGCGTCAGAAAGCGCCAGCGAAAGTGACGCAGCGGTTGCAGAAGATAATTCCACGGCTTTGGCCGCACACCGCTGTCGAACATGGCCTGCGCTTCATAAGCCGTATACCGCCGCTGCTTGGCGATAAATTGAGCGAGATCGCGGTAATTGTAATGGATCAGCGGCTTTTCCAGCGTGCCGAGTTCGCCATCCAGCAGGACCGTCTCATGCACCAGCCGGGACGGATCATAATGCGCCTGCCCCACCCGCAGCAGCCGTGTCTGATAATCCGGCCACCAGCCCGCGCCAGTCGTCAGCCGGTCGAAGATGTAATTGTGCCGGGGGATGCGCCAGCCCGCATAGCCGGGACGATCCAGCACACTGCGGATTTCCTGCGCGGATTCCGGTGTGATCCGTTCATCAGCATCGACAAACAGCACCCAGTCGGCGGCATCACGTGCGGCATCGCGCACGGCATCGCGCACGGCATCACGTGCGGCATCACGTGCGGCATCCAGCGCGGCGTTACGCTGATAGGT
>CAYNDH010000085.1:7874-18152 GCA_964395665.1 uncultured Anaerolineaceae bacterium
CGGCATCACGTGCGGCATCACGTGCGGCATCCAGCGCGGCGTTACGCTGATAGGTGTAATTATCGAATGCACGCTGAAGCACCCGCGCACCAGCGGCCTCTGCCAGCGTGACCGTCGCATCATCGCTGAAGGAATCAAAGACCAGCCGGTCATCGCAGAAGCGCAGGCTGTCAAGGCAGGCGGTGATATGCGCCGCTTCATTTCGGGTGAGGACAATCGCGGTCAGGCGCATCAGTTTTCCGACGTGGGTGATGCATTCGGCGCAGTCTGACTTAGCGGACGTTTCAGCAGGGCCATCTCACGGATCTGCTCATAGACCTGACGCAGTTCGGCATCGGTTTCACGCCGCGCACGCCGCCGCATCCCGAAGGCGATCAGACGACGCGCCAGAAAGCGCTTCCAGCGTGGGTAATGCTTCCGCGCCAGCAGCAGACGGCTCGACCATAAGCGCAGCAGGCTTTGGGGGCGAATCTGGTCAGAACTTTTGCCCGACAGATGCGTGACCTGTGCCGACGGTACGCACTGTGTCAGCCAGCCTGCCTTCTGGATACGCCATGCCCAGTCGATTTCTTCACAGTACATAAAGAACTGCTCATCCAGCATCCCGACTTTGGCAATCACTTCAGGCTTGACCATCATCGTCGCGCCCAGCACAAAATCGACGGTGAACGGCTTGCCCTGTTCATACAGCCAGCGTGGATAGCGCCCGTTAAAGCGGCCTTCGATCAATCGCCCCGGCAGCGGCATCAGCTCCGCCCAGAGCTGGCGCAGTCCCGGAAAGGTAAAGGCGCTGTGCTGAAAACTGCCATCTTCATAACTCAGCGTCGCGCCGACCATGCCGACCACCGTGTCCGCCATCAGCGCATCGAACAGCACCCGCGTCGCGCCGGGATGCGTGAGGGTATCGGGATTGAGCAGATAGGCAGCGCGTGGAACGGCAGCCGAAGCAGTGCCAAATCCGGCTTGATGCAGTGCCAGATTATTGCCCCGGCTGAACCCGATATTTTCCCTGCTGGCGATCAGCTCCACCTGTGGGAATTCACGGCGGACAACAGCGACCGTCTCATCAGATGAAGCGCTGTCCACCACATAAACGCTGGCCTTCAGCCCACTCTGTTCGAGATCTTCGTACAGTGTCCGCAGCGCATCCGTGATCAGATCCTGCACGTTCCATGTAACAATCACGACTGCCAGATCGGTCTGCTGATTCATGGCTTCTTCGCGCCTCAAGATTTTACCGACCGAAACGCCGACACCGGTTACACCGGTTACACCGGTTTACTGATCAATAGCGGCGAAAGACAGGCCGGTGCTGGCGATAAATGTGCTGAATTCTTCAAAATCGGCTTCAGTCACTTCAACCAGAATCGCCTGCTGCAAGGATGGGCGCAGCAATCCGCCGGTTTCGGCATCGTCAGCCATCGCCAGCAGCGCATCAATCACCGCATCACGCGCACCAGCATCGATCTCAACCGGCATCACCAGCACGCTGAAGGGGACCGCCGGTGAGGTCCGCACGATCTCGATATTGTCGGGCAGATCAACTGCTGCGCTGTCCGGCAGGCCAGCCAGCACGCATTCGCCAGCGGCAACGGCTTCAATGACGGATTCAGTGCTGGGATCAAGCAGATCGACCACCGCAATCCCCGACTCGCTCAAGTCAACGCCTTCGGCCTGAAAGATCAGCATCGGCAGCAGCCAGCCATACAGATCGGTGATCGCCGGGCGGCAGAAGGTGCTGTCACTGATCGCGGCCAGATCGGTGATATTCTCGCTGCTGCTGGCGACAATCACACCCGGCAGGCCGGTAAAGACATTGGCCGGGATCTCGCGGGAAGGCTCATCCGTCGCGGTGACAGCGGTGTCATCGGTCCCGGCTTCGTCCGTCGCGACGATTTCAACCTCGGTAGCTGATTCATCAGCATCAGATGCTGCGGCTTCATCGGCTTCTTCTGTAGCGTCCGCCCCAGCCTCCGATGCAGCTGTTTCGTCCACATCAGCCTCTGCATCGTCATCAACTGGCACACGCCCCACCTGAAGCACCGGTACGCCGCAGCCCTGTGCCGATGCCGCCGCATACGACAGGCCATCCAGCCAGACCGCCGCCGGTATTCCATCCTCAGGCGTGGTGCAGGCCGCATCCACGGCGTGATGTGTCTCCACCAGACGGACATCCACTGTCAGGCCGCTGCGCCGCCGGATTTCACCTGCAATGGCGGCGGTATCCGCTTCGCCCGCTTCATCTGCGGGGAAGATCAGTGTCAGCACCGGGGGCTGCGGCGTGGATGTCGGCTCCGCCACGGTGTCCGTGTTATCCTGTGCGCCACAGGCTGAAAGCAGCAGCAGCAGAATCAGGATCATCTGCGGACTCATCCGCTGAAACGATACCGTGCGTCTGATGTGGTCGTGCTGGTCGTTGTGGATTGATTCTGCCATTCGTTCCTCACTGATGGCTGCGCGGTCGTCAGTCGTTCATCACTGGTGATTGCGGCGTGTCATTACAGATTATGGCGTTAGTGTAGCCGAAATCTGCGCGGTTGGCGTTAATTCTGCACTGTCTGCTGCTTCGGTAGCCCCGTCTGCAGCCGCGTCCGTCAACATTTCATCGGTCACTTCGGCAGTCGCATCGGTGTTGAATTCGCCGCGCACCTCAGTGTTTTCAAGCTGGATGGCGCGTGATCCGACCACCTGATTGACTACGGCCACGCCTTCATGGATCAGGCCGGCATAGCAGTTCTGCGGGTTGGTCGTGCGGACGAATTCGGTCATCCTCACCGCGCCCCACACTTCAGCCCGTTCACCGGGCATCAGATACAGATACGTATTTCCTGTTCTTTCGTCGTATTCGGTCGTCAGCGTGGTTTCGTCGCCCAGCGCCCAGCGCCACGGATACGAATCACTGGATGTTTCGCACTGCAAGCCCACACGCCAGACACCGGACTGCTGCCGCCCCATCTCACCGAACGACGACCAGAGCTGTAACTGCTCATAGACCGTCCCCGGCGGCGGCCCAGAGGTGCGAATCGGACTCGCGCCGTAGTTCTCCACCACCAGCCCGAAAACCAGCAGATCCCCCAGCGGGACGACGACCGTGTTAAAGTTCAGGTCCTCATCCATCGTCGGCGGCGCGATCATATCACCCAGGCCGTCAGCATCCGAGTAAAAGCGCTCATCATACGGGCGCACCGCGAGACGCACATCATAGCCGGGGGCCTGCCCGACGATCCCGGCAATCGGCTTACCACCTTTTTCCAGCGTCAGCGTGGTGGTGCGGCTCGTCCGCTGTCCGACCGCATCCTGTGCCTGTACGACGACGGTATAAGTCCCGTTCGGCGGCGGGTCGGCGTTGATGTCCACACCGCCTTCGTAATCAAATTCGTAACGTTCACCCTGAATATCCGGTGATGTTTGCAGCACCCGACGGGCGATCACATAGCGCTGGCCTTTTTCGTCCAGCAGATACGCCGTGACATCGACATCCGGCTTCTGCACCACCGCGCTGATGCCGACGCGGTCGGTGATACCATCCTGATTCGGCGTAAAGACCGACGGTGCCAGCGTAAACGAGGTGATCAGCGGCAGTTCAGCATCACCCTCACGCACGCTAAGCGTCCCGCTGGCGCTGGCCTGCTCATCACGTTCGGTTCCGGTCGCGGTCAGCGTCCACGTGTAGTCTCCATTCGGGATCAGGCGGCGCTCGATGGTGCTTTCGAATGACTCGCCGTCCAGCGTATAGCCATCCACCACACCGCTGAACAGCACACGATGTTCGCCATCGTTACGCGGGCGATCCTCACGGAAATAATAGACAGCGCCATCGGCAGCTTCAAAGCGGATGGTGACCGTCGCCGGACGCGACAGCGTATAGCTGAAGGGGACAATATCTTCCTGACCATCCGCATTCGGCGTGAAGGTCTCAAAATCAAACCCGGCGTCGGCGATCAGCGGCGTGTTCGGGTCGATCAGCAGGGTACCGGCAGCAATCACCGCCGCTGCTGTCAACACCGCGCCGAGCAGCAGTATCCAGAGGGGGATTCGCATTCCGCGTTACAATCCTTTATCGCATCTGTAAAATCATTGCAGGCAGACAGGACAGGTCCTGTCGCTTGTCACCCGTAGGGGCGCGCAACGGCGCGTCCGCGCATCGAGTGTAACTGTATCTGACAGTACAGGACAAGTGCCGGTTCCAATGGTGAAAGGGATCGACGGATTAACGAAACTGCGCTGAATCGACCTGAATGAAGATCGAGTCGCCGGTCGCGGTCAGCACATCGTCGGCATAGACTTCACACAGCACGCGGTTTTTGCGGCCCGGTTCACCATCCACCCATGCCTTGAGATACAGTTCAGCGTCCAGCGGTGTCGGCTTCAGATATTTGACGCCCAGCGTGCCGGTCACACAGACAATACGCGGCAGCGTCCCCGGTTCCTGACCGGCGGCGCGATACAGGGACGCCATCGACGTCCAGTTGGAATGACAGTCCACCAGACAGGCGATCAGCCCGCCATAGACCAGCCCGGTCCAGCCGCTGAACCTGTCCGGCGTCCGAAAGCGCGTCCAGACGGAGGTGCCATCATCCGACCAGTAACTTTTGATCTGAAGGCCGTCCGGGTTGGCTGATCCGCAGCCGAAGCACACGCCATCCGGCGCACACAGGTCCTGAAGCGCAAGCTGCTGCTGCGTTTGTTTCTGCTGTTCCATTGTGATGATGTATCCTTCCCTCTGCTGAACGTCTCAACCAATGATACAATCTCACGGCGCTGGAGATAAGGCAAAGAGTACCCTTGCAGAATTCACCTCACTCGACACCACGATTTTCAGGCCCATTACGGATCATCGCGCTGACGACGGTACTGATCGCGCTGGCTTATGCGGTCGATCTCACGCCGTGGCTGCGCGGCGGATTCGGCTGGCGCTGGGAATATCTGCCCGCCCCGCTGACGCGCATCTGGGTGCTGGCGGCTGCGCTGATCGTCTATGTCGGCGTCGGATTATGGCTGCTGCGGCAAAGCGCACGACGCTGGCCGGTGATGCTGTGGGCCTTCATCGGCACGGCGATGCTCTCGCTGTGCGCGGCCTACGTGCGCGAAGGTGATGTACTGTATATGCTGTTCAGCCGCACGGTATCGATCCCGGCATCGTCGGAATGGTGGATCGGGGCGAATGTCGATTGGCAAAGCGGTCAGTGGCAGGATTGGCTTTCGGTCATGAGTCATCTCGGCGAACAGACATCGAACGCCGCCACCAGCCCGCCGGGGGTGCCGATGCTCTACGGCCTGACCACCGGCGTACTGGAGCGCTGGCCGAATGCTTCAGACAGCCTGTATCGCATCCTGCTGCCGACACAGTGCGCGAATTTCGATCTGCTGCGCTACAGTCCGGCGCAATGGGGTTCGGCATGGGTTGGTATCCTGACGCCGTTAGCGGCTGCGTTTGGTGTTTTCCCGTTGTACAGCATCACCCGCCGCATTAATCCCGCTTCAGATGCGCGCCTGCCGTCGCTGTGGTGGCCGCTGGTCCCCGGACTGCTCGGCTTCCTGACATCGAGCAGCACATTTTATCCGGTACTGGCGCTGGTCATCTTCGATCTGCTGATGCGCGGCATCAGACACCAGCGCGGGACATGGATACTGGCCGCCGGGGTGGTCTACGGCGTGGGGCTGTTCCTGAATTTTGTCTTTCTGCCGCTAGCGGCACTGTACGGCTTCTATACCCTGGTCTGGTACGCCTTCCGGGGGCGATCCGGCGCGGGCTGGTGGTGGTGGACACCGCTGCGGGTCGGATTAGCCTTCGGGCTTGGGGCGGTGCTGCCGTGGCTGGCCTTTTATCTGCTGACCGGGCAGACCTTCTTCGGCATTCTGTCACAGGCACTTAGCACGCATCTCGATCTTGATCGCCCGTATCTGTACTGGGTGTGGATGCACGTCTGGGACTGGGGGCTGTGGACCGGAATCGGGCTGGCGCTGGTGTGGCTGTGGGGACTCGGTCGATGGATGCGCGGCGGGATGCGCGACCGTCAGGGGGATGCCCCGCTGATCGCCCTCACGCTGCTGCTGACGATACTGGCTTTCACCCTTAGCGGGACGACACGCGGCGAATCAGGGCGGATCTGGCTGGTGCTGTCACCCTTTGCGCTGATCGCGGCGGTCGAAGTCGCGAAACCCTCACGGGATCACACCAGCAGCAGTGCCGCCTGGGGCTGGATCACGGCGGCGCAGGCAGTCTGCACACTGGCCCTGACAGCCGTCATCGCCGCGCACAATGCCCCGGACATCAGCCCGACACCGCCCACGCCCGCCCCTGTCAGCGTCCAGCGGCCAACGGATGCGGTCTTCAACAGCTCATCGACAGCGCTCTACCGCCTGACCGGATGGGATGCACAGAGCAGCGCGGACAGCATCCGCCTTTCGCTCAACTGGCAAGCGCTTCACCGGCCAGATCAGCCGCAGTGGTTCAGTGCGATTCTGGTGTCACCGGATGGAGAAGCGTATCCGCCGTTCGAATGGCAGCCGGGCGGACTCGGTGACGCGCCGCGCTATCCGACAACCTGTTGGGCGCCATCCAATATCATTACCGATCAGGTCGAAATCCCGCTGCCGGACGAAGCCAGCCCCGGCGACTGGTATATCAGTCTGGCCGCGTTTGGTGATGATACCCTGCCAGAAGGCCGCCTGCAGGTGATCAGCGCCGACGGTACGTCAGACTTACAGGTCGGTCTGGGGCCGGTCCCGGTCGGGCAGTGAGGGGATACCACCCTGATCAGTCAGCGGCAACCACCCTGACTTTGAAGCCAAGCCGGTTCAGAAAATCGGCGCAGATATCCCATGTGAGTGGAAATTGCACGGTATCGGCAGCGGCGAGATACGAGAGGATGTCATTCAGCATCTCGACATCGTCATCCGGCGCAAGGAAGTCATCAATGAACGTGTTTTCCGCCCAGTCAACCAACTGCGCCAGACTGATCTCACCGTTCAGATAGGTCAGCAGCTTTTCTCCAACTTCAGTCCGTGTAATGGTCATGGTGACAGACCTTGATTAAATGGCTCCGATCCCGAAAATGGATCAGAACCTTTTCGACTTTACCGTCCATGATAACAGGTGTGGTGAAACCTATCACACTCATGTAGAATTCTACAGAAATTTGCAGATTTTCCGGAGATTGCCGATAACCTGATGAGTGCCGTACAAGACCTTCCCAACTACCCTTCTACTGATCCCTTACGCAAAAGCAAACCGCAGCCCATGGCGCTGACGATCCTCACGATTGTCACGATCATCGCCACCGGCGTCGGCCTGTACTTTGCGCTTGCAGTCGCTGGCACTGATATTGATCAGGGCGATGTGCAGCGCCTGTTCTACATCCATATGCCGTCCTTCTTCGGCGCATTTTTCGCCTTCACCGCAACCGTCATCGGCGGCATCCAGTATCTGCGGACCCGTGACGTGAAATGGGATACGCTGGCGCTGGCCGGTGTCGAAGTCGGGATGCTGCTCGGCGTGATCAATCTCGTGACCGGCTCGGTCTGGGCGCGCCCGATCTGGAACACATGGTGGAACTGGGACCCGCGTCTGGTATGTGATGCGATCATGGTGCTGACGTATGCCGCCTATCTGATGCTCCGCAGTGGCATCGAAAACCCGGATACCCGCCGCCGCTTCGCCTCAATTTATGGCATCATCGCCATCGTGACCGTGATCCTGACCCTGGTCATTATCCGCATCGTGCCGACCACCATTCACCCGACCGTGATCGGGCCAAGCCCGACCAATGCCGAAGGCACGTTCGAAGCAACCGCCGGTGTCGCGATAGCGCTGATCCCCAATCTGGTGGTATGGGGCCTGCTGATCCCAGCAACGCTGATGTGGTATCGCATCCGCATGCAGAACTTCGCCGAGAGGGTCAACGCCCGTAAAATCGAACTACTCCAGCGTTAGTTCAACGCCAAAGCATATTGGAATACTCCGAAAACGCCGGACAACGACGTGCAAGCATGTTTAGGCGTTGTCCCTGCATTCCACGTCTTTTGTAGGGACAGGGCCTGTCCTGTCCTACCAGTTAAAGGAACCCATTACCCATGGAAACCGTCATCACTATCCCTGAAACTGCCAGTTATCTGATGCTCGGCCTGGCGGCGACCGCCGTGCTGTCAGTGTTTTATCTGGTCACGCTGGTCACACGGATGCGCAATCTGCGGCAGGATCTCATCATGATCGAAGAGATCAGCCGCGAAGACCAGTAACCGTAAATTCCCATTAAAAGCTCAGAAGGCGGCTCCACGAGTCGTCTTTTGTTTTGCGTTACAATGACTGCTTTGGGTAAAAAATAGATTGATGGAAAAACGATCATGAAAATTATCAATCCTTACGACGACAGCCTGATTGATGAGATCCCCGACCTGACCGAACAGGATGTGCGTAACGCCATCGGACGCGCCGACGCGGTGAAGTCGCAGTTGGCCGGGATGACCTCACACCGGCGGGCCAGCATCCTCAACCGCGCTGCCCATCTGATCGAGCAGGATACCGACGGCATCGCAAGGCTCATGGCAATGGAAAGCGCCAAGCCGATCAAATACGCACGTGGTGAAGTCTCACGGGCGGTAGAGACCTTCCAGTTCGCGGCAGAAGAAGCGCGGCGGCTGCACGGGGAAACCATCCCGCTGGACGCGGCCAAAGGCGGCGCGGGGAAATTCGGCTATTACGTGCGTGTGCCGGTCGGGATCGTCGGTGCAATCACGCCGTTCAACTTCCCGCTGAATCTGGTGGCGCACAAGGTCGCCCCGGCGATTGCGGCAGGCTGTCCGATTGTCCTCAAGCCAGCACCCACCACACCGCTGACGGCCCTGCGGCTGGCGGAGATCCTTCAGGAAGCCGGATTACCCGCAGGCGGCTTCGAAGTCGTCCCCGGTGATAAAGAAGTCGGCGAATGGCTGACGACTGATCCACGGGTGGCGATGATCTCATTCACCGGCAGTCCACCGGTCGCCCGTGCCATCAGCCAGATCGCCGGACTGCGCCGCACTACCTTCGAGCTTGGCGGGAATGCGGCGGTGGTGGTCGATGATACCGTCGATGTATCCGGCATCGTGGATAAGATCGTCACCGGCGGCTATGCCTACAGCGGACAGGTCTGCATCAGCGTGCAGCGCGTGTACATCCACCGTGACCAGTACGACACCTTCAGGGCACAGTTCGTCGAACGGGCATCGCGCCTGAAAATCGGTGATCCGCTTCAGGACTCGACCGACATCGGCCCGATGATCACATCACAGACCGCAGATCGCGTCGAGCAGTGGGTAGCCGAAGCCGTGCAGCAGGGGGCATCACAGCTTACGGACGGCAGACGCACCGGCAGGGCGCTGGCCCCAATCGTGCTGGAAAATGTGGACGACTCGATGAAAGTCATGGTCGAAGAGGTATTCGGCCCGGTGGTCTGCCTGATCCCGTTTGACGATTACGAGCAGGCGCTGGAAGCCGTGGACGACTCGAAATACGGGCTTCAGGCGGGGATCTTCACCCGTGATCTGGGGCGGACGCTGCGGGCCGTTGAACGGCTGAACGTCGGCGGCGTGATTATCAACGACGTGCCGACCTTCCGCGTGGACAATATGCCCTACGGCGGCAACAAGGACTCCGGCGTCGGGCGTGAGGGGCCGCGTTTCGCCATCGAAGATATGACGACGCTAAAAATGGTGGTTATCACGGCCTGAGTATCACCGGCTATCACCCATAAGGACAATGGATGTCACCCACCTTGAATAGAGCGCTCAAAGTCGTTGGGGTTATCTGTCTGATCGTCTATCTGATCATCCTGACCAGACTGATCGTGTTTAAATATCACGTTGATATGATGGATGCAATCCTGAGTGCATGGTCAGTTGAGGGATTGGTACGCAGTCTGAAATGGTCAAATCTCATTCCGTTTAAAACTATCGGTACCGCGTTGTTTAACCCTTCGCTGCCGTGGATTGAGGTTCCAACGCTGATCTACAATATCATCGCCTTCATTCCGTTGGGTTTCATGCTGTCCTATCTAGCTTTATCGGCCCGAAAGTTCAGCCGGATACTTCTCTATGCTCTGATTGTCTCATTAACTTTCGAACTGGTTCAGGTGATCGCCCTGATTGGCACAGGTGATATTGATGATGTGATCCTGAACACGACCGGAGCGCTGCTGGGTTATGCCGTGTTCGAACTGGCTAACACCGTCTGGCTGAAGGTCATCAGACCGCGCTGGGGACAGGGCTGATGTGCCTTTTTAACCTCACCCCCTGCCC
>CAYNDH010000086.1:0-9741 GCA_964395665.1 uncultured Anaerolineaceae bacterium
TCAGGCGCTTTCATCCACTGCCACTCAAGTGGCGTGGCTTTCTCGCGGGCTAAAGTCCATATGTAATCGCTCCTCAACAGACAGCATTTGGCGAATTTTCAGGTCACTGTCGGCGCGGCATGGTGATAGGCTTCATAGGCGCGAGTCTCGACGATGTCGCGCAGGGCGATGACCGTGCGGTGAATCTCCTCATAAGTGGTATAGAGCGGTGTGATCCCCAGCCGGATGATATTCGGTGCCCGGAAATCCGGCAGCACGTGATAGCGTTCGATCAGCGCAAGGTCGATGGCGAGTCCGTGTTCGTGACCGAGTGAGACATGCGAACCGCGTCGGGCTGCATCCGGCGGCGTGTTGAGGGTATATCCCAGAGGCTGAAGTACGGCTTCCCACAATGCGATCAGATAGGCGGTCTGCTGAAGGGATTTTGCCCGCAGCGCGTCCATGCCTGCTTCCAGCAGCAGATCGACCCCCGGTTCGATCAGCGACAGCGAGATCACAGGCGGTGTGCCGGTCAAAAAGCGGCGGATGCCCTGCACCGGCTGATACTCCAGCCCGAAGGCGAACGGATCACGCTGGCCGAACCATCCCGAAATCGGGTTCAGCAGCCGATCCTGAAGATCACGGCGGATGTAGAGAAAAGCCGGTGCGCCGGGGCCGCCGTTCAGATATTTATACGTGCAGCCAATCGCCAGATCCGCCCCTGCGCCGTTGAGATCGACCGGCAGCGCACCGACCGAATGGCTAAGATCCCACAGCGTCAGTGCGCCGTGCTGATGCGCCGCCTGTGTCACCTGTGCCATGTCATAGACTGCGCCGCTTTTGAAGGCGGTATGCGAGACCGTCACAAGGGCGGTATCGGCGTCGATGGCGGCGCTAAGTGCGTCATCCGGTGTGTGGATGCCATCATCGGAGCGGATGAGGTCGATGCGGTGCTGTCCGCCGAGCAGATCAACAATACCCTGAAGGATGTAGACATCCGATGGGAAGTTCAGATCATCCGTCAGGATGCGCGTGCGCCTGTCCTGTGATCTTAGTGCGGCCACAGTCAGCTTGAACAGATTGACCGATGTCGAATCGGCCACGATCACTTCGTCAGGCTGTGCGCCGATCAGGGCGGCGATCTTCGCGCCGATGCGCTCGGATGCATCCCACCAGCCCTCATTCCAGCTTCGGATCAGGCGTGCGCCCCACTGCTGGCGGACGAGATCTTCAGCCAGTGTGACGGCATCCTGCGGCAGACGGCCAAGCGAGTTGCCGTCCATGTAGATCAGGCCATCCTCAACGATGGCGAAACGCTCACGAAAAGTGCGCAGCGGATCGCGCTCATCCATCTGACGGGCATATTCCGCTGATGTATCAACCGGTGATGTCATAGGATTCTCTCACGTATTCTCATGTTAAAGCTGTGCGCGGATGGCCCATAAATCCGGGAAGAAGGGCGACAGAGTGGTGGCAAGATAGCCCACACCCGGAGAGCCACCCGTGCCGTGCTTGATACCGATCGTGCGCTCGACCATTTTCACATGACGATAGCGCCATTCCTGCAAACCTTCATCGAGATCGACAAGGCGTTCGCAGAGCTGCGCCAGTGCCGGATCGGTGCGGTAGACATCGACCAGCACGGCCTGCACGTCGGATGAGGCTTCGACGGTATGAGTGACATCCCGCTGCAACTGGCTTTCGGGAATGGCGTAATGACTCTGGCTAAGGTGCGAGAGAAAGGCATCCCACAGGGTCGGCGCATGATAGCGGCGGCGCAGATGTTCATAGGCGGTGGGATGATCTTCGAAATGCTTGAGGTGATTGGGATGCTTGCGCCCCAGCAGAAACTCGATTTCGCGAAACTGCGCAGACTGAAAGCCGCTGGCGGCATCCAGAAAGCCGCGAAAGGCGTTGAATTCCAGCGGCGTCATCGTTTCAAGGATGTCGATCTGGCTGACGACCGTTTTGAGGATGGTCAGGATGCGGTGCAGGGTGTGCAGGCAGCGGATGCGGTCTGATGTCTGGCCGGAGCGCAGCATATCGATCAGGTGATCGAACTCGTGCAGCATCTGTTTGAACCACAGTTCATACACCTGATGGATGACGATGAACAGCATCTCATCGTGTTCCTGATCATGGGATTTCAGCGTCTGGGCGTTGAGGATGTCCTCAAGTCGCAGGTAGGTGGAATAGGTCAGATGCTCGGTGGGCATGGCGGGTCATCTCAACTTTTTAACTGGGCGAATTAAAACAGTTTCCCTGAGTTTACCCTGTGAATGCGGAACTGTCTTTAGGGCCAGCGGCGTCGGGTGGGGGATAGGGTGGGATCTCAATCCTTCAGGCGGAATGTCATCGCCATGCGGCTTGTCTGCCAATGGGATTGCGCCTTACTGCGATCCGGCAGCCACCAGATGGCGCTGTAGAGTGTATGTATAAAGATGATGACAAGCCGCACCGTGATCGCCTGTAAGCGGGGGCGATGTTTCAGGTAATAATTCAGCACCGCCTTGCGATCCTCAATCAGGACCCAGCCTTTGAGGTTGAGTGATGCCTGCCCCTGTCCGTAATGTGTGATTTTCGCCTCTGCAATATGGGCGACATCCCAGCCCGCCTTGCGAAAGCGGTAATGCCAGTCAGCCTCTTCTCCGTAGGCCTGTGTGGTTTCATCCATCAAACCAACTTCTTCACAGGCGCTGCGACGAACGACCATCACTGCCCCTTTGACGATGTCCACAGGCCGCGTCTGGGCGTTAAGGTTCAGCGATTCAACCTTGAGAACGCGTCCAATGCCGATTTGTAGCAGGATACGACGCAGCACGCTGTTCTGGCTTGTGAGTGATGCCAGCGGGCTGATGCGGTAGAGGGTTCGCAGCAGTATAGGGTCACTGTAGACGGAAACCTGTGGCGTGCCATCCGCATTGAGCAGCGCGGCCCCTGTGACAGCGGTTCGGGGATGTTGATCAAGATAGGTGATCATGTGATCCAGCGCACCGCTGTGCAGCTCGATGTCATCATTGAGCAGGGCGGCATACTCCGTTTTTGCGATCCGCATGACCTGGTTGTGATTGGCTGCAAATCCAAGGGGCGTTTCATTGAACAGGTACTGAACCTGCGGAAACTCGGCCTGTAACTGGTCCGACTCTGTACCCTTTCCGGTATTGATTACAATCACAACCTGAAAAGGTGTCCGGGTATTGGCATAAAGACTGTGCAGTGCCGCGCCGATGTAACGATAATTCTGATGGACAATAAAACTCGCTGTAAAACGTGCCTGTTGTCCCTGCTGTTGGTGCTGCAATTGCATACCCTTGAGGCATGGTTTTAAACACGAATGGTTTTAAGGACCCTATGCCATTATAACCCGGCGCAGTTGTACAGTGACTTTAAGAAAGCACAATTTCAGGCGGATAAAATTCTGCCCTGTGAATAATGGTGTCACTCCGGCTGGATGCCAAGCGCCTGCAGTGACTGCTCGACTTCGGCCTTCACATCATCCGGCATGGTGGGATACGTCGGGCCGCGTTTGAAGTACTCCTCATAGGTCTGGGTGGCGGTGCTGTCACCACAGGCGCAGCCGAAATTATCAAACCATTCCAGCACGCCGTCATCGGTATCGATCTTCAGACCGTTCACGCCGTCACCTGCTTTCCACAGCCATGAAGTTGCTGGTGCTTTCTGTGTCATGATATTTTCTCCGATCTATGGATTACCAGATGTATTCACCTGCTCAGCATGGCAGGCCGAACGACCGTTTAAACCGCTGGTGGCTAGACCGCTGGCTGCAAAAATACCTCAACAAGCTGATGCAGCCCGGTGGTGATCGCGGTCAGATTGCGCCCCTGTCTGCGCTGAAAATCCAGCGTGGTGGGGGCCAGCATCACATACAGCGTGTCGGCCTGATAACGCAGGCGTGCCGTATCTGTATGGCGGTGATTGGTGCGCTGAAGCAGGGCGAAGATGGTCTGCTGCCACCACAGATGAGCGCGATTACGCAGGATGAAATCAACGCTGGTGTCGCCGATCACGCTCAGCAGATCGAGATTGCGCCAGACAAAACCCGCCGCCTGTTCGACAAACCAGTACAGATTTTCAGCGGGCGCTGTCCCATTGTTGAGCCGTGCCAGCGTCATCTGCTGCAAGTCGCGCTGATCTTCATCCAGCAGCGCATAACACAATTCGGTCTTATGATTGAAATGGCGGTAGAGCGTCCCCTTGCCGACACCGGCGGCCTGCGCGATATCGGACATGGTGACATTTTCAACGCCATTTTCCTGAAAAAGCTGTGCGGCGACACGCAGCAGCAGGCTCCGGTTTTTTAGCGCATCAGCGCGGGCCGGACGTTCCTGCGAGTTGGGCAATGTAGGGTGCAGTGTCAGCTCGGTGTCGTCCAGAGGGGATCTCATGGTAGTGTCTCGGTTGAACTCTCCGGCGGTGTGATTGCGGCCTCAGCTTCTGCAGAAGCTGCCGCAGCAGGTTGGTCGGGGCCATCGCTGGCGGTCGGCGTGATCGCGGGATCGACTTCATTGCCATCTTCCCAGCTCACGATCCAGACGCAGAGTCCGGCGACCAGCACGGTCGCAATGATCAGGGCGATCCAGTTGCCAGCGGTCAGGCCGATGTCGCTGCCTTCAATAAACAGAAAGATCAGCATTCCAGCCGCCAGAACCAGCCATGCTGTCAGACGGGGATGGCGTGTTACCCAGCGCATACCGGGCAGGGATTGTAAGGTCTGCATCACTTTACCTTCGCTTCGAGAATGCAGGTGACTGAACAGCTTTTAGTATAGGGGATGCGGCATGATTACAAAAGGGCATCGGCTGTGATGGCTGCCGGTCAGTCCTGTTATTCAGACGCCGCGACCGGCGATGATCTGACGTCATCAGCGCAGGCGCTCGAAATCATCGACATCGGATGCGTTCTGATTGTGCCGCTTCTGTTTGGGACGATCACGGCGGGCGGCCAGTTCCCCGCGCAGGCGCATGACGGCCAGCACCAGCGCCAGCATGACGGAAACGAGTGCGACTAACTGATCATCGGTCATACGGAATCCTCACTGGAACGCTTGTCCCGTTCTTCCATTTCCCACGAGATGCGCTCGATTTCGACAGCGGCTTCGGAAAGGGATGCGCCGGTAAAGTCCTGATAGACTTTGATCGCCTCATGGCTTTTGTCCTGCCGGATCAGTTCGCGGATACCGGCATCAAACGGCGTCTCGGCGGACTCCGCGCTGAGGCGGTTGGCGCGCTTCTGTACGAGTGCATCGGGATTGCGCTGGATGTACTCGACGGCGTCCTTCGCTTCCTTCAGCCCGACGCCAGTGAGTTCGCGATAGCGCTTGATCGCATTAATCTTGCGGTTGTGCTGAAGATAATCCAGAAATTCGGCATCATCGGCGACCCTTTCAGGATCAATCAGCATCACCTCACCGACTGTGACCGACGCGCTGTTGACACTGCGCCAGAGGATAAATGCGCCGACGATCAGAAAGATCAGAAAGATGATAATCGGCAGATAAGCACTTACAGTTGCGCCGAAATTGACCATAGAGTCTCCTCAATATCGAATGGCAGCCGCAGGGTAAGATCCGCCGTCTGCTCCAGTTGTTCTTCAAGCGCAGGAAAACATTCACAGGTGCGTGTATCGATCAGGGCAATCGTCAGCGGCTGGATGCCGTGTGCTTCAACGCCGAGAAGCTGTGTTGCAAGCTGGTCAAGGTCGGTTTCGGCAGGTGTATTCCAGATCAGGACGGTCTCATCGGCATGGGTGATCTCATCCAGCCACGCGGAGTCGCCAGACATGGACGGCGGAACCACCCTGCGAACCGTGTGACCGCGCTGCTGAAGATGAACGGCCAGGTCGTTCGCAAGCTGTGTTTTTTCGATGGGCGTCAGCCCCAGCAGCACAATCAGACGCTGCATGATAATTCCCTGCCTTTTCCGGTGATCTGTTATCGATTATCTATACAGGATGCACGCTGTCAGCGGATCACCTGTCTGGGCGACCAGACACCGCACGCGCCGCCCTGTTCGCGTTTTTCCGCCGGATACTGATCAATCAGAGTAAAGAGACTTGTATAGGCATTATGGAAACGCTGGAACGCCGTCTGAAGATTGGACATGATGAAATCGTTTCTCCTGAAAATCACGATTAACGGTTACGGGTTCAGATCAGGGCTGGGTCAGCGTCTGACCGAACCGCCATAGCAGAGTCGTGAATGGCACATATACAGTAACAGCGCGTTGGTTGTGGTTTGTGCTCCATAATCACCTATACTTTACACTAGCCTGCTTAATCGGAGATGATTTGGGATAAGTTGGGATAAAAATACTTCAGATTGAATCTGGAAGTGGGATTATTTTAGTTCAAAAAAGCACAATCAGACCATCTTTTTGCGATATATCCCAAAATATCCCAAATGCAAGGGGAAACCGAAGAAACGAATGTTTACACTGCCCATTATTCAGAAATGTGTGATGTATATCACACGCGGAAATCGTCTGCTGGTCTTTGATCATGTCGATGCGCCCGAAGCTGGAACACAGGTCCCCGCCGGGACCCTTCGCTATGGAGAATCCCCCGAGATCGCCGCGCTGCGTGAAGCACGGGAAGAAACCGGATTGATGCAGCTTCGCATGGATGGCCTGCTGGGTGAGCGCATCCTTGACCTGACGCCCTACGGCAAGGCCCAGATTCACCGGCGCTTCTTCTATCACCTGATCTGTGAAGAAGATGAGGTGCATGACCGCTGGCTGCATCACGAATCCGATCCCGGTGAAGGCGGACCGCCGATCCCGTTCGCTGTGTACTGGGTTGATCTGAAAGCCGATGCCCTGCCCGAATTAGCGGCGGAACAGGGCGATCTGCTGACGGATCTGATGGCGAAACTGGGCATTTAGCGCGTCTGTCTGAAAATCTGCACCTGTATCCGTGCGCTAGAGGCCATTACGCACTTTCAAAAGTTGAGTTCAGGTCATGGTTGAAACCTCACCCCTCAATCCCCTCTTCCGCCTGAAGAGGGATGTATCTCCCCTTCTCCGGCAAACAAGTTTGCATGGAGAAGGGGCCGGGGGATGAGGTTTAAGAAGTGCATAACTATGCGTGGCCGAGAACACTTTTCGCCTGATACGGCGCTTCCAGCGCTTCGATGACCGATGCATCCAGTTTCAGATCCGCGACGGCCAGCGCTTCCTCAAGCTGATACATCTTGCTCGCGCCGATGATCGGTGAGGTGATGCCGGGTTTGTTCAGCATCCATGCCAGCGCAAGCTGTGCCGGTTTGATACCGAGCTTTTCGGCTTCGGCTTTCAGCACATCGACGATCTGGAAATCGGATTCGACGTAGTACATACCCTGTGCGATTTGATCGGTTTTGGCGCGGGCGGTCTCGCCGTAATCTTCACGGCTGCGATTGCCTGCCAGAAAACCGCGTGCCAGCGGACTCCACGGGATGACACCGACGCCCATATCGATGCACATCGGGATCATTTCGCGTTCTTCTTCGCGATAGATCAGGTTGTAGTGATTCTGCATCGAGATGAACGGCGTCCAGTGATTGAGGCGGGCGACGGTCTGCGCCTTGGCGAACTGCCATGTGTACATACTGCTCGCGCCGATATAACGCGCCTTGCCCGCCTTCACGATGTCGTGCAGGGCTTCCATCGTCTCTTCAATCGGTGTTTCATAATCCCAGCGGTGGATCTGATACAGATCGACGTAATCCATCCCCAGCCGCTGAAGCGAGAGATCAATCTGCGCCATCAGATGCTTGCGTGAAAGCCCGCCCATGTTGGGCTTCTTATTGACCGGGAAGTAGACCTTGGTCGCCACGACGACCTCATCCCGGGGGGCGAAGTCCTTCAGGGCGCGGCCTGTTACTTCTTCACTGACGCCGTGGGAATAGCCATTGGCCGTATCGAAGAAGTTGATCCCGGCTTCGAGTGCACGCTGGATAAATGGGCGGCTTTCTTCTTCATCCAGCACCCAGTCGCGCCATTTTGAGGTGCCGTAAGTCATCATGCCCAGACAGATGCGTGAGACCTTCAGGCCGGTGTTGCCAAGGTTGATAAATTCCACTGTGACTGCTCCTGTGTTATCTCCGGCGGGTGATTTTAACGTATCTGCTGTCAATGCAAGTCAAATTGGAAACAAAAGACGGCGCGATGGCCGCCTCTTCATATAACACGGATTGATATTCGGTCAGGGCGGGGCACCAGCAGACCCATCACCCCAAACCCCTCTCCCTCGAATTCAAGCTTGCACTCTTTTCAAAGGTAGATATTCGTAGGTATTCGATGGATGTAGGGTCGGGATTCTTCCCTACCATGTCAACCACCGACTTCGACGTATTTTGTGGGGACAATGACATGCTAGCGAGGGGTTAAAAAATCAGTCCCCGCCGAGCTGCACCGCCAGTGACCGCCGCTTCAAACGACTTGAGAAGAAGCGCGGAAGCCGCTGGGCATTCAGGGCGGCCAGGGCGCTGCCGACGCGCAGGACGCCGCCAAAAGTCAGCACCGCACCGAGATACAGCCCGGTATTGGCAAGGGCGCTGCCGAAGATCGAGCCGGAGAACTGCCCCAGTCCGATGACCTGATTGAAGATCATCGTCATGCTCTGCATATTGTGCACGGGTGTGCGATCCATCAGGAAGCCGAAGAAGGCGACCGATGCCGTCGTCCATGCCGCACCACTGATCGCAGCGGGCAGCAGCGTCACCGCCAGTGAAGGCGCATGGCCCACGATAAAGACTGCCACCCCGGTCGCGCTGATCGCGGCGGCAATCAGATTGCGTGCGCCGATGCGTGCCAGAATGCGGTCAGCAAACAGACCGGCCACCGCTGCGGCCATCAGTTCGATCAGGCCGAACCACGCGATGAATTCTTCCGTTGCACCCAGATTATTAACGATGTGAATCTGAATCATCGGCTGCACGGAGAAGAAGGCCAGATGGGTGATGAATACGACGAACACAATCGCCCAGCATTCCGGTGTGCGCCAGAGCTGGCGATAGCTTAGGCGGCGGGGGGATGGAGTGTCGTTTTCTGTTTGCGGATTCTGTTCCAGATACAGCGCACGCGCCTGCATGACCTGCAGGAAGCTGATCAGCGAGAAGACGAACGCAACCACGAACATGATCTGATAATTGAGCGGGAAGACCACCCGTTCCAGCAGGAAGCCGTAGGCCAGTGTGCTGCCTGCCAGCGCGATATTCATCGACACCAGACGGCGGCTCCAGAGATTGGGCAGACGCTGATCGTTCATCGCTTCACGCATCATGACAACGAACAGCGCGCCTGCGATGCCCTGCGGGATGGCGGGCAGGACGGCGGATGCGATCAGCCATGGGATCTGAAGCGGCTGGGGCAGCAGTGGTGTGAGCGCAGGCAAAATGAAGATCAGCCGGAACAGGCAGGATGGCAGGTACAGTGACTTCATAGTGGAGTCAAAATGGGTGCGCCACCAGCCGGCCAGCGCCGTGCCAATCAGCAGAAAAAGACCCGGCAGGCCGGTCAGCAGGCCGACTTCAAACGGAGTCGCGTCCAGCCGCAGGGCGAACATCGGCAGGAAACGGTTGGTTGCACTGAACGCCAGTCCGAACCAGAAGATTTCCCCGATCAGGTGAAGATAATTCAGGCGCTCCTGCTTCGCTTGTGGAATGCGCATGATCAGCGCAGTTGTCATGCTGGAGTTGATACTCAAGGCTTAATTCCTCTCCGCAGCGGAGAATATGACAGCCAGACAAGAAAAAAATGCATTTCA
>CAYNDH010000086.1:9841-17907 GCA_964395665.1 uncultured Anaerolineaceae bacterium
CAGCAGCGCGTCGCAGATCCTGTGATCGCAGAAGGAAATTGCATTCCCCTTCATTGTAAACCCGACACCGGATTTGTATAGCCAATTATTGTGAAATGGTTATATCCAATGCGGGATTTTGTGCCAACGCGTGTTCCTCATTACAATTACGCTCAAATGCGTTCAGGCTGGCAGCAGATGTGAGGTGCATGGATGTTTAACACGCCAATTATCGAAGTCGCCATTGGGCTGATTTTCCTCTACAGTCTGATCGGGCTGCTGGTGACACAGATTAATTCGCTGATCTCGAATGCGCTGAAGCTGCGCGCCAAGACGTTAAAAGCTGGCTTGCAGCGTCTGCTGGTCGATGAGCGGCTTCAGGCGGAGATCCTGGTTCACCCCATGATCAAGGTGGTGGTGCCGGATCAGCAGCAGGATTCACTGCAAGTCTCGGCACAGACGGCACGCGAAATCAACAAGCCGTCCGCAGAAGTCAACAATGTCACCTATATCGATCCCAGTGTTTTCAGCGAAGCCCTGATCAGTACGCTGTTTGTGCGTGTCTACAGCCCGGTTGAAACCGAGATCGCCAAAGTGCCGGATGTGCAGATCCGCGATAACCTGCTGCTGCTGCTCAACAATCTGCGGACGACGCCAACACCGGCAGAACTGGCAGAACTGGAAACGGCGGCGGCCCAGCTTCCCACGCATCTTGGCGGCGGACTGGTGGCGGCGATGCGTCCGGTGCGGCTGGTGCTGGAAGAAACCCGCTATCAGGGTAATAACCTGCTGACGCTTCAGGCCGGTGTCTCGACCATTGAAACACCCGCGATCCGTGATGCACTGCGGGTGCTGCTTTCAACCGCCAATGATATTGATCAGGCGCGGGTGAAGATCGAACGCTGGTTCGATGATGGCATGACACGCGCCAGCGCCGCCTACATTCGCTGGATTCAGGGCTTTTCGCTGATCTTCGCGCTGCTGCTGGCGGTGATCTTCAACATCGACACGATTCATCTGGCGCGCACGCTGTGGGATGATCCGCTGCTGCGGGCGCAGGTGGTGATCGCGGCCAAGCGCCTTGACCTTCAGCAGGAGCAGGCGGGTTTCGGATTCACGCCGCGTGGCGAAACAGATGATGCAACGCCTGTGCCAGGTACAACACCGGTCCCTGAAGGCCTGCCGCTGAATCAGGAGACACTCGAAGCACAGATCGCACGTGATGCCCAACGGCTGACACAGCCGCTGGTCGAGATTCAGGGGGATATTGCGGATATTGGCCTGCTGGTTCAGCAGCTTCTGGAGCTTCAGCTTCCGATCGGGTGGGAATACACACCCGTCACAACGGAGATGGTCGCGCTTAGTCAGGAAGTCGGCTTGCCGAGTCCCTACACTAACACGCGCAACCTGTGGAATCTGATGCAGTTCGATTTGAGCCTGCTGCTGCAGAAGATCATCGGCCTGCTGGCGACCGCGATTGCAGCGGCACAGGGCGCACCCTTCTGGTTTGATCTGCTTAACCGGGTGACGCGGCGCGATACCAGTACGATGACGGTGACAGCCACGACGAATCGCCCCCTGCCACCAGGATAAGGTCGGGTGACGTGCCGGGTGACGTGCCGGAATATTTAACAGTTTTTCTTTAAAAGGAGTTTTATCTCAATGCGATTAGGGTTGCTGATCGGTTATTCCGGCGCGAAGGTTGAACTGCCGGTCGAGCTGGTGCAGGAAGCAGACCGGCTCGGATATTACGCGGTCTGGACATCGGAAGCCTACGGCTCGGATGCCGTCACGCCGCTGGCATGGCTCGGTGCGCAAACCCAGCAGATCCGTCTGGGGACCGGGATTATGCAGATGCCGGGGCGCACACCGGCCATGACATCCATGACCGCCATGACACTCGACCAGCTTTCAGGTGGGCGCTGCCTGCTCGGGTTAGGGTTATCAGGGCCGCAGGTGGTCGAAGGCTGGCATGGTGTGAGTTATGGCAAGCCGCTGGCCCGCACCCGTGATTATGTCGAGATCGTGCGGAAGGCTATGCGGCGGGAAGCGCCGGTGGTGCATCAGGGTGAGTATTATCAGGTCCCCTATCAGGGCGATGATGCGACCGGACTCGGCAAGCCGCTGAAGAGCATCCTGCAAGCCGCGCCGCACATCCCGATCTATCTGGCGGCCATTGGGCCGAAGAATGTGACGCTGAGCGCCGAGATCGCGGATGGCTGGCTGCCGATCTTCTTCTCACCTGAAGAATACGATCAGGTGTACCGCGAACAGGTGGAAGCCGGTTTCGCTAAGGCTGGCAATGGCAAGTCGGCTGAGAATTTCGACATCGCCCCAAGCGTGACGGTCGTAATCGATGATGATCTGGAAGCGGCGCGTAATGCCGTCCGCCCGATGCTGGCGCTGTATATCGGTGGGATGGGGGCGAAGGGCCGCAACTTCTATAACGATCTGGCGGTGCGCTATGGCTATGAAGAAGCCGCCGAGACGATCCAGAACCTGTATCTGGATGGTAAGAAGGGTGAGGCGATGATGGCCGTCCCTGATGATCTGATCGACAAGGTGGCGCTGGTAGGTTCGAAGGATCGGATTAAGGATCGGCTTCAGTTGTGGCGGGAAAGCCCGATCACGACGATGAATATCGGCGTTTACAATATCGACGATCTGCGCACCATGGCGGAGCTGGTGCTGTGAGTCATTTTGACACACCGACATTGGACAGCCGTGTCTATCTCGTGACCGGGGCGGCTTCCGGCATTGGTCGTGCGGCGGCACTGGCGATTGCACGGTCAGGCGCGGCTGTCGCGTTGGGTGACCTCAACCGCGAAGGCGGACAGGCCACCGCGCAGCAGATTCTCGATGCAGGTGGGCACGCGGTCTTCCGTCAGACTGATGTCACACAGCGCGAACAGATCGAAGCGCTGGCCGATGCTGCTGTCGAACACTTCGGCGGGCTGGACGGTGCATTCAATAATGCCGGGATTGGCGGGCAGATGGGCAGGCTGCATCTGCTGGATGATGCCATCTGGGATCAGGTGATCGATGTCAATCTGAAGTCAGTCTGGCTGTGCCTGAAGGCGGAGATCCCCCGGCTGCGTGATGGCAAAGGCGCGATTGTCAACATGGCATCGGCGGCGGGGCTGATCGGTCTGCCGCATAATGCGCCCTATACCGCCAGCAAGCACGGTGTCATCGGCCTGACGAAAGCGGCGGCGCTGGAATATGCCCGTCAGGGGATACGCATTAACGCGGTCTGTCCCGGCTTCGTCGATACGCCGATGGTCGAAGAGATGGACGAATACCGCAGCGGGATGGTGCAGGGTGTCACACAGGCCAATCCGATGCGGCGGCTGGGCACGCCGGATGAAGTGGCGGGGGCGGTAGTCTGGCTGCTGTCGGACAGTGCATCATTCGTCAACGGTCATGCGCTGGCCGTGGACGGCGGCATCACGATCGGCTAGACAGATCAGGTTCAGCGGCGCAGCGAGCGATGCGGTTCGGAGAGCAGCGCATCCAGTGTTGTGAGTTCGCCGTCAGAACTGCGCTCGATATTATCCAGCAGGCGATCCATGATCTGCTGGCGCAGGATTTCGCGGTCGGAATCATCGAGCAGAGCCAGCAGGTTAGCATTGAGTGAATTTTCAGGGCCGCGTTTGGCTTTTTCGTGGCTCATGTCAGACGCCTGCTGTGGCTGATCGTTCGGGTTGATGTTCTGCAGCACCAGCCCGGTTGCGGCCACCGAGCCAAAGGTCAGGATCAGCAGGATGATGAAATTGCCACTGGCTTCAAACATCGAAATGCCTGCCAGCACCATATAGACGAACCAGATCATTGCAAAGTAAGGGAAGCGCATCGCCAGTTCCTCAATCAGCCGGATATTAGATATTATACGCCTGTCTGTGACATCAGGTTGCAGATCGTCGTCAGCTATCCGATGGCTTTGTCTCCGGCTGCAACCCTGTTCAGCAGATGATCAGAATTTCGCTGGCATTTCGTCCGCACATAGGCCAGAATTATCACCACTGGACAATGATCATTAGGGCTTGCCTAATGCTGCATTGATCGCGCCGTCAGATGACAGCTAAAATGTGTCATTCCGTCACTCTATTGATACAGCCGCAGTGGGCGAACCACTGACTGGAAGGAATTTGGTTATGGCAGAGACAGCATCGTCAACGTCTTCGCAAACAGTATCGCAAACAGCTTTACAGATCTCGTCGCAGTCCGTCGCACGGCCTGCCCTTGATATTGAACTCGATCTTCAGGATCTGGTGGCGCATTATCCCCCGGCAGCACATGATCAGCACCACTTTGATTTTGTGATCAGCGATGGTGTGGTCACACTGAATGGCAACGTCAAGTCAAGGGTTACGCATCAGTTTCTGCTGGACAAAGTGCCGGAAATTGAGGGTGTGAGGGATGTCCGGGCGGAAGCGCTGGCGAATGATGATGATCTCCGGCTGGAAACGGCAAAGCTGACTCCGTATGGGGTTTTTGTGAATGTCGAATACGGGATCGTCAAGCTGACCGGACGGCTGGACGCGGGGACGGATGTCAACGCGCTGGTCAATCAGATCATCAGCAGTGTGCCGGGAATCAGACGGATTTATACCGCGTTCTCCTAACGGGCGAACGTTCGCGCCATGTTTCGGGATATTGTCATTATCGGCGGCGGGCTGACAGGGCTGGCGGCGGCTCATACGCTGAATCGCGCCGGCGTTGCCTGCACACTGATCGAAGTCAAGCCGCGTTTGGGGGGAAGCCTGGGCAGCGAATATGTTCAGGGCTTCACGCTCGACAGCGGCCCGATGCTGTTCCCGGATTCACCGGACGCCGCCTTTCTGCAAACGCTCGGCCTTGAAAATGCTGTTTTCACGGTTGATACACCGGTCACAGTCGGCACGGACGAAGTCGGCATCGAACAGCAGCTTGGCTTTAGTCAGGGCACACAGGCACTGATTGATACCCTGTCAGCGCCCCTGACAGCCGACGATACACCGCATTCGCTGATGATGCGGATGGCGGTCAGCACGCTCGGCTGGCTGGATGGGAGTCAGGGGGCGAAGTCACGCTTCGGCATCTGTATGGAAAACGGGATGCTGCTCGATGCCAGAGCGATCATCGTCACCGCCCCGGCACGCTATGCCGAGCGCATCTTCTACACATTGAAGCCGGAGATCAGCTTCCGGTTGCTGGATTACCGCTACGACTCGATTGCACGGCTGTCCCTGGGCTATCGTACCGCCGATGTGCCGCAGATCCCGCCGCAGCCGCCTGAAGATTACCCGATTTCTTACATCCACAGCGTACAGCACCCGGATCGCGTGCCAGCACCAGCAGACGAGCATGTTCTGCTTCAGGCTGGCGTGCGCTTTGATCCGCAGAAGGGTATTCTGCCGGATGTTGTCGGGCAGGTAGCCGCGCTCATGGGCTGGTCACAGATGCCGCTGGTGGAGCGTGTCACCCATTGGCCGGAAGCTGATCCGCTGATGTGGCTGGATGACAACCATGCCGAACGGATGGGTGAACTCCAGCATCTGCTGCCGGAAGGGATCGCGCTGGCGGGCAGCGACTATCTCACCACAGGCCGCCGCCCGACTCTACAGGATCGTTTTGACGCAGGGCAGGCGGCAGCGCAGAAGGTGATGGCGTATCTTGGTATATCCCGGTAAGCTGAATTGAAGAAACTGCTGATCAACATCGCCGCTGGACTGGCGGCGGTCTGGCTCGTCGCGCTGACAGTAACACTGCTGCTGGCCTCATTTCTGCCCTCTTCCGCACAGATCAGCTTTGCCTTTGTCGGATCAGGCGGTTATGCCGGTATCCGTCTGCTGGATCTGGATTATCATCTGACAGTGCGCATCGCGGATACTTCATCGCCGGTGCGGACGGGCAATGTCCAGCCGTCGGCGTATAGCTGGTCACCGGATGGTCAGCAGTTCGTGTATGAAGATCGCAGCCGTGGCACGCCTCGCCTGATGCGCCGACACATCACCGGCCCGCCGGAACTGCTGGCCGAAGCCGCGTCAGGATGCAATAACCCGGTATGGTCCGCCCGTGATCAGATCGCCTATCTGTGCGGCGGCATCCTGTATCTGCTGAATGGACAGGATGCCCCGGACGAGCGCCGCGAAATCCGCGCTGGCGATGATGACACCTTTTTCCGCGATCTGATCTGGTCAGGCGATGGCACCCGGCTCGCGCTGATCACATCCGGCGAACAGAATCTGCTCGCAGTCTACAGTGCAGCAGGTGAAAAGCTGCTTGAGCAGCCAATCAGCTTCGAACTCCGGCCTGCTGAACTGCTCGACTGGTCGGCGGACGGCCTGTTGAGCTATCGGGCTGTGCAAAGCTGGCGTCCCCCTTATGTCGAGATCAGCGACACCGCCATTTCCGAGCCACAGGTGATCAGTCTTTCTGAGACCAGCGGTGTTGTGAGTCTGCTCGATTTTGCATGGTCGCCGGATAACACGCTGGCCGGTTTTGTGCAGTCCGGGCGACCGGGTGATCTGGTGATTATGGAGGGGCAGCTTAAAACGCAGCGGCAGCATATGCCGTTCACGAATCCGGCCATTACCGAACTGGTCTGGTCAGCGGACAGCCGCAGCGTATACGTCAATCAGGTCTGGACGCTCAGCCGCAGTAATATCGCACGCTATGATGTCGAGACCGGTGAACTGATCCCCGTGATCCCGGCATCGGATGTGCGGATCGTCAATCTTCAGCGGCGGCCTGCTGGCGCTGCTGTCCCCTGAACGTCAGCCCTGAACGATACGTCAATGCATCATCTGTGAATTTTTCTGTGCAAATTATTGCGTGATGGCGCATTTATGTTGCATATTAACCTCAATAGAATTGTGTCTTACCTTCTTTCAACTTAGAAAAGCCAATCGCTGCGGGCTGGTGTGTGGCTTTTGTTCCCACAGGTAAATGCCGATGATCGAATGGCCTTCCGATTATTCAACTGAAGAGACGCAGGACCCTCTTCAGACACGTACCCCCTTTATTGGCCGTGCGGCTGCTTTTGCGCGGCTCTCACAGGCGTTGAATATCTCTCATCCGGGAGCGCTGGTGTATATCGGGGCAGAAGGCGTTGGCAAGACGGCCCTGCTGTATGCCATCGACCAGCACATGACGGTCAATCAGATCGGCGTTGGCGTGTTCATCCCGTTGGAGTCGCTGCCGACTCATAAAAATGAACTGGCGCTGGCACTCTATCAGGCGGCCTATGGTGCGCTGATCGCCGATCGCGGCGTCGCAGCGCTGCCGAGCCGTCTGCCGCTTCCACCCGATAACGACGACCATCCGCCGGACTGGATGCAGTGGCTGGCTGAAAGCGGCCTGCCGGGTATCCGCCATGCGATGCGACCAGGCCGCCGCCTGATCTTTTTGCTGGACGACGCGCAGGTCTGGATTGATGCGATCGAGCAGAAGCTGCTGGCGGCAGAGTTCCCGGCGGCGCTGGCGGAGATGATCGCGCCGCACAGTGACAAAATCACGCTGGTATTCACCGTCGATCAGGACGAAGAACAGCGGCTCAAGGTACTGGCACCGCTGATCCAGCCGGAACAGACCATGCGCCTGACCCAGCTCACGGAAGAAGAGATCATCAGGGCCTTTAATGAGGAACGCGCCGCCTATGATCTCTATCGCTGGACGGGCGGCCACGCCGGGCTGATCGCATCCTATCTGCGGATTGAATCGCCGAAGAAATTGTCTGTCGATCATATCGAGACGACGACACCGCAGGTTTACAGCCACTATCAGGCGGTGTTTCAGCGTTGGTGGGATCATCTGACGCCCTCCGAACGGCGGGTGCTGACGGCGATCAGCACCGCCCAGTATATCGACCCGTTCAAGGCGGTGACGGCTGCCGAGATCCAGTCGTGGCTGGTACAGACCGAGCATCCGATGGATATGACGGCGATTCAGGCGGCGCTGCGTGGGCTGGAGTACCGCGAACTGGTGGTCTATGAAGCGGGGACAGCGCGTGGTGTGCGCCTGAAATCCGATCTCTTTCGGCGCTGGCTGCGCGAGCACGGTGGCTTTGATACCGCAGAGTCTGCGGACCAGCAGCATGCAGGCCA
>CAYNDH010000087.1:0-17853 GCA_964395665.1 uncultured Anaerolineaceae bacterium
TCATCACACGCGGCGATCAGGATCTGACACCGGCGGCGATTGATATTCTCGATGCCTATCTGAAGCAGGGCGGTGCGCTGTTCATCATGACTGATGTGGTCTTCACGCGGGAACCACTGCTGCGGGAAGCGGGGCTGTTCAATCAGTATCTGTGGGACAATTACGGGCTGCGGGCGCTGGATGTGGCCGTGGTCGATGCCATTGCCAGCGGCCAGACACAGTTGGATGTCGGCAGCTATTCGGTCTATCCTGATCTTGAAATCGGCGCACGGCTGAACGTGGATGAAAACAGCACGACCATTTTCAGCATCACACGCGGCCTTGAAGTCAACAACACACCGCCGGTCCCTAACGGCCAGCTCATCGCCACCTCTCCACGCAGTTATGGCGAAACTGACTGGCTGACACTGGCGACCAATAATGTCTTTATCTATGACACCGAAACGGACGTTGACGGCCCCTTTGTGATCGCCGCGTATGCCCATGATGAGACCAGCGGCGCGAAGATCATCCTGACCGGCGATACCGATTTCATCACCAACGGGCATGTCGCCTCACCTGCCGGTAATGGCATTCTGTTTACGGATGCGATCACATGGCTGACAGGCTACAGCGAAAATGTCACCTTTACACCGCAGGCTTTCAGCACCGGCCTGCCGCTGATCTTTATCGCACCGCAGACGCTTGACCGGATCGCACTGTTTACACAGCTCGTGATGCCGGGAGCGATGCTGCTGGCAGGATTTGGAGTGTGGATGTGGCGCAACCGCCGGTAGGTTCTGGATCGTCCGTCTCATCGGGCAAAAGCGGTTCCGGCGGGCTTCTGTCTGGTCGGCGTCTGCTGGCGCTGATCGGGCTGCTCGTCGTCATCGGCGTGCTGGTGATTCAGCGCCTGCCCGAACTGCCTTTCGGACGGCCAGATGAAAAGCCGCTTTTCCCTGATCTGGCCGCCATCGAACTGGCATCGATCAATCTGTACAATCCGATCAACGGCGCTGTGATGACCATCACACGCGGATCGGACGGTATCTGGATTCGGGAAGAAACCGGCGAGATCATCGATCCCAATGAGGCCGATCTGCTGGCACAGACCATTGTGATGCTGTCCTATCGTGAGGTGGTCCCGATGAGCGCGGAAAGCCCTCTGGCGCCAGAGGGTTTCGATCCAACGACAAGGATGTTCATCGAATTTCTGGAAGTGGATGGCACGCATCACAGGATCGCCATCGGAAATGTGCTGGTCAACCGCACAGAGGGATTTTACGCGGCGGTCGATCAACAGGCACTGCTCTATGTTGTCCCCCGTGGGGCGGTGGATTACCTGATCAACACACTACGGGAAGCGACTGAAATCCTTAATTAATTTCAGACATTCTTACGCTATTCTATCGTCTTACGTGTATCCTATTGGTTGTATTACAGGACAATTCGGGTGACGGTTCAGCGTAAAAAGCGCGTTCCAGACCAGCTCATTCCACCGCATGCGGTAAAATGAGCAAGTGATTCCAATGGTCCTTTAATTGCTTGACAAGAAGTTGGAGTCACGTTACTGTATAGATTGCCCTTTGGTGACGTATCCCCGACTCTTAGCCGGGGATTGTTTGCCTACGGTGCCAAGCGACTGCGGCTTTTTTTTGCCCAGTGCTGATCTGTGCCAATGTGAGGAGAGTAAGGAACGCGCCCTGCAGAGCTGTTCTCTACGCAGGGCTTCCGTGTGTGTGCTATGGTTGCATCTGCTGAAATGTTATCACGTAAAGAAATTGAAAACCAGCTGCTTGAAAAAGCGCGTTCGCAGGGCGGCATTACCTATGATGACATCCTTGCCTTAATGCCTGAGGCCGAGGCAGATGTCGCGCTGCTTGATGACGTCATGGATAGCCTGATGGAAGCTGGTGTCGCTGTCGGCCCGAATACTCCGAACGGTAAAGTTGAGGAAGTGGACGAAGTGGAACTAAGTCTCGCAGAACCCGATGATCTCGACATTGCTGCTGAAGGGGAAGATATTCTATTCCACAAGTTTGACCTTGTCGAAGATGCCGGTTATCAGGCAGCCCTTGATACGGATGATGTCGTAGGGCTTTACCTGAAGGAAGCGGGACGTGTCCCCCTGTTAACGGCTGAAGAAGAGGTTTCGCTTGCAAAGCGCATGGAGCGTGGTGAAATCGCACGCCAGACGCTTGAGGAACAGGCTGACCATCTGCCCGCTGACGATGTCTACGAACTGAAGGACCTGATCGCGGATGCGGAAATGGCGCAGGAACATCTGATCCGTGCCAATGCCCGTCTGGTGATCAGTGTCGCGAAGAAGTACATCGGACGCGGCGTGCATTTTCTGGATCTGATCCAGGAAGGCAATATCGGCCTGATCCGTGCGACCAACAAGTTCGAATATCAGCGCGGTCATAAGTTCAGTACTTATGCAACGTGGTGGATTCGTCAGGCGGTCAGCCGCGCTGTCGCAGATCAGGGCCGTACCATTCGCGTGCCGGTTCATATGGGCGATCAGCTCAACCGAATGCGCCGCGTACAGCTTCAGATGCTTCAGGATCTGGGCCGCGAACCCACGATCGAAGAACTGGCGCTGGGGATGGAAACCACCCCTGATAAGGTCGAGAATCTGCTGGAAATCTCACGCCGTCCGGTGAGCCTTGAGACTCCGATCGACGACGAAGGCGATTCAACCTTCGGTGATTTCGTCGAAGATGTCAACAGTCTCGCCCCGGCTGAAGAAGTCGCTACGCATCTGCTGCACGAGCAGCTTCAGACGGCGCTGAACCGCCTGCCACCGCGTGAGGCACAGATCCTGCGCCTGCGTTATGGGCTGGAAGATGGCCGCGTGTATACGCTGGAAGAAGTCGGCCAGACCATCGGTGTCACGCGTGAGCGCGTCCGTCAGTTGGAAGCGCAGGCCCTGAACCGTCTGCGTCAGTCATCCGCGCACATCATCCTGCGCGACTATCTCTACGAAGAGTAGACCCTTTCAACACCGTTGATTCCGTTTTTCGGATCAGCGGCGTGCATCTCTGCAAATTTTAAGCGCGAAGTGACGACGTGGTGGTATAATCACCGGAGTTGCTTCGCGTTTTTGCTTGTATGGCGAAATGCCGCTGGCTGGCGGACAACGACATGCAAGCATGTTTAGGCATTGTCACTACAATCATGTGTGGATAGAGGTAGGGTGTAGGGACACGGCAATGCCGTGTCCGCAAAACAGCCAAAGTCCAGGGATACGGCACTGCCGTGCCCATAAAATAGCCGTATCTACCCGTGCTGGAAACGGAGTAAGACACATTGCAGGCAAAAGAAACACGTGGGCCGGTCCTGTGGCCGGTGCTGCTGATCATCTTCGGTGTGCTGCTGCTGCTGGACAATTTCCTGCTGCTTGCAGACTTCAACGCCGCGACCCTGCTGCCGCTGCTGCTGGTGGTGGCCGGGGCGCAGATCCTGCTGCGCGGCGATCTGCTGCCGGAGACGCGCACCCGCAGCTTTGCGATCACCCGTGGCAGCGTCGAGGCTGGAACGCTGGAGATCAGCGCGGCGGGGATTGATGTCGATGTGCGCCCGCTGACACAGACCGGGCGGCTGATCGCCGGACAGTTCGCAGCGGAGTCCCGCCCGCGCCTGACCTCTGAAGGAAGCCATGCCACACTGCGCTTCTATCGATCCGATACACCGTGGTATGCCTTCGGAGACTGGCAGATCGGCGTCGCCCGTGACCTGCCGTGGCAGGTCTTCGCCAGTGCGCATGTCGGGCAACTTAACATTGATCTGGACGGCCTGATTACACAGGATGTCCTGCTGGCAACCGGCATCGGCGATATTCGCTTTGTCTGCCCGGCGGAAGCGCTGGGCCGCATCGAAGTCCGGTCCACACTGGGCACAATCCAGATCGTCACGCCGCCGGGTGTGGCCGCGCAGATCATCACCCGCGTCGGCCTGCTGTGTACCGTGCATCACGATGCGACACGCTATGAACACACCGAATCGAACCTGTATACGGCATTCGATGCCGATGATGATACGCCTCTGGTCGAAGTTCATGTGAGCGGCGGTGTCGGTGATGTCTATCTGGCGTAATGCGGTCGAGGCCGCTGCGATGTTCACACTGGTTCGCCGATCTGTTCTGATAACCGTTATTGAATGATTTCACCTCTGGTATGACCTCAACTTTTCTCATCCGTGATGCTCTTGAAGATGATCTTTCGGCATGTCTGGCGCTGGATCATCATTATGAAACCGATTACGTCTGGCAGACCAGCATCGGGCAGGACCTGAACGGCTGGCAGATCGTCTTTCGCAAGGAACGCCTGCCGCGCACGCTGGAGACCGAACATCCCACCAGCGAGTATCGGCTGCGTGCCACCCTGCCGCCGGATCAGTGTTTTCTGGTGGCGAGTGAGCGCGTCAGCGAGACGACCGACGACGGCGAAGCGGTGAAATCGCATCTGCTCGGTTATCTGAGTATGCGCCGCGAACCGTCGCGCCGTGTGGGTTGGATTCAGGATTTCGTCGTTGATTCCCCTGTGCGGCGGGCGAAGATCGGGACGCGCCTGTTCAAAGTAGCCCGGACGTGGGCGCTGGAGCATGACCTGACCCGGCTTATGGTCGAGACGCATACCCGCAATTATCCGGCAATGAGCTTCTGTATGTCGCTTGGATTCTCATTCTGTGGGTACAATGACCGTTACTTTGACCATCAGGATATTGCTATCTTTCTCGGCCAGACCCTTCGTTAGCGACACAGATATTACTGTTGTAATCTATGGATATGGATAACCTGCTTTTCACGATTCTGACAAGCATTAACGAAATTCTGGCAGCGGCGATTGTCGTGGTTGCCGTCTCGATGCTGCTCTATAATCTGACGCGCAACGTCAACAACCGTGTCGCCCGGACATCAGCGGCGGTGCTGGCGTGCGTCACCGTCTCGTATATTGCCGATGTGTTTGTCGCGCTGCATCCCAGCCCGAATACCGCGCTGGCCGTGCTCCGCTTGCAGTGGATCGGCATCGCCTTTATCCCGGCGACCATCTTTCATCTGTCCGATGCGCTGCTGGCGACTACCGGCCTGCCATCACGTGGACGGCGGCGGCGGGCGGTGCGCCTGCTGTATGTGGTCGCGACCGCCTTTCTGGTACTGGCGGTCTTCACCGATCTGATCGTTTATCCGGTGATGCTGGATGATGGCTATTACGGCCTGCGGGCGGCCCCGGTTTTCCTGATTTATCTGGCCTATCTGCTGATCGCCAGCGGGATCGCGTTCAACAATGTGAATCGTGCCCGCCAGCGCTGCCAGACGCGCAGCACCAAGCGGCGCATGGCCTATCTTCAGGCGGCGATGCTCACCCCGCTGATCGGGATCTTCCCGTTTTCGGCCTTTTTCACCACCCCCACCGATAACAGCGTCTGGGCGCTGACACTGGTCAGCCTTGCCAACATCTTCGTCATCCTGATGCTGTCATTTCTGGCCTATCCGCTGTCGTTCTTTGGCTCCAGCATCCCCGACCGGGCTGTGAAGGCCGATCTGCTGCGCTTTATGCTGCGTGGGCCGGTGACCGGGCTGCTGATTCTGGCGACGATCATCTTCACAACCCGCGCCACGCAGATCTTCAGCCTGCCGGGGGACAGCTTCATGCCGTTCGCGGTGGTGGCGGTGGTACTGTTCTGGCAGTGGATGGTCGATCTGGCCCTGCCCAAGCTGGACCGCTGGCTGATCTATAACGAAGAAGATGACAGCCAGCTCGCCAAACTTCAGACCCTCAGCCGATCGCTGCTGACACGTGAAGACCTGATCCAACTGCTGGAAGCCGTGCTTCAGGGGGCGTGTGATTACCTGCATGTCAACGATGCCTTCATCGCCTCAACCTATAACGGCGAACAGGAAATCATCCATCAGACCGGCGAGAGCAATATTCAGGTGGAGCAGATCAGCGCTGAAATCGATACCCTGCGCCAGATCTTCGCAGATGGCGACATCGCCCCGCAGCGCTGGCAGGGATACTGGGTATTCGGCCTGTACAGCAAACGTAAAACCCATCCAGACGGCACACCGCCCCTGATCGGTCTGATAGGTGTCGAAGCGCGTGATGATGAAGATCCGCGTGAACAGGATCATGACGGTCTGCTGGCAAAGCTGGTCAGTCAGGCCGCACACAGTCTCGATGATCTGCTGCTGCAAGGTGAGATCTTCGCCGTGCTGGAAGGGCTTCTGCCGCAGTTTTCGACCACTCGCCAGCGTGCACAGGAAATGGAATACAAGCCGGGTTATCCGGCGATGAGGGCCACCACCAACAGCGGCCTGACCTTCGACCGTTCGCAGGTCATCTTACAGGTACAGGCGGCGCTGCGTCATTATTATGGTGGGCCGGGCATGTCGCAGAGCCGGCTGCTGGAACTGCGGATCGTGCGTGAAGCGCTGGCGGAAAATGATAATAATCCGGTCAAGGCGCTGCGGGCGGTGCTGGACCGCGCAATTGAGAATCAGCGTCCGCCGGGTGATCCCGATCTGCGCAGTCAGGAATGGCTCCTGTACAACATCCTCGAAATGCGGTTTATCAAGAAACGCAAAGTCCGCGAGATCGCTGACCGGCTGTATATGAGCGAAGCCAACCTGTACCGCAAGCAGAGCCTTGCAATCGAAGCGGTCTCCGACGCACTGATCAATATGGAACTGGACGAGATTAATTCCCGAACATCGTAGCGATGACATTGCAATGCCGGGACAGGGGGCTTGTCCGTCTCAAAATCGCTTCACAGTCACGGTGTCAGCGCAGCGGCGGCCTCAATCAGTGCTTCACGGGTGGTGATGCCGCGCAGTGTCAGCACAAAATCCAGCAGAGAATCGCTGTGCATATAAATCTGCTGGACGGACGGGCCGATCGGGTCCTGACCACCGATCCCCGGCACGGTTCCCCCCTGATAACCCCCATAGAAGGCGAAATAAGCCTGATTCAGGCGCCGGATCAGGTAGCCGTTTTCCGCAAAATACCGGCGGCGTTCTTCCATGTATATTTCCGCCTGTTCGACTTCCCCGGCAGCCAGCAGCGTATCGACCGTGACGCGGGTTTCGTTCATCGCCGCGCCGAAATCGAAGGTGCGCGGTGTCAGCTCAAGATAATACATCCAGTCCAACAGCCAGCGTTTGAAACGGTCAAAGGGCGTGGGCGGCACGGGAAACGGGTTTTCAGGAATCAGCGGGATGTATTCGGGATAATAACGCTGCACGACCTTCGGCCACATGACCGTACCGAACACATCGGCGGCGGTCTCATTGATGATGCGTGCCTCACCGGTGAAATCATAGGAAAGCCCCAGCGGGAACAGGAAGAAATAATGATGAACCCATTCATGGGCGAAGGTCTCAATGGCGAAGGGCAGGCTGTCGGTCTCCAGAATCATGGCCGGATAAAGCGCGATCCCACCCAGCGGCACGATCAGCGCCGAGACATCAAGCCTGTCTTCAATCGTCTGTTCCAGTGTGATGCGCTGTTCCACCGGCATGGCATTGACATTAAGCGACACCTGCATCTCGATTTTGTCCCGTGGCGCGACCACCACCAGATTAGGCACGCGGGTAAAACGCATCGCAATAGGCGGCAGAAGCTGTCCAAGGGCGCCGAAGCCCTCATCCACCAGCACCGCCGCTACCTGACCTTCAAGGATCGCTTCTGTTGTCGTCTGGCGCTGGCTGAGGCTGGTGCGCAGGGCATCACGCTCGGTTCGCAGTTCAGCGCTGGCGGTGACCGGATCGAAGACCGCCGGGTCACTGTAGAGCGCGTTGATCTGGGCATCCAGTGCATTGGCGTGCTGAAGATCGCTGAAATAACCCCGCACGAAATCCGAGCGCTCGTCTTCAGTCATCAGCGCATGAGCGCCCCACAGCGTTTGTGAGGCTTTGGCGGACAGTGCGCCCAGTTCCCATCCGATGTAATCGAACTGCTGATCGCTGACAATGGTAGACACGGCGTACCATGTCGTGCCGATGGGCATCGTCGAATAGGGCACAAAGATCATGATGAAGAGGAACAGCAGACCGTAACGGAGCAGCCGTCGCAGAAACCGCACGACACGGCGGACCGGCATCCAGCCGTGGCCGGTATGGGTCTCTGTACGCAGATCACGCATGCAGATCACGCAGTGCTTTGGGCGATGTCATCGCAGCAGTGTGAGGCTGTGATACCGCGCCTATTCGCGGAACAGCTCACCCACACTGCGGCCTTCATGAGCGCGGCGGATGACTTCGGCCAGCAGCGGCGCGACCGACAGAATAGTCATATTCGGCAGTGTGCGCTTCTGTGGAATGGTGTTGGTCAGGATGATCTCTTTGATATTCATACCGCTGAGGCGCTGATAGGCTTTGTCACTGAGGAAACCATGCGTAAAGGCCAGATAAATATCCTTCGCGCCGTTCTCCCGCAGCACATTGACCGCATTCAGCACGCTGCCCGCCGTATTCACCTCATCATCCACCAGCAGGATGTTCTGGCCGTCCACATTCCCGATGATCGACATCAGTTCCGGCTGTTCGGCGTTATTGACGCGGCGCTTCTCGACCAGCGCAACCGGGACATTCAGGCGTTCGCCCCAGTTACGGGCCTGTTTCGCATAACCCAGATCAGTCGAAACCACGGTCAGGTCCTGAATATGCTTGCTCTCGACATAATCGCTCAACAGATGGAAAGCGGTCAGCGCGTCGCCGGGGATATTGAAAAAGCCCTGAATCTGACCGGCGTGCAGGTCGATGGTGATATAGCGGTCAGCGCCTGCGGCTTCGATCATGTTGGCGACCAGTCGCGCTGTAATCGGCACACGCGGCTGATCTTTTTTGTCCGATCGCCCATAGGACAGGTACGGGACCACGACATTAATCCGCCAGGCGGAGTCACGCTTGAGGGCGTCGATCATGATGAGCATCTCCATAAAATTGTCGTGAATTGGAGAACTCATGGTCTGAATCAGATACACGTCCTGACCGCGCACACTCTCCTGCAGGCGCAGGAAGATATTCTCGTTGGAAAAAATCGTGCGTTCGTAGTGTCCATTGGGAATACCCAGATAATCCGAGATCTCCCGCCCAAGCTCCTGAGAAGCTGATCCGGTGAATAATTTGATGTCGCCGAAGCCCATTTTGGAAAGCCCTCCAGAATTCTTCGCCTCTTCTTCGAGGTCGAAAATCGTCCCCGGTATCCGTGACATGATGCACCCCTTTTAATTAATTTCCTGTGATCACGCTTCGCGGTTCTGCGGTCTCTCTCAATTATACCAGCCGCTTGTGCAAAAATCCGCAATCGGTATGCCATGGACTGACACGGAAAAGCCCTCTTGCTCGTACCCCACTTGAATAAACCTACCGGTCAATGCCGCTGACCACACCGCCCTGCGCGGCCAGTTCCCGGCGCACTTCGTCGGTCGGGATCTCCATCATCAGCACCAGTTTTTCCGCCAGATTGCGGAAGACCGGCGCGGCGACCTGACTGGCCCAGTATGCGCTGCGGGGCCGGTCCAGCTTGACCAGAATGCTGATCTGCGGATCATCTGCCGGAAGGAAGCCGACCATCGTCGTAATGGATGTGCCATCCCCCTGCTCATAAGATCCAATGCCGTCCGGGATCTGCGCCGTGCCGGTTTTACCTGCAATGGAGTAGCCCGCAAGCTGGGCGCCGCTGTCCAGCCCATCTTCCACCACCGAGACCATCATATCGGTCACAATATTGGCGGTTTCGGGCGAAAGGACGCGCTCGAACAGCTTCGGCTCCAGATCGGTGATCACGCCGCCGCGCACAATCTGCGAGACGACACGCGGCTGCATCAGCAGGCCGTCATTGGCGATCACATTAATCGAGGTCAGCATCTGTAACGGCGTGACCGCCACCCCCTGACCAAAGCTGTTCGCGCCAAAGTCCGATTCGCTCCATGCCGGGTCAATATTGGGGATCTTCAGGATGCCCCGGCTCTCTCCGTTCAGGTCGATGCGGGTAAACTGACCGATCCGGAAGGCGGAAATGCGCCGGTAGAAATCATCCCGGCCCATCGTCAGCGCGACATTGACCGCCCCGACGTTCAGCGACTGCACCAGCATCCCTTCAACATCAATCAGACCATGCGCGGTCCGGTCCCAGTTAGGATAGGTGCGCCCGCCAATCGTGATCTCGGCGGTATCGTTATAGGTCCAGTCCGGTGTGATCGAGCCATTTTCCAGCGCGGCGGCCACCGTCAGCACCTTGAACACCGAGCCGGGTTCATAGATCGCATCAATCGCCGGGTTGTTCAGCAGGCGGGTATTGCCCGCGTACTGCTCGTAATTATTCGGGTCGAAGGTCGGATAACTCGCCATCGCCAGCACATCACCGGTGCGGGGATTCATGACGATGATCGTGCCTCGTACCGCGCCGGTGGCCTGGATCGCCTGTTCCAGTTCGCTTTCGGCCAGATACTGCACATCGCGATCCAGTGTCAGCACAAGGTCTGCACCGCGATCCATGCGCTGGTCGGGCAGCAGTTCAAACGGGATGTTGCTGATCTCCTGACGGGTGGTGCGTCCGGCCAGTTCATTCTGATAGTAGGATTCGATGCCGAGATAGCCGGTATAATCAGCGCCGGAGCCGCCGACAAAGCCGATCACCTGACTGCCAAGCGGCCCCTGCGGATAGTAGCGGCGCGGTGTCGGCTCCGTGACGATGGCAACACCGTAATTCAACTGCTCGATCCGGCGCCACGTGGTCGGATCAACATTATTGGCGAGAAATTCATAGCCGGCGTCACTGTTGACTGCATTACTCACCACGCGGGGATCAAGGTTCAGGATCGCGGAAAGCTGCTCGATGGCTTCATCTTTACGGGAGAGCAGCCGGGGGCTAAGGCCGATACGATACAGCAGCGTATTCACCGCCAGCGGCTGTCCGTTGCGGTCATAGATCGTCCCACGGGCGGCGGTTCGTTCGCGTGTGGTGGAATAGCTGGAATTGCGGATGCGGTCGATCTCCATCGCGACACGCGGGTCCGGCGGCGCCTGAAAGAGAATCAGCCTCACAATCAGTACGACGCTGGCAAGGCACATCACGCCGATCACAAACGGGAGCCGCCGACGCAGCATCTCCTGCTGATGGCTGGGCGGCGCGTTGACAGTTCCCCCATAAACCTGCTGCATCTGCTTCCCTTCCTGCTGTAACTCGTGTTTTGCTGAAGCCTATCCGAAAATTCAAAACACCGGGACAAATCGCGCCGTATCAGGCGTGTCAGACTAGGGCGTTAGCTGATTGAAGCCTTCGAACTGCCGCTGGAGCGTCGTCCAGAATTCACTCACCCAGTTGTCAAAGCGCTCGTCATAATCAAGCTGGAGGGGTTCGGTGAGGGTTTCCTGACGGGCAACTGTGGCCTGACGATTGGCGGTGTAACCTTCCACCACCATATAGCGGATCTGGCTGGCGGTCGCCTCAACGAAGCCCAGTTCACGGGCGCGGGCCTGAAGCCGTGGCAGGCTTTCTATTTCGGCGATCTCCACGCGCAGTTCTTCGTTCTGACGTTCGAGTTCGTCGCGCTCTGCGATCATGCTGCGCATCTGCCGTCCGCGTGATGCTTCCATCGCGACCTGCGACAGATACAGCACACCCAGAATCAGTGCGATAAACACGCCGAGCGTGCCGACCGCGATCACCTGACGCTGTGGCCGCCAGCCAGTGCGCCGCAGCGCGTGCTGAAACCATGTCTCGTTTGGGCGTTTGGCGGACCACTGCGGCGAGCGGACATTGGCCTTGGCTCTGGTCGGCTGACTGGGGGGCTTGGTAGGACGATTACTGCTCATGGCTGATGTTCCACTTATCGTTTCTGGACAACGCGTAATTTGGCGCTGCGGCTGCGCGGATTGCGTGCAACCTCTGCTTCACTGGCTTCAATCGGCTTGCGCGTCACCAGATCGACCAGCGCCTGTTTTTCTTCTAGCTGCATCCCCGGTGGAGAGATGATTTCGGTGCTGGCTTCTTTGAAAAGATGCTTCACGATGCGGTCTTCAAGGCTGTGAAAGCTGATCACTGCCAGCCGTCCGCCGGGGCGCAGCAGCCCGATCGCCTGCGGCAGCACGGTTTCGATCACGCGCAGTTCATCGTTGACGGCAATCCGCAGCGCCTGAAAGACCCGCGTCGCCGGGTGGATGGTTTTGGTATGGGCCTTTTTACCGCGTGGGAAATGGCGCGGCGTGGCATCGGCGATCACATCCGCAAGCTGGCGCGTCGTCTGATAGGGCCGGTGGCTGATAATGGCGCGGGCGATGCGGCGGCTTTCGCGTTCCTCACCATAGCGGAAGAAGATCTCGGCCAGTTCGTCAGCTTCCCATGTATTGACCAGATCGGCGGCGGTCGCGTCCGCTGATGCGGGATTAAACCGCATATCCAGCGGGCCGTCCTTCATAAAGGCAAAGCCGCGCTCGGCGGTATCCAACTGCATGGATGACACACCGAGATCAAGCAGGATGCCATCCACACCGTCATCCCAGCCGAGGGTTTCAGCGTGGCGCACCATGTGCAGATAGCTGTCATGGACGATGGTGGCGCGGTCAGCGAATGGGGCAAGGGCTTCGCGGGCCAGTGCCAGCGCCTGCGGATCAAGGTCAAAGCCGAGCAGATGCCCGACACCCGCGTGCAGCAGCGCCGTACTGTGACCACCAGCGCCGAGCGTCCCATCAATCACGCGCTCGACCGGGTGACCATCAGGCAGCAGGGCTGTCAGGACTTCTTCCAATAAGACCGGCACATGTGCCGTTTGTGGCTGGGAAACTTCTTCCGTCACAATTGCTAACATTCCAGCTCATCACCGGGGTTTGATCTGTTCTGATTATAGAACACCCTGTCGATCATCGCACCCCTTGATCAGCCATGGCGGGATAGCGAATGCGTACCACTCGCCCGATTTTAATCTACAGCCCCATCATCGTCCGTGCAATCGAGAGATAGATGAACAGCCCGGTGGCATCCACCAGCGTCGTGATCAGCGGGGCGGAGACCACCGCCGGGTCAATGCCGAGACGCTTCACCACCAGCGGAATCAGCGAGCCGATGGTGTTGGACCATGCGCAGACCACCACCAGCGTAATCCCGACCACCAGCGCCAACTGCGCGTTCTGATCCCATGAATAGGCGCGCAGTCCCCCGACAATGCCGAGCATCGTGCCAAGGATCAGCCCGCTGAGCAGTTCACGCAGCAGGACCTTCAGAGCGTCGCGCTCCTGAATCTCATCGAGTGCCATACCGCGAATAATGGTCGAGACGGTCTGTGCGCCGGTGTTGCCACCCGTACCAATCAGCAGCGGGATGTAGAACGACAGCGCGACGACCGACGCCAGTTCATCTTCGAAGAGACGCAGCACATTGCCGGTGATCGTATCCGCCAGAAACAGCAGCAGCAGCCATACAAACCGCTGGCCGATGACACGGAAAATCGGTGCGGTGAAATACGGCTGATCCTGTGTCTGGTTCGAGACGCTCACACCGCCGAATCTGAGGATGTCCTCCGTCGCCTCAAAGCTCAGGACGTCATTGGCATCATCGACCGTGATAATGCCGAGCATCCGGCCATCTTCGGTGGTGACTGGCAGCGCGAGAAAGTCGTAACGCTGAAGGGTGAGCGCGGCCTCTTCCTGATCGACATCGGGTGTCACGGTGACGACATCGCGCTCCATAAACTGGCCGATAACCTGCTGCGGCGGCGCACTGACGACTTCGATCAGCGAGACGACGCCTTCAAGCTGGTTATGTTCCCCGATGACATAGAAATCATTGAGCGTTTCGACCTTGCTTCGGATCTGTCGGCGGGCATCGGCCAGCACCTGTTCGGCGGTCATGTCGGCGGTGATGCGGGCGTATTTGCGCGTCATCAGACGGCCAGCACTGTGCGGCGGGAAATTCAGCGCATCCCGTACTTCAGAGGCCAGTTCCGGTGACAGCATCGGCAGGATCTCATCACGGCGGGGGCGGATGTCATAGGCCAGCATCTCGACAACGTCATCTGCTGGCATTTTCTCCAGCACGGCGACGATGCGCTCGGTCGGAAGCTGGCGCATGATCTGCCGGGTGGCATAGACGCCGAGTTCGTCCAGCACTTCAGCCGCTTTTTCGGTCGCTAACTGCTCAAAGACGGTGAAACGCGCTTCTTCATTCAGTCGTTCCAGCACATCGGCGATGTCTGGTGCGTATTCGTCCTCTAACAGTGCATGGAGTCGCGGGTAATCTTCTGCTCCCAGCAGGTCAATGACGATTTCATCCAGATTACGGTCTTCAGTTTCAGTACGTGTGACGGTCATAGGCGCTGGCTCCTGAAGCTGTGAATATCAGGTAAAAACAGCGTATAACCTAATGCCGAAACCGGGCTTTTGCAATGCATTCTTATGAGAAAACAGGCTACCACTAACCGCTGAATGAGCCGATCACAGCATGCTGTCAGTTTTCGACAGTTACTCCGTCTCCGCCGCTTCTGCCGGGGCTTCACCCGACTCCAGCAGTCTGGTGAGTTCCAGCGTCTCGACATCGATCAGGCTGACAATCGCATAATTCCCCAGATGGCGATCCCCTTCGATAATCAGTGCGCCGCTGTTATCTGGCAGCCAGACGACTTCCCCCCGGATATTGAAGCTTGCCAGCGGTTCAGCCTGGCGGGTGTCATAAAGATGCAATAGCCGTTCCACTGGTTGACCGGGCGGGTTCGGTTCGAAGGTGATCAGCAGATCGCGCCATGTGGAAAAGACTCCGCCGCCTAATGCCGTGGTGGAGAGATCCTGTAAATCCACCCGAAACATCGTTGGAAGCCAGGCCGTGATACCGCCATCCGGCTGCCCTTCACGGGCATCGGTGTAATACAGATAACGGTGATCCTCTGAAAGATGCATGATAGCGAGGCCGAATGCGCCCAATCCCTGACACTGGAGGACCTGATCAGCGATGACCTGCGGTTCGGCTGTCGCATCGTTCATATCGTGTATGATCAGGGCTTCATAGGCCATCTCCGTCACGCTCATCCCGCCGCCCGGATCAACCGGCGTGCAGTCATGGCGGATCACCTGAAAATCCCACTTCAGATCTTCCGAGAACCGTGACATGAGCATCTGCGGTTCGCTTGCAGCGGTGATGTCCGCAATCAGCTCATCCTTAGGTCGGGGTTCGGCGTCCTGTGCATAGACAGCGGCGGTGAGGCTTACGGTTACAGTAAAGATCAGCATAGCAGAGGCGAAGAGGGTGACCAGTCGGTATTGCATAAACAAAGCCCTCAAAGAACGGCTGATGAAGCCATTATAAAAATCTTCACCGGCGCAGAGTCGATGCGTAGGAAAAGCGTTTACATCCCGTAGAGGGATCGTACAATTGGTTTGAATCCGCATACCTTTCCAGAATTAGGATGAAGCGCCCGGTACAGTTCCGCTAAATCCGGTATAATCGGAGTCACTTACAAGAACTGATGTTCGAATACTGTTGAGATCATGCAGTTATTTACAGAAGTCTTCCCAATTGAAAATCCGCCGACGCTGACGGCCTATACGCTGTGTCTGTACCCGCTGCCGCCGGAGGTCGTGATCACGCCGGATGAGCTGCACAAGCTGGGGCGGACACTGGTCACACGGCTGCGTAAAGCCCTGCCCGGAAGCTGGCTGTGGAGCGAACAGCGCATCCTGACAGATACGCCTGCACTGCCGTATGAGATCGACGGCACGGTCGAAGCGCTCAAGAACGCTGATCCGGATTATATCGGCGTGATCGAACGGCTGACTGCTGACCTGATGTGGATGCCCACAGCCGAAGTCACCGCTGATTTTGTCATTCGTACCCGGTTGAAGGCGCTGGACAATACGTTTAACGCCGCGCTGGAGAAGTTCAACCGCGAGAGCTTCAAGAATGCCCGCATCGAGCGTGAATACAAGGTCACGCCGTGGAATGCAGGTGGACTGCCCGCCGTCTCGCTGTCGGTCGCGGCGCGGCTGGTCTCCGAACAGGATGCCCAGCAGTACGCCGCCCAGCGCGGTGATCCCGAACTGCTGATCGGGCTGCGCGCCGCCGACAAATTCTCATCGACCACCGGCGATATTGTCAAAATCACCGGACGGGTGGGCGAACGCCGCGAAAAACTGCTCAAAGCCGCGCACCGCGACGGGCTGCGCCGTCTGCTGCGTCATGCCAGTGATGATGAATGGGCGGTGCGTGTGCTGTGCGCGGGACGCCGACAGGAATATCCCGCCAGCGCACTCGAACTGCTGATCCGCCCTGCTGATTTCGTCCGCTTTGGCATCGACGAGCAGCAGGCGAATATCGCCCTGCGCCCTGATCCGGCCACGCGCTCGATGATGATCAAGTCGCTGTCAGACATCGCCAAAACACAGGGCATTCTGGGGCGCGGCTTCAGCGCTCGTGAACATGCGCCGCTGTTCAGTATCCCCGATTTCCAGCCTTACCTGCGCTATGGCAGCGGACGCACCCGCCCTTACGCATCCGGCAAACTGGCGGTCGATTTCGTCCAGTGTGGGGCGCATCACATCCGCAGCGCTTTTGCCGATGCCCCGCTGAAAATCGGTGTCGTCAATACGCTGTCCTTCCGTGTTGAAGATTTCGTCGAAGCCCTGCGCCGTCAGTTGACCAGGACCGCTGATTTCTCAATTGACGTGATCCGCGAACGCAAGGTGCGCGTCGTCTCGCTGGAGAATATCGAAGCGGCGGTGCGTGTGCTGGAAAAGGAAAGCCCCGATATGATTCTGGCCTTTGTGCCAGACGCCAATCGCACCCAGGAAGGCGAGAACCTGCCGGCCTTTGTCAAATCGCTGACACTGGGGCGCGGCATCCCGGCACAGGTGATCTTCGAAAGCACGCTGGATGATCCCGACGCCATGCCCGGGATTGTGATGGAAGTCCTCGCCAAGACTGGTAACACGCCGTTTGCACTGGCCGATCCGCTGGAATTCGCTGACGATGTAGTCGGGCTGTCGATGGTGACACTGGGCGAAGACGAGAGCGAAAGCGGGAATCCGACCCAGATCACCGCGATTGCCCGCATCTACCGTGCCAGCGGCGAATTCGTCCGCTACGCCATGCAGACCGTCGATCTCTCCGACAGCGCGAACCCGCCGGAGCTGTTCCTGCTGATTCGCGGCCTGTTCCCGCAAAAGCTGTTCGCCGGTCGCCGTGTGGTCCTGCATCATGATGAACCACTGTCCGACACGCTGCGGCAGGCGCTGGAAGCATGGGGCAAGGCGATTCGCGCCACCTTCATGACGGTCGAAATACTGCGTAAAGGGGCACCACGCCTGTACTGCTTTGCCGAAAGCCGGATTCAGGCCCCACCGTGGGGCAGCAGTTTTCACCTCAACGAACATGAGGGTTTCACCGTCCTTGATCTGGATGATGATGAGGACGCCCCGGTGCACCCTGATTTCGTGCCGGATGTCCCCGCGCCAGAATTTGAGGAATATATCACCGAAGAGGGTGAGCCGGTGGATGCGGAGCGCGTCCGCGCATCCCAGACCATGCGAACGCCGACACGAACGCCGAGTACTCGGACGCCGAGTACACGGATGCAAACGCGGACCCAGAATATGCGGCCTGCCAACGGTCGCAGCACCCAGACACGCCGACCGGTGAAGATCCATCTGCCGACACCGCAGCCGCTGCATATCATCGCACGCGGACTGACCATCGAACAGGCGGTGCGCTCGCTTCAGCTCTGGACGCTGCTGTATTATCGCGGGACCGGGACGCAGCCGCTGCCTGTCACGCTGTATGGCGCACCAGAACTGGCCCGCTGGCTGCGCAAAGGTGGCAAAATGCAGTCGCCTGAAGGCGAATTTCCGTTCTGGTTATAGCACATTACAGCGACCTGTAGCTTAGA
>CAYNDH010000088.1:0-6248 GCA_964395665.1 uncultured Anaerolineaceae bacterium
GGCCTGATCGGTCTATTCCGCAGCTTTCCAGCGTATCGGATACAGCCCGCTGTCATCGTAGCGGTTCATGAACGCGAACTCGACCGTCAGCACGAACAGGATATAGCGATCCGCCGGTGTGTAGGATGCCGCCTGCACCGCCTGTTCACGGACTGCCGGATCATCGGTCAGCGTGGCATGGCCGCGCACATAAAATTCACCGTCGCCGCCGTTGGAGTCCTCAACCGTACAGTGCAGGGTATAGCGCGAATCGCGCTGTAAGTCCTTGCCTTTGGGTGAGGTCGGCTCCATGAACAGATACAACTGCTCGCCGATGATCGGCGTCACCGGATGCACACGCGGGCCGCCATCCGGACGCACGGTGCCCAGGTAGGCCACGCCGCTGCTGAAGCGCTTTTCACCGAACGCCGCCAGATCCGGGGCCTGTGCTGCAAAATCGTTCCACGTGGTCATCCATTTTCCCTTCTGCTTCTCCTGATCCATCAGCCCAGGCTGATCAGCGCGCCGAAACGCCCGGTTTTGCCCTGTTCCGCCCGGTGCGAGAACCAGTCGTCGGTATGGGTGGCGGTGCAGATGCCCATGACGTCGATCTGTTCCACACCTGTGCGCTGAAGATCACGGCGGTTGGCTTCCCACAGGTTAAAGTAGGCGCTGCCGTCTGCTGGATCACGCTGGATCAGACCGGCGGTGGTGCCATAGCGCGAACGCACCGCGCTGACGACTTCCTCTCCGACCTGATAGCGTGTCGGGCCGATGCAGGGGCCGATCCCGGCGCGGATATTTCCCGGTCGGCAGTCATACGCCTGCACCATCGCTTCGATCAGCCGCGCCGCCATGCCGTTGACCGTCCCGCGCCAGCCTGCATGGGCGATGCCCACCGCGCCCTGTGTGGTGTCATAGGCCAGAATCGGTGTGCAGTCCGCATAGCGCATCACCAGTGTCAGATCATCGCGGTCGGTGATCACCGCGTCGGCCTGTGCCAGCCAGCGCCGGTTTTCCAGCGGATGGGTCGCGACGACGGTATCGATGCCATGCACCATCCATACCGTGACGGTGCGGCGCTTATCGACCTGCATGGCGCTGTACATCAGATCATGATTATCATGGACGCGCTCGACATCATCGCCTACCGTGCCGCCGACATTGAGAGAATCAAATGGCGCACCGCTGACGCCGCCGTGACGGGTGAAGAGGCCGTGTCTGATCCCATCCCATCCGTTGAAGCGGTAATAACTCAATGCGTCGTGGGTGATGCGTTCCGCGCCCGTGGGTTGTATGGGCGGGACATCGGCTGTCTGAAAAGATGAATTCTGCAAAGCTCTTCCCTCAAATGGTTGTCTGTTTTGTGCAGGTGTCGGATTCTCCGTGGCACTGCTGTGTCCGCCGCCGCTGTATTTATGACAGAACACAGGGTGAAATCAGTGTACAATAGGCTTATTGGATTCGATGAGGTCGAACCTATGAATACTGTTGAACAGGAAATTATTGAGAAGTTTAACCAGCTTCAGCCTGATGCTCAACAGCGCGTGCTGGCACGCATTGGTCGCAGCGCAGATGCACAAACCCATTCGGCATCGAAGTTTGATTTTGCCGCCTGGTGGCCCGGAAGAATCCGGCCCCTGCACGATCACAGGATTTTCGTAGGGACGCAATATATTGCGCCCAATTTTTACCCATCACGGTGATTTTCCCGCCCCCCCCATTTTTTATCCCATACCCTGTAACCGCGATCTCATACCCACCACATAAAAACCAAAACCCACTGCATGTCACAGTGGGTTTTGCATGATAGCAGGATAGATAATGCAGAAGGGAAATATCCCTCTGACACAGCGTACTGCAACGTGCTACATGATGCTGACTTCGGCACGCAGCGCATAACCGCGCCCATGCCGGGACTGGATGATCGCAGGCTTGTCCGGGTTATCTTCCAGCTTGCGGCGTACATTGCGGACATGATTCCGCACCAGCGCGGTATCCCCAACGCCAGCCGGGTAAAACCAGACCTTTTCCAGCAGTTCCGGCGTCGTATACCAGTGCCCCGGATTCTTCGCCAGAAACTGAAGCAGATCGAATTCGATCCGTGTCAGGGCGATTTCTTTACCATTCAGGAAGGCCTGATACGTCTTGCGCACGATCTGAAGCTGCGGCATGTCTTCATTGCGTTTCACCCGCCGCAGATGCGCCCGGATGCGCGCACTCAATTCGCGCACGGCAAACGGCTTCTTGACATAATCGTCGCCGCCCGCTTCCAGTGCATCCGCTACGGTGTAGCCGGTGTTATTGGCGGTCAGAAAGATAATCGGGACATCTGCCAGCGCCGGGATTCCCCGCAGGGCGCGGCACAGCGCGACTCCGTCCATGTGCGGCATCCCGACATCCAGAATGCACAGGTCGGGCTGTTCGAACTGGGCGATCCGCAGCGCTTCAAGCCCGGAATTCGCCTGCACGACCGTGTAATTCTCCATCTCGGTCAGCATCTGCTCGAGCATTTTGAGGTTGTTGACATCATCGTCAACGGTCAGAATTTTATACATAGCGGTTACCGTCCGGGCAGATCCCATATACTTTCCATTTTTTCAGTAGCAATTCTTACTGTATCACAACCTTACTGTAACACGACCTTGTTGTTATTACCTAGGATCATGACTCAGAAATTTTTGCCCCCCGCCTGATCCGTGCCTGTCTGTGCGCTTTTGCATGGCTGCGTTTGCTGGTGGCACTGCCGGATCTGTCACCGTCTCCGGCGCTGTGCTGTTAGGTGGTCATCATGTAGCCGATGCTGTGCACCGTGCGGATATAGCGCTGGTTATCGTCCTCATCCAGCTTTTTACGCAGGTTGCGCACATGCGCCCGTACCAGATCAGGATCGCCGGTATCCGGCGGGTAATCCCACACCGATTGCAGCAGTTCCGATAATGACAGCGCCTGATTGGGATGTTCCATCATATGCTTCAGCAGCCGGTATTCGGTCAGCGTCAGCGTGACGGTTTCATCGCGCACATGCGCCCGATAATTTTCGGTGTCCAGCTTCAGATCGCGGATCTGAAGCGCCGGTTCGGGATGGGAACTCTTTTCGCTGCGCTGGCCGCGCCGCAGCAGGGCATGGACCCGCGCCCGCAGTTCGGTGATGTCGAATGGCTTGATGATGTAATCATCCGCGCCTGCGTCCAGCCCTTCGACGACATCATCCGTGCTTCCCTTGGCGGTCAGGAACAGGATCGGAACCGCCATAAACCGGTCGTCCTTGCGGATGCGCGTGCAAACGCTGATTCCGTCCATCCCCGGCATGATGACATCCAGCATGATCAGTTCAAACTTGTCTTTCTCGAGATAATCCAGTGCTTCCGGGCCAGAGCTTGCCAGCTTCGCATCGAATCCTTCCCGCTTGAGGAAACGACCGAGTGTGCTCAGCACATCCGGATCGTCATCTACCGCCAGGATTTGTGTCATGTTCCAGTTCTCCTAATTTTATTTTGACCTGCTCATTCTCAACGGTGGGCAGTTCAACTGTAAAGCGGGTACCCTTACCGACCGCACTTTCAACCATGATTTTTCCGCCAGCATTTTCGACAATTTCCCGGCAGATGTGCAGGCCGAGTCCCGTGCCTTCGCCCGCCACTTTGGTTGTAAAGAAGGGCCGGAAGATCCGTTCCTTCAACTCATCCGGGATGCCGGGGCCGTTATCCCAGACGCGCACGACCACGTGCTGATCGAGCGAGCGATAAGCCACCTCAACACCGATCTGTGCATTCGGCCAGCTTATCAGCGCATCATGAGCGTTCATTATAAGATTAAGCCAGATATCATCCAACTGCCCCTTAACAGCAAAGACATGCGGCGGCTTCTGCTCTGGCAGGCGGGTATGAATTTTGATGCTGCGCCGTTCAACATGCGTGCCGATGAGCTGGATGATGCCTTCGACGGTATCCAGCACGTCGATGTCCTCTGGTTGTGATTTCGGATCGTTGGGCCGTCCGATTGCCAGCAGACGGCGGGCGACCCCGGCGGCGCGATTGCCAGCACGATGAATCGCCATCAGCGACTCATAATTATCTGAATCCGGCGGCTCATATTCCAGCATCATGGCCGTGTCCACCGTGATCGTCGTCAGCGGATTGTTGATCTGATGCGCGACGACTGCCGCCAGTTCACCCATCGCTGTCAGTCGGGCGGTCTGCACCAGTTTTTCCTGTGCGCCGCGCAGTTCGTTCAGGCTGCGTTCCAGATCATGGAACAACTGCGCGTTTTCCAGCGAAATCGCGGCCTGCTTCACCAGCGCGTCGGCCATATCGATCTCGCCACGTGGATAATTGCGGTTGCGGTCGGTATCCGAAAGCAGCACCAGCCCCCAGACCGACATCCGGTGTTCCAGCGGCAGCGCGAAGATCCCGCGCCCGACTTCCGGCTCAAGGATCTGTTTCTTCTCCAGGACTTCCATCAGTTCCGGGCGTTGGGACAGCGCGACCTGCTGATAGGGTGGTTCCTGCCACACACCGCGACCGGCCATCGCCAGCACAATCAGGTTCGTATTGGTGGCCGACAGCAGCGAGATCTCACTCCAGTCAGAATAGACGATCTGATTGATATAATTCAACAGCAGGTAGACATCCTCTTCGCTGGAATCCTGCGATTGGTTGAGCACCGCGCCCATGACATCCAGTGACACCTGTGCCACCTTCTGAACATCCGGTTCCAGTTTGGGGTTTGGCCGCCGGATGTAAAAGCAGCGCAGCAGCCCCAGCATCCGGCCATCGGTCATGACGGGGATCAGCAGGGTGGTGAATTCGTCGCCTTCGATCCACATATAGTGATTGCTGTCCAGCACCGTCCGTACATCCGGATGATCATCCAGCTCCAGCACTGGCCCCTTCAGCCCGCGCCATAAGGCCTGATAATAATGACCGCGCAGGTCCAGCGTCTGATCTTCCTTGTTCCACTGGTAGATCTCGGCGCGGCTGGTGTTCAGGACGCGGCTAAGCTGTTCGCAGATATTCTCCAGCGTCTCGTCCATGATGACCGTCGCGCTGATCGTCTGGCTGGCCTTCACCAGCATTTCCAGTTCGCGGGCGCGCTGAAGGCTTTCTTCATGCACGCGGGCATTATGGATTGCAATCGAGGCATACAGCGCCAGATTCTCCAGCAGATCCTTCTGATGTTCGTCGAACTGGTCGGCCTTGGCGCGGTTGTTGACGCCTAAGACGCCGATCGTCTTCCCGCGCAGCATGACCGGCACGTACAGCACCGACTGCGCCAGAAAATCGGTCTTGAGCCGGGACGAGTCGCGATCAATCCCGAACGAGGCCCTGCTTTCGCGAAAGACCTCACCCGGCAGGCTGTCATCCATCCGCACCGTGAACGGGACTTCCGGATCGATCTCGATGCCGACCGTCGCCCGCAGCACCAGCAGGCGCGGGTTAAAATCGTCCGGCAGCAGCAGCATACTCTCTTCCGCCCCGGTCAGCATCCGTGCGGCTTCCACCACACGGTTGAGCACTTCCTGAAGCTCCAGCACTTCGGTCAGCGACTTGCTGAGCGCGGCCATCGTCTCGACTTCCTGCGAGTGACGGATATCGCGGACGATCTCTTCTTCGGTCTGTTCGGCCATCCCCGGCAGGATTTCCGTCTCGCGCTGCTGCTGGCGGCCAGCCACCGTCAGCGTCAGCGAATAGATCGACTTCTGATCCAGATCGGTCAGCGTCGGCAGGTCGAATGATTTCGCCAGCAGCCGTGCATCAACCCGCAGCGCCACCGCGATGATCGTCAGCGGTGAGCGGTTCTGCATCAGCCTGCTGATCGTGTTCTCGCCGGTATGCCGGTCCACCATGCTGGCATCAATAATCAGGACATCATAGCGCCCGGGCTGGGCTAGAAGGCTTAGCATATCCACATGGGTAAAGGCGGCCTTCAGATTGACTCGTTCGCTGCGCAGCGCACTGCGTACCGCCGCAATGATGTCATAATTACCCGTGACGACCAGGATATTCGGCTGCATTGTCTTATGGTCTTTCTCTCGTGCTGTGGCGCTGGTCTCTTGTGCTTCTGATCTTGGTCATATTCCCTGTGGCAGCTTCAGATATCCCGCCTGACGTCCGGTTAGGCATCTGGCTTGCTCAGCCGTTTCAGCCGTTCGGAGATCGTATCGTCTGGTTTTGACGCGCCTTCTCCACCGGATGCCGGAGCGGTCGGTGACGCCGGAGCGGTCGGTGACGCCGGAGCGGTCGGTGACGCCGGAGCGGTCGGTGACG
>CAYNDH010000088.1:6348-9489 GCA_964395665.1 uncultured Anaerolineaceae bacterium
GCCGGTGCTTCTTCCGCCGGTGCTTCTTCCGCCGGTGTCTGTGGTTTTTCGCGGTTATACAGCGGAGAAGCCGCCTGTTCGCGGTCTTTCGCTTCCAGAATATCCGTCAGGGACTGAATACGCGCCCGTGTCTTTTCCTGTGCATCCCGGATGATGTCCGAGATCTGATCGACCGAGCTGGTGGTTTTGCCCGCCTGTTCAAGTGCCGCTTCCCGCGCACGTTTTGCGTATGATTTCGCCGTCTCGCGCTGATCGTCTTCCTCTTCTACCGGCTGATCAGATTTTGCATCAGCGGGTTTCGCTTCTGTGCTCGTGCCAGCCGATTCAGCCGGTGCCGATGTCGTGTTCTGCGGCTCACTGCTGACGATCTCAGGCAGTTCATCGGAATTCGCCGCAAATGATGTGTCGAGCGCCGCCGATGAGGTTTCCGGCGCTGTCGGGGCAGGCGTGGACGCAGCAGGCGCACTGTCAGCAGGCGTACTTTCGACCGGCACACGGACCGGTGTAGTTTCAGCAGGTGCATTGTCAGCAGGCGCATTTTCAACAGGCGGTGCGGGTGTCTTTGTCGCGGGTGTCTTTGATGCCGGGGCATTTGACGCGCCGGTCGCCGGTTTGAGCGGTTCCGGCGGACGTTCCAGCCGTGATGTGGAGCGCTCAGGCGGGGATGATGTCGTCGCTGCCGCCGGTGGTGTATAGCTCGTGCTGTAATCCGGCGCTGGACTGGTCGATTCAGCCATACCAGACTCGGCGGCCTGATGATCAGCGACGGCGGCTTCCAGTTGATTGACCTTCAGGATCAGTTCGGCGGCGTCACGCTGATGCATCTTCAGGTCGGATTCCGCGAAGCTCAGGCGCTGTTCGGTCTTCTTGAGCTGTTCCAGAATGCGCCGTGCGGCATCATCGCGCCCGTTAACCAGTGCCTGATCCGCTTCGGCGTCCAGTTGGGCGGCTTCATCCCGCAGCACATTGACCTGTGCCTGAAGCGTATCTTCATGGTCAAGGGCATCGTTGATGCGCTGGCGCAGGTCATTCACCTGCCGCTGAAGATCCGGTGCGCGTTCGAAGCGCGGTAATTGGGGCAGGCTGGGCAGCGCATCGCTTAGTTTGGCGCGTGCCAGCGTGTTGAGTTTATTCAGAAGATCGTTCATCAGCACAACCTCAATCTTACGACCCTTTAATTCTACTATAGCATAGCCGGGTTCGGTTCATGAGGCAAACAACCAACGGTACTGTTTATGACCAGTGTTAACAGTAAAATGGACAGCATATCATCCGTGTGGAGTCTGCATGAAGATTGGGAGATGTGCGACGTTCTGACATCTTTTGTAGATGTATTTCATCAGAACGTCCGCCGCGTATCCTTTCTACCCTCAACACCCGCCGGACCAGTCCAGCCGATAGACCGCCATATTGCCGCCGCCTGCCGCAATCGATGCCCGTCCGCCGGTATTGAACACCTCACACAGGCGCGGATCATCGCGATCATTGCCGGGGATCTGATCGGGGAACGCCATCAGATAGCGTGCGCCGTGCTGCTCCATGTAGGCCCACAGCGCATCCGGCTTCCCGATCAGCGGCACGATGTCTGGCGTCAGCAGACCGGCGATGTCCAGCATCGGGCGCGGCGTGAAATAACCGACAGCGCCGATGTCATGGATCGCCAGCAGTTCATCCGGCGGGATATTCGCATCGATCCAGTGCGCCGCCGCGACCATTTCCTGATTGATGATCGTCACATCACGCTGATAGGCGGACAGGCCGAGCGTCAGCGCGAAGACCAGCAGCAGCAGTCCCGCCGCCGCCGCCAGCGCCCGGCTGAAGACTCGTCCGAACAGATTGGCGCGTACTGTATGCAGCAGCATGGCCGCGCCGACGACGCCGACCAGCATCAGCGACGGCAGCGCAGGCAGCACATACCGCCCATGCTGATACGACGCCGGAAGCCGTGCCGCATACAGCGCGACCAGCCCGAAGCACCACAGCACCGGCAGCAGATGCAGCATCGTCCGCCGATTCCAGCGCCGCCCCGCCGAGATCAGATAGAACACTGCGCCCGGAATCAGCATCACCTGACCGCCGACCAGCAGCGGCAGCAGCATATCCGCCAGCCGCACCGGATAAGGCTGTGCCAGCAGCGGCAGATGCTGCGCGAATTTCGCCCCGGCGGTATTCGGCAGCAAGCCGCCGGTCAGGGACAGATTGAGCGCCAGATACGGCGCCAGCGTGATCAGTCCGCCCACCGCGCCGCCGATCACCCAGCGCATCAGGGCCATCCAGCGCAGCCGGGCATTCCGCGTCCCGTGATGCGCGATCACCACTGCCAGCCCCGCCAGCCCGACTATCAGCGCGCCTTCAGGCCGTGCCAGAATACACAGCGCCCCCACCACGCCAAAGATCGCCCCTGTGATGGCCGTCGGTACGGTCAGGCACAGCGCCAGCCACATGACCGCCAGTGTCAGCATCGCAAACAGCGGCGTCTCCATCCCCGCCGCCCCCGCCCAGATCAACTGCCACGTCAGCACTACCGCCGTTCCGGTCGCCAGTCCGACCCGTCCGCGCCATTTCGCGCCCGTCCTGCCCGCCGGATAAAACACCGCCCACAGCAGTTCCGCCAGCCGCGCCGCCAGCATTGCCATCCCGCCCAGCGCCAGCGCCCCGATCAGATGCGTCCACAGGGTATAGGGCAGGCCGAGCGCATATCCCACCGCCAGCAGCACGGTGTACAGCGGAGAGGTCGAAGCCGCACTCGGCACATCCGGCACAAATGCCCACTGGCCGGTCTGCGCCAGATTGCGCCCGTAGACCTGATGAATCCAACTGTCATCCAATGGAAAGCCGCCGCCCGCCGTCAGCACATACAGCCCGACGCATCCCAGCGCCAGCACCAGCAGCACCAGATCGCGCCCGATGCTTTGCCCGTGCTGAACAGGATGCGTTGTGGGATCGTGGCTGGTGGTTGATGCGGTTGCAGTTGCAGTTGATGCGGTGGCATGAGAAGGGGCGTTGTCTGGTATCAAAGTCGTATCCACAAATTGTTATCATTGGATAAAATAAATGAATGTTATATGATGATGATCCTGCGACTGCTCATTCAGGTTTTCTCATATCTGTCCGGCCTGCATCCAGCCTGCATCCAGCCTG
>CAYNDH010000088.1:9589-11329 GCA_964395665.1 uncultured Anaerolineaceae bacterium
GCCTGCATCCAGCCTGCATCCAGCCTGTAGCCAGCCTGTATCCAGCTTTTGACCTGAATTGTACCGAAAACCATGCTGTGCCGATATTAAGGTCTTTATCCCGTTTCATCAACAATTTACGCTCTAATCCTTACGGGTCCTTTAATGATCCATCACACTGGGCCGGTTGTCCTTTATAATGAAGATTGCTGGAAGAATCCTGCCGCTGTGCAGATCTCACAGCTTACATCGTCCGACTGATGGCTTGTTTACCTGTTTACCTGTATGCCTGTATCGATAGGCTGTTACCATTGGACAGCCTGTCGTAAGCGTTGTAATAACTGAAATAAACGAAGCGTGAAACCCGAATCCGAGTAAGGAAATCACAATCTCAATGTCGACTTACAAAATGATGAACCAGATCTTCGCCCTGCGTTCTGACCGCATGGCACAGTGGATCCGTGAGGAATGGCTGCCGACTTACCCGCACGATGATACGCAGACGATCTTCATCTCGAATGCCTGCCTCGAAATCGATGTGCTGGAACGCATCGCACCCGATTTCCCGCTGGCAGATGGTTATGTTTACACGGCCCGCACCGTTCTGGATGCGCCTGACTTTGCGCGTCTCAGCATTTATGATCAGGACAACGGAGTCGTGAATTTTCAGTCCGGCGCGTTTGTCTATCACTTCCGCCGTGACCTGCACGAAGCATCCAACGGCTCGGCTGATAAGCCCGATCAGATCGATGTGCTGATTATCGGTGCCTATTATGAAGATGCAACATGGTATCGTACCTCCGTCGCCGTCGTGCCGGAATGGTTCCTGCCCGTCTGGACGCCGTTCGCCAAGGAATGCAGCCGTCTGTCCACTGCGGTCGTCCCACGTGGCGAAGTCATCATCATCGGTGGGCGCACGCACTCGTTCGTCCCCAAGGTCGATTGGGATGACATCGTGCTGCCGGAACAGCTCAAGACCGATCTGCGCGAAGATGTGCGCTCGTTCTTCTCCAAGGGGATTGAGGTTTACAAGCGCCTGAACCTGAAGCCCTTCCGCAAGCTGATGCTGGCCGGTGTCCCCGGTACAGGCAAGACCATGATCTGCTCGGCACTGGCGAAGTGGGCGCTGGCTGAAGGCTATCTGGTGATTTACATCTCCAGTGCGGCGCGCAACCCGGATGACGATCACTCCGCCGCATTTGGCAAGGTGCTGGCGGCGCTCTCCACGGCAGCCGACTCGCAGCATCCGACGCTGATCCTGCTGGAAGAGATCGACGCCTATCTGCACGACGATGAGAAGGCGCTGCTGCTCAATGTGCTGGATGGCTCCGAAGCTGAAGTCAACGATTACGGCACGCTGCTGGTCGCCACCACCAATCATCCCGAAGCCATTGACGAGCGCGTCCTCAAGCGCCCCGGTCGCCTTGATCGCATCTTCATCATCCCGGAGACGCGCACCAAGGAAGACGCTGAACAGATGCTTCAGCATTACCTCGGCGCGATGTGGCAGGAAGATCACCGCGCCCTTGTGCCGCGTCTGGTTGGATATCCGGGGGCGTTCATCCGCGAAGTTGCGATCTACGCGCTGACGCAGGTCGCCTATGACGATCTGCCGGAACTCTCGCTCGAACTGCTGGAACGTTCCTTCAAGGGCCTGAAGGATCAGATCGACGCCCGTGACGACTTCCTCAGCAAACGGGCCAACCGCGAGTTCGGTTACGGCGGCTAACGGCTGCGAATGCGGGCCGGATTCTTCCGGCC
>CAYNDH010000088.1:11429-17692 GCA_964395665.1 uncultured Anaerolineaceae bacterium
GAAATGTTGCAGGGCGGCCTTCCTGCCGTCCGCAGATCACCTGTTTACCTGTTACGCTCACCCGCGTGGCGTCTGGTGATGTGCCTTTTCACGCTGGATCAGCGCATAGGCCGCATCCACCGTTGGCGTCACAAACAGCCGATTTTTGAATTCCGGGTACGTCCGCAGAAACAGTGACAGGATCATGCTGATTTCAAAACCCTTGTAAACAAACACCCGCAGGCCGACACGCTCATTCTGAAAGAGAACGGCGAAGGTCGAGAAGCGCCCCACCATACTATCCTGAATCACCCCCGACTCCTGCAGATGAAAGATCAGGTGGACAACCGGTGCGTTGTCTTCCGGCAGATTTTGAATTACGTCAATTTTAGCGTAAACATCTTTCCAGGTAGTGGTAGGACGGTGGACCACGTGTAAAATAGAGGGATCGCGCTGATCGAAATAATAATCAATGTTGGACATAATGTCGTGGTTTCCCATTTAGGAACGATTGCACGATTGCATAATGTTACAAAGCTTGCGACGTCGTGCGATCACACTTTAGTACGGTGCAACACATCAGGGAACCGTAATGACATGTATTATACCGCAGGCTACCATCTATTACCCTTAACAAAAGGCATACGAATGTCTCATAACCCTAACAGTATGAACACGACTGCTGCCGCGTCACCCGTGCAGCCATCAGGCCAGATCGACGGTGTTTTTACGGTAACCATCAAAGCATTCGGCGACCATCGCGGTCAGTTTATGGAGACCTTCCGCAAGGAATGGTTCCCGCAGGTGAGCTGGGACCACTTTCAGACCAACCGTTCCGACAGTCAGGCCGGCGTGCTGCGCGGCCTGCATTATCACTTCCATCAGGTCGATTACTGGTATGTGCCGCGTGGGACCGTCCGCGCTGCGATGGTCGATCTGCGCCCCGGTTCGCCTACATTCCGCGCCACACAGGTGATCGAACTGGGAGAGGGGCACAATCTCGGCCTGTTCATCCCGGTCGGCGTGGCGCACGGCTTCTATGCGGTCACTGACTGCACCCTGACCTATATCGTCAACAATTACTACGGTGACGGCTCCGATGAACGCGGCGTCGCGTGGGATGATCCGGCGCTTGGCGTCAACTGGGGGCTGGACGGTGGCACACCGCCTATTCTCTCGCCGCGTGACCTTGAAAATCGCCGCTATGCGGACATCCCGGCGGATCAACTGCCGCGCTGATACTCTGCATCACTGAAGCTCTGCATCGCCGTCCGGTTAAACGTCCGTGCGCGTTCCTGAAACTTTACCGGCATCCCTGCGTATAACGTATATCCGGTGACTCGAAAACGCGTTTTTGATCGAAAGCGATACCTCTATGGCTTCTCGTCGCTCCAACGAAGCCCCAACAGCGTCGTATGAACTGCTCTCGCCGCTGATTTACGGATTCCGCAGTTGGATTTATATGTTCCTCAACCTGCTGATCGGCATCATGTATTTCGCAGGTCTGGCGGCGCTGTTCCCCGTGGGATTTGCGCTGACGATGGTGTGGATCGGCCTGCCGCTTCTGGCCCTTTCACTGGTGATCACACGCCGCGTAGCCGCACTGGATCGCTGGTTTGCATCCAAGATGATCGGCATTGAGCAGGCCCCGAAGATTGATGATCTGGACGACCAGCGTGTCGATCTGCTCAATATGATGGGGATGCACCTGACCAGCATGAATAGCTGGCAGAGCGCCGCCTATCTGATGCTCAAACTGCCGCTGGGGATGGCATCCTTCACGCTTGCGACGCTGCTGACACCGCTGTTTCTGCTGGAACTGCTGCTCTCGCTGCTGAATATCCCGACCGGCATGGTCATCAGCCGGGTGATGCGTGCCATGGCCGGCGCGACCAGCGGCGTGAATGGCCGCCTGATCCCCGCCCAGCCGATTCCGGTGCGCTATGTCCGTGTGCCAGTCCGGGATGAGCAGGACAGAGAACGGGACAGAGACCGCAAAGCCAAGCGCCGCCTAAGCGATGAAGAAGACGCCTACGATGATCCCTATGGCATCGATTATGTTCTGGACGACGACGGCGAGATCAGCATCCGCCGCCGGACGTAGGCAAAAACGCGGGGATTGAACATTTGTTGAATGCGAATTGAATCGATATAAAACGGGTAGGGGCGCAATATATTGCGCACCCATGTGTGGCAACTTAAGAACCTGTTTGGAAATTGGTTACCGGTGCGGACAGGGCCGCATTGCTTGCATGTCGTTGTCCGCTGTTTCCATAACATTCAGAGCAGGTTTTCTGAATATTCAAACAGGTTCTAAGGGCATTTTACGCAAAATCCTTATCTTGACACCTCTGGGCGCAATATATTGCGCGCCCTACGTTTGTTTGCCACCCGATTATTTCACAAGATCTCACACCCTCGGATGCAACGCCCGCAGCAGTGCCGCCCGTGCGCTTTCCGTCAGACCGCCAGCGATCAGTGCCTTGGCGAAATTCTCCGGCATGAACGCGACCACGCCCGACATAAACGCCGCGTCCCACTCCAACCCAAGCGAGAACTTCAGCACGACGAATCCCAGGCCGAAGACGAACGCCGAGCCGATCAATCCGGCGGCTACCCGCTGCCACACCCGATCCCCCGCACGCTCGACCAGCAGACCGGCTGCGAACGCACACGGGATAAACCCGACCATGTAGCCCCATGTCGGCCCCAGAAAGACCGCACTGCCAGCGCCGCGTGCATCCAGCGGCAGATTGAGCGCCACCAGCGCGACGTACAGCACCTGTGACCATGCGCCGTCCCGTGCGCCCAGCACCATCCCGGCCAGAAAGACCGCCAGCGTCTGAAGTGTCAGCGGAACCGGCCCGATCTCGACCGTCACCCGCGCCCCGACCGCCGTCAGCGCCGTAAACAGCATAATCGCGGCCAGCCGGGTGATCGCGCTGACCTGTCCGGCGCGTGCGTCATCGCCGTGCATCAATGGAATTGTTCGAAGCATGAGAGTTATATCCCTTAATGTGTTCGCTGATGCAAGAATTGCCCCTTGTAGATAACCCACAGGGGGCCGTTTCGCTGCGATCCACTTCAGGGCTGACCGGGTATTGTGGTCAGATGGTATTTACGTCTGATTATCCGGCATCGGCTCGACGATCACTTCCACCATTTCGTATTCCACCGGATGACGGCCATCGGTATCGCCCAGATGCTTGCGCTTTTCTACCAGCGTGACAAGTGTCCCCAGCCCACGCAGATCAAACCGCGTGAGCCAGCGCCCGACTTCCTGATTATTGCGGATCAGTGACAGCCGTCCCTGCGCGTCCATCCGCATCAGTTTCCACTTGGCTTCGTTAAAGCTCATCTTCCGTAAATCTTCCAGCAGCGCCAGACGTTCATTCGCGTTCAGGTATGCCATGATACTTCTTAACTCCGTTCACAAGCCTGTCAACAAAACCTCTACGACATACCCTCTAGTATATCCGGCCTTGAGACGCGGCTCAATGTGGAGCGCCATACATGCTTCGCATGTCGGGGGCGTCCACCGGGAAAAGCTCAGGGCATAAGTGTTCTCAAAAGCAGGTTTTTCCATTGAAGCTTATGGAAACAGCGGACAACGACATGCAAGCATGTTTAGGCGTTGTCCCTACAAGGTGCATAAATGCACACGTCGAAGGTAGGGACAGGGCCGCATTGCTTGCAAGGGCGCCCTGTCCGCCTGCAAACGCCTGAACCGAGAATCAAATGTCTACTCTTGTAAAGATTTCCTACCCACTCAGCGCGTGCAGCATCTGACGGAACGCGGACTTGTAATCGCTGGCGAAATCAAAACGCGGGCTGCGCCGGATCGCATCCGGCGGCGCGGCCTGCATATCCACCTGCGCGATGACCACGGGCCGCTTCTGCGTGCGGAAGAACTGCCACGTCGCCGTCACCTGTGCGTCATCCACCGCCGCCGGGGACAGCACCAGCACCATCCGGTGACACTGCTTGAGCGCCGGATGCACACCACCCGCCCATTTGACCTCATCGGCTTCGATCTCGTGCAGCCACGCCGTCACGCCGACGTTGTTCAGATCATCCGCCAGACTCTGCGCGAATTCACGGTCGCTTTCCGCAAAACTGACGTACACCGTATCGCGTTCGAGCTGCGGCAGTTTGCGCTTGTTGGAGTCGCCGACTACCACCGGTGACGGACGTTCGCTGCGCTGGTGGGCGTCGGTCTTGCCCATGCGAAAGACCGTCCCGCCGCAGATCGGGCATTCGCCGCGTGTGGCGGGCATCCCCTTGCGCGTCCACACCGCCTGCGGATTTTCGACCGTCACCGACTCGCGGCAGCGGACGCAGTACGCTTCAATATCGAGTTCGTCTTCGAACTCGTGCATGTCATCAGGCTCTTGATAGGCGTTATTCATCAGGCGCTCGCTGCTTTCTCACTCAGGGACAGAACATATTTGCTGTCCCCATTATAGCCGACCGCGTCTGATTTGAGGTGAGGGAACCTATGTCTGAATATTTATTGGGCGTTTTGTAACATTTCATAATATTTCACGTACAGATATGGCTCATTTTATTTCATAGACCCTTAATGCTCATTACTTGATTTTACATGTAATCTATATTGAAAGCAGAATAAAGTGTTATAGGAATAAATAATGCCTACCTATGTCTATGATGCCACTGACCTTATTGCTGCCATTAATACCGCAAATTCAGATCCTAACAATGTTTATGAGATTGAATTTGGTAATGATATTGACCTTGATAATCCAGTAGGGTATTTATTCGGTGATGTAGGCACTCCAGTTGTCATCGGACAGATCATAATTGATGGCGCTGGTTTTACAATCCAGCGAACACTCGGACAATTTCGATTATTTTCTGTTGACTCAAAAAATGGACAACCATCGGCGAGTTTGACATTAAAAAATATGCGCCTTTATGATGGTGATGCTGACACTTCTGGCTCCGGTGCTATCATCAATGATGGGGTCCTTATACTGGATAGCTGTACCATCTCTGACTGTAGAGGTGAAGCAAATGGTGGCGCGATCTACAATGGTGATGGCTGTACTATGACCGTAGAAAACTGCATTTTCTTGAATAATTATGCAGACGGCCCGAATGCAAAAGGTGGTGCAATCTATAACTCTGATGGTGGTACGCTTACTATAAGCAATACCATATTTTACAACAACGCAGCGAGTGGCCTTGGGGGACAAGGTGGTGCCATCTACCAATACATGTATGGTGGCGTGGTATTCCTATATAACTGTTCTTTCTATTTAAATAGTTGTGACTACGGACAAAATATATGGAATGACAACACCGGAATTACTTTGAATGCTATACAATGTTGGTGGGGTGATGTAACTGGACCAAATGGTATTGATGGAGCAAGTGGGCATGACACCAATACCAATCCCTATCGCCCAACATTGCCACGTTTTATGCCGACGCCGGGAGTTTCAGAAAATCCGTGTTTGCCCCCAAGTACTAGTTACTTTATTGAAGTTACCTCATCAGTAGGTGCAAATGTTCGTCGTGGACCAAGCCCCGATGCTGCATGTATTACCACTTATGATATAACCAACAACAGATGTAGTAATTACGCTGCGCAATTTGAAACATTTCCACTTCGCGCTTATGCTACAGATGAGGATGGCGATAGATGGTATGGGTTTGAGCATCCGGCGCGACCTTATTATCTATCCTGGATACGAGAAGATCTTGTGTCGATTAATCCGCCTTTACCCTCACCGCCCGATGTTCCTAATTTCGATACTCAATCGAACACGGTTTGGACTAACTCTCTAAATATAGCTGGTGATCCCTTAGAGAGAGATTTCGACACTCGCAGATTTCGTGGTTTCGGCAATGGTGAAGATCTTCAGACGGTATATAGCTCTATCGCTAATTGCTCTCACCTTGGACTAGACTTTTTTCCCGATATATCTGGAAGTGTTAAAGTGAGAGCTGTCGCTGATGGAATCGTTGTTGGCATAGGTTTGCTGGGTGATGGTCGCCGAGCGACAAACTGGGGGGCAGCAACTGCTGGTGCTAATCTAATTGTTCGAACAGGTGGGCACTTTGTCCTATATGGCGAGCTAGAGGCGGTTGAACCACACCTGTATTTAGGAGCACGTGTATTCATGGGGGAGAGAATTGCTACGCTTGCAGATCAAGGGAGTAATACCCATTTGCATCTAGAAGTTGATGCCTATGAGAGTGGCCAAGATGTAAATTGCTTGCTGCGATCTCATTTCGGTGCTGTTGTAGAAGGTCCAACC
>CAYNDH010000089.1:0-7103 GCA_964395665.1 uncultured Anaerolineaceae bacterium
GACATTTACAAAAATCGCTCATGTGTAGGGGTGATGCTGTGTCATCGCCCGCTAGTTGCTTGACCACTCCGGGCGGACACGCAGGTCCGCCCTACACAAAACCGGCTTGCAGAGGCGCATTATGATCGAAACGTCAATAGAACCTGACATAACTATCAACCTTCACCACGCCTGCATTTCAGGCTAGGGGATGTCTACCGTAAAGGTCCACGGCCCCTTAAAGACCTTCATCAGGCCGACCTGTGTATAAAGTTCGGTCATCGTGTCACGCATATTTTCACCCGTGTATTGATCGGTCGGGCGTTCAAGCGGGAAGATGAAGTCTTCATGCCGATCCAGTTCAACCTCGATCCCCACTTCCGCCGCCAGTTCAACCAACTGTTCCCACTTTTCCAGCGCAGCAGACCTCACCTCAAGCTGGGTATAGATCTCATCAATGTGAAGTGTCAGTGTCGCAGGGGACTGCTCGAAGTACATGCTGTACATGTAATCGACACACCAGCGGGTTTCGCTGCTGGCGCTCTCATTCCAGACGCCGCTGCGCTGCCAGCCCTCATATTCGCCAATGGTGAGGGTGATCGGGAATTCATACATGAAACCAGTGGAAACCAGTTCAGGATAGCAGAGTTGAATCTGCGTGATGGATTTGCCGATGCTCGCCTGCGTCAGTGTGACGGTGAAGCCATCGCTTTCGACCGTCTGATCGGGTTCCAGCAGGATTTCGCCGTATACCGGGACCGTAAAGTCGAAGTTGAAGACCAGCGAGTCAAACTCCGCTGGCTGAGGTTCGGCGGTCCCTTCCGGGTTGGCCGGTGTCGGCGTAGGTTGTGGTCTCTGAAGTGTCAGTTCGTAGCTTAAATCGAGGGTTTCAGGCATTTCGTCATAGACCGTCTCAAGATAGTCTGAGAGGGACATATAATCGGTGCCTGCCGCCGTTTCCGGCCCCCATGCTGAGATCACACTCAAAATCTCGTCATCGGGTGTTCGGGTCCCGACCTTTGTAATGTCAAATGGACAAGGTGTTGAGTCCGGGTGATATCCATGTTGGAAGCTGGTTCCCTGCTCATCCGTCAGCTTTCCGGCCTGACGCTGTTGTAACTGTTTGGAGTACTGTTCATAGGCCAGCCCGTCGATGCGGATCAGGAAACGGATTTCACTGGTATCGGCGTAAGCGCGTTCCAGATGAACAGTGACGCCGTCCACGGTCTGACTGATGCCGAGTTCATGGAAACCTTCCTCTGCACAGATAATATCCAGCGGGAAATACGTCAGTGTTGACTGATACAGGGCATAAGCCCCGGCACTGACCAGCAGGATCATCATCAGTGGGATGAAACGCGCCATTGCACGCCGCCGCTTTGGAAGGGGAGAGGCGGGCATCTGTGGTAACTTCTGTTGAATTTCGTTCCAGCGATTCATACTATCCGGTATCTCCTGTTGGGCCTGTTCGTATAAAGCCTGTCTGAGCAGATGATCGTCCACCGTTACGCCTCCTGCTGCTGGTCGTTCACATACTGGTGCAGCAGACCACGCAGACGTTTGCGTGCAGCATGCAGTCGCCAGCTTATGGTGCCGGGTGGACAATTGAGGTGTTCAGCCATCTCGCGTTCGCTGAACTCAAGATAGTAGCGCATCACGATCACGGCGCGCTGTTCTGCCGAGAGCGCTTTGAGGGCTACACCGATGATTTTACGCAGTTCTGCCGCCTCTGCTTCGCTTTCCGGTGTGGAAAGCATGGTCGTATCTTCGACTTCGATGGTCAGAGACACGAGTCGCTGCTGCTGACGTGCGGCCTGTATCGCCAGATTGACCACGATGCGAATAAAATACGGCGCAAACGGTCGGCGCTCATCATACTGCGCGATGCGACGATAAAACTGAAGGAAGGCATCCTGCATGATGTCGTCTGCGAGATGGGCATCCTGGGTGATGAGGAAAGCGACGCGTGCCGCCTCAACCTGATAGCGGTTCACCAGCCATTCCAGCCCCTCAACATCACCCTGCTTCAGCCGTTTGACCGCGCTGCGATCATCCACGCTTTCCTCCTGATGTACGGCTGCACACTCTATCTATGAAGTGATGCGCCGAATCCTTTGAAAGTGATGGGCGAAAGTTCCTGATCTTTGGTGCAAACGTGCGTGAAAAGGCATCGTCTGACGTGGTTCAGGGTTTTCAAGTGTGTGATTTTGTAGGACCATAACGCCACCCGGACGGAAGCACATCGTGATCTCATGACTGTACCTGACAAACAATCCCCACCCATACCAGCATCCCCCAATCCAACGCCCTCACCCGTCACCCTGACCGACCGTGTGCGCCGCTGGACGGCGATGCTCACCAGCACGGCAGGGCAGACCGCGCTGAATCTCGGCCTGCATCCCGACACGATTACAATTGCCGGTTTCGTGCTGGTCGTCATTGCCGCCGTGCTGATCGGGCGCGGCGAACTTCAGTGGGGCGCACTGCTGCTGATGCTGGCGCTGCCCTTCGATGCACTGGATGGCGCGGTGGCGCGTGCCATGCAGCGCACGGATCAATTCGGCGCGCTGCTGGATTCTACACTCGACCGCTATGCTGATGCTGTTATTTTTGCCGGTTTGAGCTATTATTTTGCCGTGCAGAATCAGTTTGAGATGATGCTGCTGGCGTTTGCCGCCCTGATGGGCAGCTATGCGGTCAGTTATGTGCGCGCCCGTGGAGAAGGGCTTGGTGTTTCAGCGAAGATTGGCGCCTTCAGCCGTTTGGAGCGTCTGGCCGTTATCCTGCTGATGTTATGGGTCCCGGCGCTGTTGGGCATCGGGCTGCTGATCCTGGCGGTTGGCACGAACTTCACCACCATGCAGCGGCTGTGGTTTGTTTATCGAGCATTGAAGAAAGAGGAATAAATTTATGGAATTTGGCCCGCAGTCAATCGAGATCGGACAAATTCAGATCCGTTATTATGGCATTATCATCGTGTTTGCGATCCTTGTGGCGGCGACAGTCGCGGCGCGGCTTGCCAGACGCGATGGCCGCGACCCGGATCATATCTGGGGCGCGATGTTCGGCGCGGTGATTCTGGGGATCGTTGGCGCTCGTCTGTGGTTCATCCTGTTCCCGCCGCAGTCGCTGGTGGCTGCCGGACGTGATACCGCGTGGTTTTTCCAGAACTTCTTCAACCCGGATGGCGGCGCGATTGCGATCTGGAGCGGCGGCCTGCATATCTTCGGCGCGTTTCTCGGCGGTCTGATCGGCGTGCTGCTGTATCTGCGTGCCAACCGGCTGGCAGTCACCCCGTGGCTGGACATCGGCGCCGTGGTGCTGCCGTTAGGTCAGGCGATTGGCCGCTGGGCGAATTACATCAATCAGGAACTTTACGGCACGCCGACCACGATGCCGTGGGGCATCCCGATTGACAGCGCCTACCGCGTGGCCCCGTATACCAGCACGATTGATTACCCGGTGGATACCCTGTTCCACCCGCTGTTTCTGTACGAAAGCATCTGGAACCTGATGGCATTTATCGCGCTGCTGTACATCTGGAACCGCTTCCGCCATGAACTGCGCCCTGGTACGATTGCGCTGCTGTATGCTGCACAGTACAGCTTCATCCGCTACATTCTGGAATTCATCCGCGTGGAAGTCAGCGTGATCAGCCTTCAGTTGGGCGATCAGCTCGTCCGCATCAACATGACACAGGCGGTCTGTGGTGTGGTGTTCATCCTCTCGGTGATCCTGCTGGTGATCTTCTACAATTCGCGCAGTCGTTATGCAGGGCGCAAGGCCACGCCGACCGCGACCAACGCCGCATAACGGTTGATCCCGACGCTGTATTATATGAGGAGCGTGACGCTGTATCGCAACAAGTCACGCTCCTTTTTTGCTGATCCGCTGGCCGTCTGAATCACGTGATATTGAAACCGCTTTTCATCGTAAGTGTTGTGATCTGGCTCGTGCTGGCTGCCGGACTGCTGCTGGCACTGGCGATCAACCGGACGCTGGCGCATCTCGGCACGGCGGTCACACCGAGTCTGCGTCCGGGGACGATGCCTGCGATAGTCGAATAAAACAGATGAGGTTCTGGAATTGGCGAAGATCAGCATGATGCAAAGAAAGACGATATTAAATACAACCTGGGCCGTTCAGATCGTCTTCGTGTTTGTTCAGCTTTGTGTGCTGGCACTCCATCCGAACGATCTGCAAGCACAATCAAACCTAACGGAAATCGTAATCCCTGTATCTGGCAAGTTTGCATTTACGGAGGGGCCAACAGACAGTGTATTAGTACTTGACACAATGACAGGTACTGTAGACACGCTAGGTGTAAATATAGGACAACCTCTGATATGGAATCCAAATGGAGAGAAATTAGCCTTCAACCAATATGGTGCTGACTTGGCTTACTACGATTATGCTTCGTCTTCGCTCATACAAGTTGAAACGAGTGATCCTGAAACTCTTGACATTGTGTTCCATCCTGTAGGTTGGTCAGCAGACTCTAAAAATTTTATGTATCTGCGCATTATCCTTGGGTCTGGTGTCATGTCAATGACCTATGATTTTTATCTCTTTGACTGGAACACACATACATCAACGAGCATTGGCAACTATCAGACCAATATCCCACTTACCGGTATTCGGGTAACTTCTGGATTAGAGGATTTGTCGCTTTCTAATATTAGTCAAAGCAAACGCAATCCGATACGAGATGAGTGGACATTCATTCAGTTTGAATTATCAGACAGTAACGAAGATGAAGGTACGACTCAGCTGCACTACATTAACATCTTGTGGAATACGATTACCGGGCAAATGATCTCCGTAGATGAGCTTTTTCCTGATCCTATCACACCATCACCGGTAACATGGAGTGATGACGGGAAATATTTGTTAATCAAAACTGGTGGGAACTCTTTTAAGCAGCATATTGTGCGCTTTAATACGGATAACACACTCGTTGACAAAGACAGTGCCATCATAGAAGCAGAGGACACTACGATTTCATTTTTAGGTGCCAGCAATCTTATCCTTTCGTATGATGGCAACGCGGTTACCTCCAGTGATGACCAACTTGTTTATAATATTGCCGAGATTGTAGACGGTAATTGGGTTGAAACTGAATTCTTTCGTTTGAACGGAGCGTATCAGGCAGGCGACTGGCATATCACAGCCTCCGATGAAGAAAAGAAAACACTCTCCTGTATTTTTGACCAGACCCTGCCTCCACAACTTCAGCCAGATCAACGGGGGCAGGTTGCCTTTACAGGTGGTATTCCTTCACGGCTTCGCACAGATCCCGGTATAGATAGTGAAGTCATTGTTCAAATGCCTGAAGGCACTGCTTTCGACGTGTTAACGACACCGGAATGTCGCGATGGCTATCGCTGGTGGCAGATCCAGCTGGATGACGGCACGACCGGATATGCAGCCGAATCAAATACGACTGAATATTTCCTTGAGCCAGTCACACCATAAGCGAATGTCATAAAGCCGGATGCACGTCCGGCTTGCGTTGTATCAATCTTTCATCAGAAATCCCCGCTGATTAGAACCTGCCCGCCCCGTGCTGCGTACATGATGATATTAAAGATAGGCGAGTCTCTGCTGCTGAGACATCCCTGCGCTTTATGAAGCCTGTATAATGAATTTGTATTTGTGAACGGAGTAACAATCCATGCGCGTGATCGTACATACCGGTAAGGGTGGCGTCGGCAAGACCAGCATCTCCGCCGCGACCGCGCTGCGCTGTGCCGAAATGGGGCTGAAGACCATCGTCATCAGCACCGACACCGCACACAGCCTTGCCGACTCACTGGACAAAAAAATCGGCCCGGAGCCGGTCGAGATTTACCCGAACCTGTGGGCGCAGGAAGTCGATGCCCGCTATTCGATGGACAAATACTGGGGGCGCTTCCAGAAATACATGGTGGCCCTGTTCAGCCGTAATGGTGTCGATGACATCGTGGCCGAAGAGGTGACCATCCTGCCCGGTCTGGAAGAGGGCGCTCATCTGCTGTGGATCAACAAGTATTTCAATGATGGCGAATTCGATGTGCTGATCGTCGATGCCGCGCCGACCGCCGAGACGCTGCGCCTGCTGAGTCTGCCGGATGTGACGCGCTGGTGGCTGGAAAGAGTCATGGGGCTGTTTCAGGGCTTCGGCAAGATCGCCCGTCCGATTGGCCGCATGCTCGGACGCAGTAACGAGAGCATCCCGGATGATGAGGCATGGGATCAGGTCAAGCAGTTGTTCGATACGCTGGACAAGGTGCGCGACCTGCTGGCGAACTCCGAAGTCGCCAGCATCCGGCTGGTGGTCAACCCGGAGAAGATGGTCATCAAGGAGACGCAGCGCACCTACACCTATCTGAATCTGTACGGCTATGCGACGGACGCCATCATCTGTAACCGGATCATCCCGGATGAGGTGACCGACCCGTACTTCACGATGTGGAAGGCCAACCAGCGCGATAATATCGAGTTCATCGGTGAGGCATTTGGCGGACTGCCGCTGCTGAAAGCGCCGCTGTTCGGCGGAGAGGTCAGCGGACTGGAAGCCCTGCGCAAGCTCGGCCAGCAGCTTTACGGTGACCGCAACCCGGCGGATCAGATGGGTGAGGGGATGACCCATACCATCGAGAAGAACGAGCAGACCGGCGGTTTTGATCTGCGCGTCCCGCTGCCGTTTGCTGACAAGGAAGATATGGATCTGTACCGTTCGCGTGATGAGATCACGCTGCGGGTGGGGCCATACCGTCGCAATATCGTGCTGCCGTATGCGCTGTGGGAACTGGAACTGGTCGAAGCGAAATTCGATAAATCAACGCTCGTCCTGCGCTTCAGCAACCAGCCCGGTGCGAAGTCAATCGCAGCGGTGGAGCCAACAGAATCAACCGGACCGGCGTAACGGTTTAAACCGGGCCGCAGAAGTCAGTAAAGTGAAACCCCGTGGCTGTAGATCGTTCAGTCACGGGGATGTTTGTATCTGGTATTTATGGATGAGGTTTTAATGGTATGGCACAGGTGAAGACATCGACCAATGGGACAAGGCCACCCGACGAGACCACCCGGACACCGGCACAAGCGCCAGCCCGGATGCCAACTGGCATCTACAGCGCGGCGGA
>CAYNDH010000089.1:7203-17619 GCA_964395665.1 uncultured Anaerolineaceae bacterium
TCATCCGCACATGGCCCTGCTGTGCCGTCCACTCAATCAGCCGTACAGCCATCCGCACAGCCAACCCGTCAGCCACCGGACGCGGATTTTGATCTCTCGGGGCGGCTGGCGGGGAGTGAAGTCCCCAAAACGCTGAATGATCTGCCGCGCAGCCGGTCGCTGGCGATGCAGTGGCGTTACCTGCGGGTGCTGGTGTTTGCCGGATGGCTGTTTGCACGGCTGATCTTCTGGCAGGTGTATGTCCGGCGTTTTTTTCGTGGCTATGTCGATCGCACCAACGCGGAACGCTTCCCGCGTTATGCCCGTGAATTCCGCGCCTTTGCGGTTGTACTGGGCGGGGTGTTTATCAAGCTCGGCCAGTTCATCTCAACCCGTGTCGATGCGCTGCCGGAAGAAGTGGTGCGCGAACTGGAGAGCCTTCAGGACGAAGTGCCGACCATCCCATTCCGGCACATCCGCCGGACGTTGGAACAGGATCTCGGCGATCTGAACCAGCATTACCAGTTCGTCAACGAGACGCCGATTGCTGCCGCCTCACTGGGGCAGGTACACAAGGCGCAGCTTCTGAACGGTGAGAAGGTCGTCGTCAAGGTGCAGCGGCCCCGTATCCGCCGGACGTGTTATACCGACCTTGCCGCGCTTAAAGTGGTGGCATGGGTGGCGTCACGCTTTCAGTTCATCTCGCGCCGGGCTGATGCGATGGCACTGACCGAAGAATTTGGCCGCGTACTGCTGGAAGAATTGAGCTATCTGCATGAGGCCCGTAATGCGCTGGTCTTTGCCGATTTCTTCCGTGAGGATCTGGGCGTCTATATCCCGGCGATCCATCTCGATCACACCACCGACCGCGTGCTGACGCTGGAAGATGTCAGTTCGATCAAGATCAGCGATTTCGCTGCGATTGAAGCTGCCGGTATCAGCCGCAAGCAGGTGGCGCAGCGCCTGATGGAAACCTATCTGAAGCAGGTGTTCGAGTTGTTCTTCTTCCATGCCGACCCGCATCCCGGCAACCTGTTCGTTTATCCGCTGCCCGTTGATGATCCGTCGAAATATGCGCAGAACGGGGGCCGTCCCTTTTACCTGATCTTTGTTGATTTCGGTATGACCGGTTCACTGACCCGTCAGTTAGCTGACGGCATGGTGAATACGCTTCAGGCGGTGATCGCCCGCGACCCGCGCCGACTGGTGGAGTCGTATCAGAAGCTGGGCCTGCTGCTGCCAGGGGCGGATGTCGAACGCATTATCGAAGCGACAGAGGCGACCTTCAATGAGGTCTGGGGCCTGACGATGAGCGAGATCGCCGATATTGATTTTGATCGCGCCGCCAATATCGCCAGCCAGTTCAATGACCTGATCAAGTCAATGCCGTTCTACATCCCGCAGGATTTTATCTATCTGGGGCGGACGCTTGGTATCCTTAGCGGGATGGCGACCAGCCTTGATCCGACTTTTAACCCGTGGCAGGAGCTGGAACCCTATGCACAGCGGCTGGCGGCGCAGGGTTTCGGACTGGATGTCTCACTCGGTGCGGATGGTACGCTCGATCTGGGCGAGATTATCCGGAGTCTGCTGGAAGGGAAGGGCGGGCAGGCGCTTCAGCTTGTGCAGCAGGAAGTGCTGCGACGCATCAATCCGCTGACACCGACCAATGAGGCGCTGGCGCAGCTTCGGCGCGGTGATGTGCGCGTGGTGGCGACGCCAGGCCGGGAATATCGGGCGCAGCTCCAGCGGTTGGAGACACAAAGCCAGCGGACAACCCGTGCGGTGATCTTCGGCAGCGTGCTGATCGCGTCAACGATGCTGTATACCAGTGGCGAGCCAACGCTGGGGCTGATTGGGTACGGGTTCTGTGCGGTATCGGCGCTGTATGGGTTTTTCAAGCGGTCGTAGCAGCGTACTGGGCGGGAAGAATCCCCCCCCTACCATGTCGAATATTCGGAAAACCGGTTCGGTGCCAGGTTGTGTTGACATTTGCAAAAATGTTCATTTGTAGGGGCGAGGCCGCGATCTATCGCCGTCATCGCCCGCTGGCTGCTTAACCGCTGCGGGCGGACACGCAGGTCCGCCCCTACACAAAACTGGCTTGCAGAAGCGTATTATGATCGAAACGTCAACACACTCTAGCTCAGTTCGTCGATCAGATCTTCGATCTCGGCGGCGTCGGATGCATCCGGGCGCAGTTCGAGATAGGCTTCGAAATCGCGCACCGCACGGCGATCCTCACCAAGCTGCATATAGGCATAACCGCGATTTGAGTAGGCAATCGCGTAATCGGGATCGGTGCTGATCGTGTCGCTGTAATCATCTACAGCGCGTTCGTAATCCCGCATCTCATAATAGATATTGCCGCGTTCATTCCAGTAGTACGGATCACTGGGATCGAGTACCAGCGCATCGTTCAGATCATCCAGCGCCAGTTCATAATCCCCATTGCGGCGGTGCGCTGTGCCACGGTTGCCAAGCGTGATCGCATCATCCGGCACCAGTTCCAGCGAGCGGTCATAATCCTCAATAGCCGCGTCGAGATCCCCCAGCGCTTCATAGCACAGGGCGCGGTTGTTGTAGATCACCGAGTTCTGGTCATCGAGCAGTTCGGCTTCGTCGTAATCCACAATACAGAGATCGTGGCTGCCCAGCCGCCAGTAGGCTACAGCGCGGTTGATGTAGGCGTTGACATAATCCGGGCGCAGTTCCAGCGCTTCAGTGTAATCCTCAACGGCGGTTTCGAAGTCACCGAGCATCCGGTAGGCATAACCACGGTTCAGCCAGTAGGTCGCATTATCGGGTTCGAGTTCAACGGCGGTTTCGAAATCGGTCAGGGCGGCTTCATAATCAGCGAGCTTGATATTGAGGTTGCCACGGTCATTGTGATAAAGGGCGACATTGGGCGCGAAGTCGATGGCGGCATTGTAATCGCTCATGGCGCGGTTGAGCTGGCCGTTCTGCTCATACAGGTAGCCGCGATTGTCATAGGCTCTGGCGTATTCGTCATCCAGCCGGATGGCCTGATTGTAATTGTCCAGCGCATCGACGAAGTTATCCAGCCCTGCATAGGCCACACCCAGATTGTTATAGGCGACCGGGTCACGGCTATCAAGATTGATCGAGCGCTCAAGATCAGTGATGGCGCGTTCGTAGTCCTGCAGGTCAATGTAAACCAGGGCACGGTTGTTATAGAAAGCCGCGTCGGTCTTGTCCATATCAAGTGCGCTGGAGAAATCCTGAAGCGCGGCGTCGGTTTCCCCAAGGCAAAGATATGCCAGCCCACGGTCATTGAGATCAGTTGCGACAAGATCATCTTCGTCGATGTCGTCGATCTCATCGACCGTTTCCTGTGCTTCGGACATAAATGTATAGCTGCTGCCGCTTACACAGCGCTCGTTATCGGTGTTGAGACGCGTCTTCGGTCCACCCGTGCGGCCTGTGATGCCGCCTTCATCGGGCTGTGTATCATGATCCAGAAACGCGATGACCTGATCGACCATCTCGTCATCGTCGCTCAGGCTGATAAATTCTTCAAAATCGCTTTCGGCGTCACGGGTCTCATCGAGTTCCAGCAGCGCACAGGCGCGGTACAGATAGCTGTCGGCAAAATCTGTGGCAGACTGCACGGCGATGTTGAACATCTCGACGGCGCGTTCGTAATTGCCATCTGCGTACAGATCAAGCCCGATCTGGTTCGATAACTGGGCGGCGATTTCTTCAGCGGTGGCATCTGGTGCAAGCTGAATATCATTTTCAGCGAGATTGACCAGCCCCGCGCAGGGGTTATCGCTCTGGGCCAGTACAGGTGCTGGTGTCCGGGCCAGCCCGATCACGAGCGTGCAGAACAAAAATACAGAGACAAGTTTACGGAACATAGTGTCCTCTCAATACAGGGCCGAGTTTCTCTCATTATAACGTGACATTTGGCAGACGTCCGTTTTACGGAAAAGGTTCCTCTGAAATTGGGTGGTGAACAGAAAAGAGCAGCGATCTGCGGGTGATCGGCTGCTCTTTCCCAGTGTATTTTTAACTGCGACCAGTTTAGCTGCCGCTGGCCTAGCTGCCGCTGGCCTAGCTACCGCTGGTGTCCACAGTGGCCGTCGGCTGGGCGGAGTCATCGAAGGGCAGCGGTGGCAGTGTCGCGAAGCCGGTATCCAGCGTCGGGCCAACCGGGATAGTTGGGCCAATCGGCACGGTCGGGAAGATCAACTCCGTCGGTGTCGGCGGCGGTGTCACTGTTGGTGTCGGTGTCGCGGTGGGATCGGGATTGTCCACATTGATTGTGACCGTGCGGAAGACGAACCCGCCTTCATTGGAGAATACACCCAGTCGCAGCGCATACTGTCCATCCGGTACGGCGGTTGTGTCCCAGTTCCCCAGTACGGAATTCGGCATTGGCTGCTGGACATTCGATGTGGTGATCGGCTGCCAGTTCTGTGTATTGACCGGCGCGAACTCCAGCGTATAGCGATTGAAGTTCGGTGGGGCTGATACCTGTCCGTTGATGTCGATCTGTCCCTGATAGGGCTGGTTGGGGACGGGTGAACTAATGACGGCGGTCGGCAGCAGTGTATTCACATCACAGCCGAGCGTCGGGCGGGGGACGATATTCTGCGGCAGCCCGATGCGCTGCGCATAGGCGCGTCCGGCGCCGGTGTTCAGCCATGCCAGCGCGGATGGATCAGAGATGTTGACATAGGTGACCGGGATGCGGTCTTCTGGCTGATCGCAGGCTTCAGTGATCAGCAGACCGGTCCAGGAGTTGACTTCGACCTGTCCGACCATACCATCAGTGTTGGGCGGTGGACGGCGGTTGATGGCGAAGTATTCGTTACGGATTGGACTGGCGCAGGTGCCACCGGCCTCAACGCCTGTATCCGGGCAGATCGGGACGGGGCTGACGGTATTTGGCTGCGGGAAGCTGGTCGGGCGGCTGCGCGTGTTGGAATTGACCGTCTGTGTCATGATGTTGTTCCACAGTGGTGCAGCAGCCGTGAGGCCGGTCTGATTGCTGATCGGGCCGTTATCCGGGCGCCCCAGCCACACGCCGACGACGGTATTGCTGACAAAGCCAACCGTCCACAGGTCACGATTGCCAGCGCTGGTCCCGGTCTGGGCGGCCACCCAGCCCTGACGTCCCAGATTGCCGATATTCAGCGGGCTGTTCTGTGGGATGCCGCTGGCGACGCGGGCGCTGTCATCGCTCATGATGTGCTGAAGCAGGAATGCGATTTCACTGGGCAGCACCTGCTCCTGAACCGGCGGACGCAGTGTTTCCGGAAGTTCGAGAATATTTCCGGCACGGTCGCGGATACTTTCCACGGCGTGCAGCGGTACACGACTTCCACCGGTGGCGATGGTGCCATACGCCACCATCATGTCATACAGGCGGACACCCTGTTCACCCAGTGCGGTCGGCAGGCCGAAGGCGGCGTTCTCTTCCCAGCGCAGGCCCATATCGCGTGATGTGTTGATGAAGTGATCAACACCAACGAAGTCCAGCGCCTTGACCGCCGAGACGTTGTACTGTCCGGCCAGCGCCAGCCGTACCGGGACCGGCCCGTAGAACTGATTGTTGAAATTGGTCGGGCTGAACTGCGGATTCAGATCGTAGGTGGTCGGCACATCCCAGAGGATGGATGCCGGTGTCAGGTATTCGTCATTGGTCAGCATCCCGTCACCGTTGCGGTCGAGACCGTCCAGTGCGGCGGCGTAGATGATCGGCTGAATCGCCGCGCCCGGATACTGATAGGTGCGGGCGTAGTCGGTCTCACCCAGATTGGTGCTGTTATAGAAATCTTCGCTGCCGATGTAGACGCGAATCGCGCCGGATACTGGCTCGGTGATCAGTACCGCACCTTGAGAGACGCCGTTGGATGACAGGGCAACGAGCTGATCGGCCAGCCGATCCTGTACGTAATCCTGAAGCTCCGGCACGATGGTGGTGCGGACGGTGTAACCGGATGAATAAAGCTGGTTCGGCCCGAAAGCCGTTTCAAGCTGCTGGCGGACCAGTGTGACGAAATGTGGATATTCCAGATCGTCCTGACGCGGACGGTAACTGCGTGCCTTGATACGCGCCGTGTCGAGAATGGTCTGCGATGAATTGACTTCCGTAGGCGTGACGCAGAACTGCGCACTGGGGGCGGACCATTCGCCGTGCTGGAAGTCCAGACAGCCGACCTGTCCCATACGCAGCAGGACATCGTTAATGTGTGCCAGTGCGACTTCACGGTTGGTCACCGGGTCGTACATGACCGGGTCTTCCAGAATACTCGCCAGCATCGCAGCCTGTGCCAGATTCAACTGTTCAGCCGAGATGCCGAAATAGAACTGCGAAGCCGCTTCGACACCGTAATTCTGATTGCCGAAGAAGGACTCGTTGAGATATAACTGGAGAATATCGTTCTTATTGTATCGTCGTGTGACCTCACCGGCGACAACATAGGAGTGCAGGCGTGTTTCCGGCGATGCGGAGCTATCCCCGCCGACGATCAGCGCCTGCGCAACCCGCTGCGTGATCGTCTGTTCGGTATTATCCACCGGATTATTGGTCAGGTTATCGAGAAAAGTCCCCGCTACCGAGCCGAAATCCCAGCCGGGATCGTTGAAGAAGGTCGAATTCTGGGTGGAAACCACCGCGTGGATCAGATATGGGGACATCTGATCGAGATTGACTTCGATGCGTTCCTGCCCGGCCTGTGACAGCGTCGCCAGCGGACGGTCGAGATAATCGAGCAGCGTCACGGTCTGGAACTGCGGCTGATAATCGGCCAGTGCGACGATCCCCGGCTCGTATTCCTCAACAATGCCGTTGTACCAGCTCAGGATCAGCAGTACCACGCCGACACCGATCAGGAAGGCGATGCCCAGCGCAGCCAGCCCCGCAAAGACCAGATTGCGGATCTGATTGCTGCGGTAGGCTTCTTCCGCTTCCTCATAGGTCGGCGCATAGGGTTCAATATCCGTCAGGGCGGGTGGCTGTGCTGTGACAATCGGCGATTCAATTGCGCCATAACCCGCCGGGACCGCCGGAGAAGCAACGGTCACATCTGTCACCGGTGCGCTGGCGATCGTGGGTTGGCTGGTTTCGTTGTAGGACGCGACGGTCTGTTCCTGATCGCGCAGATACGGATCAAGGTAGCTCGGCCCGACCACCGTGCGATCCGGGTCGATCATCGGCACGCCGCTGCGCGGGACCGGCATATTGTATTCATCGAGTTCGATGTCATCGACCTGATCGAAGATCGTCGGGCCGGTGGCTGCTGGCGGAATGGGCTGTGAATCCAGCGTGGGCAGCGGCGCATTGACATAATAATCCGATGCGGGCAGACGCGGCGGAGTAGCCGCAATCCAGTCATTGTCCTGATACTTGTACCAGTTATCGCTTTCCGCACCAATCATCCACCAGACCTGATCATCGTCGAGAATCATCAGGCTGCGGAGCTGTTCCTCAAACTGTTCCTGTGTGATCTGTCCGGCATGGAGCATCTGCCGCAGCGTGCGGACTTCTTCTTCCGTTTCGGTGAAACGGCGGGCGAGTTCTTCCTCACGTGGGTCCATCCCGGTCGCTGTGGGGGCTGGCCCGGTTGCGCCGGGTGGTGGGACGGTCGCGCCCTGATCCATGCCGGGCGGGATTGTGTTATCCAGGGCGGCAAGCTGCTGGCGGGCGTATTCGCTGGCTGCCGACGATGCATCCGTGCCACCTGCCGCGCCTGCTGGTGCATCGAACGCAGGCTGATCGCGTGTCGCCTCTGCTGGCATGGTGCTTTCCAGCGCTTCAAGCTGCTGACGGGCATAAGCTCCGGGATCATTCTCCGGAGCTGCCGTACCCGCCGATGTGCTTTGTTGAAGCACGGCGCGTTCAGCAGGTGTGAGCGCATCAATCTCAAATTCGCCAGTATCCTCTTCGCTGTCGTCTGCATCTTCCGCTGGCATGACGGTGGTCACACTGGGGACAGCATCACTGGGCTGGATGCCGGTGCGCGGCTCTTCATCGACCAGGCTCGCCAGCGCGATCAGTTCGCTCATGCTGAACAGATCTTCGTCGTTCTCATCCTCAATGGCATCCAGCATCGCCATCATATCTTCAGGGGCCTGGGACGTCTGCGGGGCCGATGTGGTCTCCGCCTGTGCTTCCTGCTGACTGTCGGGCGTGTCGCTGGTCGCGTCGTCAGTCGTCGCGTCGTCAGTCGTCGCGTCGTCCGTCGTCGCCGCACTGGTCGTGGACTCTTCAGGTTCAGCCGTCACGACAAGCTGATCGGAATCACTGAAGGGGGTGTCCTCTGGCCGGGGACGGTGCCAACCGCCTGTAAAGTTCGGTTGATCTTCCATTTCCTTCGGCAGGGCAGGTACTTCGGCAGAACTCACTGTACTGGACTGCGGACGCTGCCAGGTTTCTGCACCGGGTTGACGCCAGCCGCTCGACGGCGTCTGCCAGCCGGAACCGCCTGAAGAAGCAGAGGGTGCCGGATTTGCAGGATCAACCTGAGGTGCGGCATGGGTTTCGGTGCCGTTATCGGGCTGTTCATCTGGCGCATTATCATTCGAACGTGGTGGACGGTCGGACATGTGACTTAATCCTGAACACAAGGATTACTATAAGCAAACAGGAAGTATACCGGCACGTGAAGAATGTCGCAAAAATCATGAGCGTTCCGCCCCGACATCGTCCCCTGATTTCAGGATGCCTTAAACAGGTGAAAATCTGATGAATGGTGAAAGTGGTGATGTTGACACGCTGCACGTATAATGGTCGCCTGATCCGGCCTGATGCTGCGCTGGCCTATCCAGTGCGTATCCACAGCCGATCCACAGCGTGCGTTTTCTGGCGTCCGCCTAACGGCCTGACGCTTATTTTGGGGGATATATGACTGATCATTCCGAATATCATCACGATCGCCACGCCGATCAGGAACAGCAGACCGACCATTTACAGGCGCTGCGTGCTGAGGTCGATGCGGTCAATATGCAGCTTCTCGATCTGCTGTCAAAACGCGCACAGATCGTCTCCGAAATCGGAAAGGTGCATACCAATCTGGGGAATTCCTTCTACGATCCGGTGCGCGAAGGCGAGATGCTCCAGACACTGGAGATGGCGAATCGCGGACCATTCAGCAATGAGACGATCAAGGCGCTTTTCCGTGAGATCTTCCGCGCATCACTCGATCTTGAAGAGAAGCAGGCCAAGGCGAAGATCAAGGTGCAGCGTAAAACCGCCGACGAGCGCACGGTGGTCCGTTTCCCGGATGGCCTTGAAATCGGCGGCGGTGATTTCACGGTGATCTCCGGCCCATGCGCGGTCGAAAGTGTCGAGCAGATGGACGAAACGGCGGCGGCGCTGGCCTCTCGCGGCGTGCGCATCCTGCGTGGGATGGCCTACAAGCCGCGCACATCCCCCTATGAATTTCAGGGACTTGGTGAAGCCGGTCTGAAGATCGCGCGGCAGGTGGCGGATAAACATAACATGTATGTCGTCACCGAGATCATGGATATGAGCCAGGTCACGATGATGAGCGATTATGTCGATATTTTCTGGGTGGGCGCACGCAATATGCAGAATGCATTTCTGCTCAAGGCGCTTGGTCAGCAGCGCAAGCCGGTGGTCCTCAAGCGCAGTTTCGGCGCGACTGTCGAAGAGTTCCTGTATGCGGCGGAATACATCGTCAGCAGCGGTAACCCGAATGTGATCCTGATGGAGCGCGGCATCCGCACCTTTGAGAAAGTCACACGGGCGACACTGGATATCGGCGCGGTGGCGGTGCTGAAGCTGGATACGCATCTGCCGCTGATCGTCGATATTTCGCACTCCGCCGGACGCCGTGATATTGCCGTCCCACTGGCACGGGTTGCCAAGGCCAGCGGTGCAGATGGCCTGATGGTTGAGGTGCATCCGAATCCGCTCGTCGCGATGAGCGATAGCAAGCAGCAGCTTTATATCCCGCAGTTCCATGAAGTGATGGACGCGCTCGATCAGGTGCAGATTGAGGAACCATCGAAGTCACATGTCCCGTCCTGATCGGTCTGACAGAGGGGCGTCGGGATTGGCTGATCGGAAGGGCAGCAGATGACAGGGCAGTGGATTTTCGCCGGTGTGATGGCGCTGCTCGGCGTGCTGGTGATCCGCGCCGGTCTGCGTATCATCCGTGAACGCAGTACGCGCACGGTACGGTTCACGGCAGGGCAGATCAAAGTCGATATTGTCAGCGGCTTTCCGGCGCTGCTGATCGCACTGGCCTATCTTGCATTCGGGGCAGCGTGTCTGTATCCGGTTGGGCAGATGGCGCTGTCTGCATTACAGAATGCAGCAGTCCCGGCATGGGATGCGCTGATCCTGCCGCCGGTGGTGGGATTCTTCGGGCTGTTCCTGTTCGCCGTGGTGATCGGGCTGGCTACCAGCCTGTTCCGGCGGGGGGATTAAACTGCTGGTTA
>CAYNDH010000090.1:0-17398 GCA_964395665.1 uncultured Anaerolineaceae bacterium
GCATCGCCCCTACAAATGAGCGCTTTTTGCAAATGTCAACACAACCTAACGACTATCAGCTACAAGCTGCCGATTAAACAACCAGTTTCACCTGTGGATAGGCGGTCTGTAATGCGTCGAAGAAGACATCGCGGTATTGCAGGGCGTCGGCTTCAGTTCGGCCTTCAAAGCGCAGGCTTAAAACCGGTTCCGTATTACTGGCGCGCAGAATCCCCCAGCCGTTTTCAAACTGGATGCGTATCCCGTCCACAGTGACCATCTCGCCCGCATCCTTAAGGGCTTCCTGCACCGCTTCGATCACCCGCCGTTTATCCGCATCATTACAGTACGGGCGATACTCCGGCGTGCTGAAATAGCGCGGCAGCGAATCATCCAGCATTGATACCGACTGCGTCTCGCCGGAGAGGAACTGAAGAAAACGACCCGCCGCGAAAAATCCATCATCGAACCCGTAATAGTCTTCATTCAGGAACAGATGACCGCTCATCTCGCCGCCCAACAGCGCTTTGGTTTCCGCCATTTTCGCCTTCACCAGCGAATGACCGCTGGCCGCCATCACGCCCTTCCCGCCACAGTGCGCAATCTCATCGAACAGCGCCTGACTGCTAAGGACATCGGCCACCACCGCCGCACCGGGGCTGCGCCGCAGCAGATCACGGGCCAGCAGCGCCAGCACTCGATCCGCGACCACCGGCTCACCGTGTTCATCCACGATGCCCATCCGGTCAGCATCTCCATCAAATGCGATGCCGACATCAGCACCGAGTGCGCGCACCCTTTCGCCCAGATCATGCATATTCTCCGCTTCCTGCGGGTTAGCCGGATGATTCGGGAAGTTGCCGTCCAGTTCACAGTACAGGCAGTCAACCAGCTCATGCCCAAAGGACTGCATCAGCCGCTTGATAAACAGGCCAGCGATCCCGTTGCCTGCATCCACCACCACCCGCAGCGGCCTCGACATCGGCAGGCGTTCCGCCAGATCATCGACATAACGGGTATAGGACGACAGATCAAGCGTCTCGGCTCCAGCCCCATAGGTCAGATCACCAGACTCGATAAAACTCCGCAGCGTCTGAAGCTGTGTCCCGAACAGCGCCTTGCTCCCGATACAGAGTTTGAAACCGTTCTGATCAGGTGCGAGATGACTGCCCGTGATCATCACACCACCGATACTGCCCCGGCGTGCCGCATGCCAGTAGACCACCGGCGTCGCCACCAGATCGAGTTTGATCACATTACAGCCGCTGGTCATCAGACCGTCGATAAAGGCTTCATACAATGCAAATGACGTCCGGCGATTATCACGCCCGACAACCACCTGATTCAACTGTTCATTTCGCTGCATATAGGTCCCAAAGCCCAGACCAATCCAGCGTGCATTTTCCGGCGTGATCACCGCATCCGGGCCTTCAGCCATGCCACGAATATCGTATTTCTTGAATATTCCCTTTGGAATATGACGCATCATCTCGGCATTAATCCTTTGTCGTGGATGTGGTCCCCGGTGCTTCGGTAATCTCAAGGACCTGCTTCACATAGACGCGCTGACCGTCGGAAATATCCTGATGTACATGTGTGCCAGGGCCGACCTGGGCATGACTGCCGATCTTGACCCCCGGCATGGTCATCACATCGACGCCGAGAAAGGCATGCTGGCCGATCACAGCGCCGAATTTGGTCCGGCCACTATCGAGCTTCTGCCCTTTGACACGGGACGCCACCGTGCCATGATCGATGCGAAGGTTCGCGGTGGTGCATCCCGCCGAGAAATTGACGCCCTCAGCAAATACCGAATCCAGCACGCGGCAGGCATGCATTGAACAGTGATCCGCCACATAGCTCCGGGCGACTTCCGTCGTAAATCCGACCTCGCAGTGATCCAGCACCATCGAATTACGCACCAGCGCATTATTCCCGATAATCGTCCCATGACCGATATAGGCCGGACCCACCACCGCCGCACCGGGGAAGACACGCGCCCCCGCTTCGATGATCACCGGCCCGACAATGCTGGCTGTCGGCGCAATAAAGGTATCCGGCGAGATCTGCTGACCTTCAATCTGGCTCAGGAAGTGATCCATAATATCCAGTACATGCCACGGATACTTCAGTGCGCTCCACGGCCCCTGATACGGCACCGCCTGATAAACCGTCTGCTTCATCAGCCGGTCCATTGCACGCTCGTAATGATCATCCGGTGTCGGGGATGCGGTGTATTCCTCACGGATAGCGTCCAGCAGTGGGCCAGCGTCCGCGTGTAGATGGGCGACGATATTGACCAGATTGCTCGGTCGATTTTCCGCCCCCGGCTTCTCGATGATACTCAGCACGCGCCCGTCATCATCGACCTGAAGATAGCCGCCGGGGAAGTAATCTTCCATCTCAACGGCGGCCAGATACGTCCGGGAAGGGTTGCTGTGATAATGGCGCAGGATGTCGCCGTGCAGATGCTCGTCCACCACATCATGTACCTGTGTGATATAGACCGCCTGCGGGACACGCTGCCCCTGAAACAGCACCGGCTCGGTCCGCAGCAGGGCATCCCCCATCCCATTCGGCTCAGTCTGCACGACGACTTCAACCTGAATACCGGACAGACTTTCCGTCAGTGTTCGGAGCATCGCGGCATTTTCCGGATTACCGACAAGGATGATCCGATCAAATCCCAGTGCGATATAGCGCTGAAGCTGATACAGCAGAAGTGGTGTATTCCCAAAACGGAGCAGGGATTTCTCGTGAAGCGGCCACATGCGCGATGAAGCCCCCCCGGCGAGAATAATCAGTATCGGCATATCTGAATTCATTGCGCTCCCTATCAATGGTCATGTCTGGAAAAGCTCTTATTGTAAACGGGTAATATACCGTATCATGCCGAAAATTTACGCTTCTCATCTGCATGATATTCGACTTTAGGAAAGCGAACTGTTATGCTTGATTTTTCAGTCGCTGCACTCGTCCGCCTTTGTGATACTAATCAGGGGCTTCATCTATGAACGACAGCTTCCTCAGCCGGTATCTGTGGCTCGCTCTAAAAGTCACTGAAGCAGAACGTGGCTTCGCGGTTGATCCTGCCATGCGCATTATCAGTCAGATCGGGATTGACGACCAAACGCTGCAGAAGCCGGAGTTTATCTCCTTCGCGCATATGTGGCTGAAACAGTCACTGGAAGATCAGAAGGTGGTGATTACCAACAACATCATCACTGATCTATCCAAGGCCCCGAATACAAATACCAGTTTTTCCAACCTGCGCAGTGTGATCTGTATTCCTGTTGACGGGTCCGGCGCAATTTATCTGGATCGTCATATTCGGACGGGTGTTATCCCGCGTGAGGTCATCGACCATCTGAGTGAACTGCTGTCACAGCTTACGCAGGAAAACAGGGAAAGCGACACACGAGAAGCGCTGCTGGAGCGTTATCAGCAGTTCGCAGGAGAATAAACATCGGCACAGGTCATATAAGCTGATCTATGGGCTGAAATGCAGCGCAGCCAGCATCCCCCACGCGGAGTCCGGCGCGGCGTCGTGGATCGCGACATACTCCGCTAATGCCTCTTCAGAACGGCCCAGCGATTCAAGTGCCAGTGCGCGACGATAGCGCAGGGCAAAACCTGTACGCTCATCATCCTTGTTTTCGTTCAAGCGCTGATCAACCAGTTCAAGCGCCCGTTCGTCGTCTTCCAATTCCCGGTAGAAGGGACAGAACAGGGTCCCGGTTGGCCCACAGTTAAAGGCGGTTTGCGTTTCAGTGGACTGAACCGGATTTCCGACAGTTGGTTGAGGCCGGGGTGTGACCGGTGCGGCTGTTGGAGTCGCATCCGGCGGATTCAACACCGTAATATCACAGCCTGCGCGGGTTGAACGCGGAAAGGGCAGACGAACAAACGGCAGAGAAATATATTCTTCAGCGAACCCGACGATGATATTGGTCGGCAGGTCCCTGTAATCGAATTTGCCCGCAGTCAGTGTTTCGAACACCTGATAAGCAGCCGCGCAGATCTCGACGGCATTCCCGGCTTCGGATAAAGCATCGATCAACAGATGCATCATCCCGGACGCGGGCGGCTGTTCTGACAGGTCAGTGATCAACGTCTGGGCATCTACCTCTCTGCCGGCGAGTGCATAGGCGATTGCCAGACGTGCTGTCGCATACTGGCGTAATTCCTGAACAGCCGAGTCCGCATTTGATCCCCGATCTGGCAGCATCAGTGCCTGTTCATAAGACGCAATGGCGGTTTCGAAATCGCCATCCCATATGGCATTTTCGGCTGCTTTTAACGCGCAGTTGAGGGTTTCGTCAAAATCACGCTCGACGGCAGCCGGTGTAAAAACATCCCCGTCCCAGCGGTGGGTTTCGGTCTCCTGCCATGCACAGCGCCAGGTATCAGAGGCTCTAAACGTCTGGGTAATCTCATCTGCGGAAAGGGTGTATTCAATGCGGGGCAGAGGCTGATCGAGCAAAAGGACTTCGGTATTCCGGCAAGCTCTCAGCGGTGCGGCTATCAGATCGACCAGCATACTATCCTGCCAGCTCAGCACACTTAATGACTGGCAGCGACCGAAACCACTGGCTGTGAATCTGGCAGAAAGCACAACCCATTCATTCACGCCGTATCCAGTCACATCCTGAAATGAATACGTAAACAGATTGCCAGAGGTCCACCCCCCGCTGCCATAACCGCTTTCCTGAAACCACGGCAGCGGTGTCTCAACCCGACGATAACCGATACCGGATGCAGGATCAGCCTGCAACACCCAATAGGCGATATAATTTTCCCTTTTGCGGTCATCAAAGCTGTAATGAGCCATCTCGACGATATAAAGCAGATACTCGTCGTCGCCATCACCGCTTAAATCGGCGCGTGTGATCTCGATTTCAAAATCACCGAACGTCAGATGATCGGAAGATGCTAACTGTGATCCATTTTCCCGCAGCCATGCCTCAATCAGCCACGTGTTCCATGTTTGCTGATTATTGTGATCAGCAAACCACGAAACCGGATTCGAATAATAGGGACGGTACGCCCGTGCGATTTCCTGTAACGGGTCAAACGGCTGATGCATGAAATCCGGGTAGCGGCGGAACAGTTCCAGATAGGTCAGCAGCAGGATATTTTCGTCACGCTCACTCTCCGCGATGATCGTCGGCACAGCGGCCAGATATTCCTCCACGGATGGAACTCGCAGCACAGGTTCCTGTACAGCATAGACTGGACCCGAAATCAATAAAAGCAGAACTGCCAGTAACACTTTATAGGTACGCTTCATCCTCAAAACTCCTGAAGCAGCCTTTACAGTCATTATCAGCGAAATCAGCGGCAGGTTTATTCACGATGGCAGCCGCCCGGTATACGTCGCACGGGGACGGATCATGGTATCGGCTTCATACTGCTCGATGATATGCGCGATCCAGCCCGCTGCACGCCCCAAGGCAAATAAGGTCAGCGGTGCATCTGCCGGAAGCTGAAACGCACGCTGAAGCACCACCAGCGCGAAATCAATATTGGGATACAGCCCGACCGTCTGACCAGCAAAACGGATGACCTCATCCGCCAGTTCAAGCGCCGCAGAATCGCCAATCTGACTGCGTAACAGGTCCAGCAGCACGCGGGCGCGCACATCACCTTCAGGATAGAGGTGATGTCCGAAACCGGCCAGCACCTGTCCACCCTGAAGCCAGCGTCGCATCGCCGCCGCCCGGTCTGGCGCGGATTCGAACACCTGAATCATCATATCGACACGCTGCGTCGCGCCGCCGTGCCGATACCCTTGCAAGGCTCCCAACGCGCCAATCACCGCCTGATACGGGGAGGCATCGGCTGAGGCGATGGTACGAGCGGTAAAAGCCGAGACATTCAGTTCATGATCCGCACACAGGATCAGCGCAGCGTTGATCAGCGTGGCAGCTTCTGCCTGACCGCTGTTCCCCCACCCTTGTGCAATAGCTGCCGCGAGCGTATCCCCCGAGTGAAGCGCAGTATCTGTCGCCGCCTGCATCATATGCCGGATGATCCGCACGCCGGTTCTGGCGACATTCTGCGGACTGTGATCGAAGACCTGAAGATCATTTTCAGCGGCAGCGGCCAGCGCGATCTGCATCCGGCTCAAGGCAGAGGTGGTCAGCACGTCAGTTGATAGAGGTGATACTTCAGCCTGTACAGAGGCGAACAGCCCATCCGCTGCCCCGATCTCATCCAGCCACAGCAGGCCGCACACATCCTCAAACCGGGCAGACTGCCCGAGTTCTGACACCCGCTGCCCGCGATAGTACAGTTCACCGTCGGTGATCAGCGTCAGTGCGGAGTCCATCAGCGGTGCGCCCCAGTGCAGCGCCTGCTGGACTCTCTGCTGTACGGCCTGTGACGGGTCCTGCCGCTGGGTTTTACGATCAAGCAGGTGCTGGACATCTTCGGCCAGATAACGGCGCTGACGCAGATCATCGGGTGACGTCTCGCTGCGGATCAGGCCACGGCTGACATAGGAATACAGCGTCGCCGGTGTGATCTCAAGCCGCTCGGTGACTTCTCTTGAAGTGAGATAGCGTTTTTCCAGCATAAATCCTCAATATACATTGATTATTCAATCAATATTGACAATATATCCCGAAAATTCTATGTTGGACAGGTGAGATTGATGATTTACGCCCAGAAGGTGACTTTACAATGATGATTGAACCTGATTCCCCTGAATATTTTGAAAACAGCTTCCCGCGTGACCAGTTTCCGCAGTATGTCTGGGCGGATGGACAGCGGCCAGACACCCTTCCCGCGCAGGCATGGACCACGGAGACGACTCACCGTGATGGTCAGCAGGGCGGCCTGCCGCTGACAACCGAAGCGTCGCTGAAGATCTACGACATCCTGTGCGCGTTTACCGGCGTCAGCGGCGCGATCCGTCAGGCGGAGTTCTTCGTTTACCGGCCATCAGACCGGGCAGCATTGGAAGGTGCAATGGAGCGCTATCGGTCCGGGGCACCGATTGAGCCGACGACATGGATACGGGCCGCCGCCAAGGATGTGGAACTGATCCAGTCACTCGGCATCCGTGAGACCGGAATGCTGGCGTCAGCTTCGGATTATCACACCTTCCACAAGTTCAAGCCCGGCGGACGCAATCAGGCGGCACAGACCTATCTTGATGCCGTGCGTATGGTAGTCGATGCGGGCATCCGTCCGCGCCTGCATCTGGAAGACGCGACCCGTGCGCCGCTGGACTTCATACAGCCATTTGTCGAAGCGGTGCAGGCGATCTATGAACCGGCAGGACTGCGGCCTAAATTCCGCGTATGCGATACCATGGGCCTCGGCCTGCCCTATGACGATGTCGAACTGCCGCGCAGTATCCCGCGCATCATCCGGGCACTGCGTGCGCTAGGGCTGGAACCGGAAGAACTGGAATTCCACCCGCATAACGATACATGGCTGGTCGTCGCCAACTGTCTGGCGGCGATCCGTGAAGGTTGCGCGGCCATCAACGGCACATCACTCGGCAAGGGTGAACGCACGGGTAATGCCCCGCTGGAAGGTGTGCTGCTGCATCTGATGGGGATGGGCTATTTCACCAATGATGCACCAGACTTTAAGGCGCTGAATGACCTGGCCGCATTGTATGCCGGGATGGGTGAACCCGTCCCACCAAAGTATCCGCTGTATGGCCGTGATGCACACCGCACCCGCGCTGGCGTCCATGCGGATGGACTGAACAAGTTCTGGTGGATGTACGCGCCGTTCAATGTGCCGGAGCTGCTGGGGCGTCCGCTGGAAGTCTCACTGACCAAGGACAGCGGCCTCGCGGGGCTGATCTTCCTCATCAGGCAGCATACGGGCGTAGAACTGGCGAAGGATGATGGCGGCCTTCAGGCACTGTATCAGTGGATGGTCGCCGAGTTCGATCAGGGACGTCAGACCAGCATCGAATGGGAAGAACTCGCGCCACGGGTGGAGCAGCATATCAGCGTCAGGGCATAAAAGACGACGCGGCCTGTAGGCTCTTGGACTGCCTGTAGGCTCTTGGACTGCCTGTAGGGGCTGGATTCTTCCAGCCCAGAGTTCATCACGTAGGGGCAGCGCGGGCGCTGTCCGGTGCTGTCCGGCTAAATAAAACGGGGCGACTCAGTGAGCCGCCCTGTAAATGCTTGGCGTTTACTTCTCGCCGATGATCTCGGCGTCCATCTCCTTCTCCGCGAGGATACCACGCAGTTCGAAGACCTGATCACGCATCGCCGCCGCTTTTTCGAATTCCAGCGCCTTGGCGGCGCGTTTCATCTCATTCTCAAGCTCTTTCACCAGCTTATGCAGTTCGGTCTTGCTCAGCCTGGCGTAATCAACCGGACCCGCCTCTTCCGCTGACTTGCCGTCCTCTTGCGCCACCATCATGCGGACACGATCGGTCAGGTCGCGCACCGCCTTGATAATCGCTGTCGGCTCGATGCCGCGCTCCTTGTTATAGCTGTCCTGAACGGCACGACGCCGCTCGGTTTCCTCCATCGCCCGCCGCATCGAGTCGGTCACGCGGTTCGCATACAGGATCACCTGCCCTTCCAGATGACGGGCAGCGCGGCCAATAGTCTGGATCAGCGCGGCTTCCGAACGCAGGAAGCCTTCCTTGTCGGCATCCAGAATAGCGACCAGCGAGACTTCCGGCAGGTCGATGCCCTCACGCAGCAGGTTGATCCCGACAATCGCATCATAGACACCGAGCCGCAGGTCACGCAGGATCTCGACGCGCTCCAGTGTCTCGATCTCCGCGTGCAGGTATTGCGCCTTGATGCCGATCTCATTGAGATAACCGGCCAGTTCTTCAGACATCTTCTGTGTGAGCGTCGTAATCAGGGCACGCTGCCCCCGCTTGACGCGCATCGCGACTTCCTGAAGCAGATCGTCAATCTGGCCTTCAACCGGGCGGACAACCACCATCGGATCAAGGATACCCGTCGGGCGGATGATCTGCTGCACAACCTGCTTGCTGATCCCCAGTTCATAGGCTGCCGGAGTCGCTGTCGTGAAGATCGTGGTGCCCGAACGATCCTCAAACTCATCGAACTGGAGCGGACGGTTATCCATCGCACTGGGCAGCCGGAAGCCGAAGTCCACCAGATTCTGCTTGCGGGCCTGGTCTCCGTTGTACATCCCGCGCACCTGTGGAATCGTCATATGGCTTTCGTCGATCACCAGCAGGTAATCATCGGGGAAGTAATCCAGCAGCGTGTGCGGCGGTGTCCCCGGTGCGCGCTGTTCGAGATGTCGTGAGTAATTCTCAATGCCCGACGTAAAGCCGACTTCGCGCAGCATCTCGACATCATAACGCGTGCGCTGCTGCAGGCGCTGTGCTTCAACCAGCTTACCCTCACGTTTGAAGTGTTCGAGCTGCATTTCCAGCTCTTTCTCGATGTCGGTGAGGGCTTTCTTGAGCTTATCCTGATCAGCAAGGAACTGTGTTGCCGGGAAAACCACCACCACCGGCTGATCACTAAGCAGTTCACCCGTCAGCGGATCGAACCGCAGCACACGCTCGATGTCATCATCGAACATGGTGATGCGATAGGCCGCGTCTTCATACGGGGGGTAGATTTCCAGCGTATCGCCGCGCACCCGGAAGTTACCGTGTTCGAGCGTCATATCATTGCGCGTGTACTGAAGCGCGACCAGACGGCGCAGAATGGCTTCCCGCCGCATGGAATCACCAACCCGCAGTTCAAGAATCGATTTCGCCCACGTCTCCGGGTCACCCGTACCATAGATACACGACACCGATGCGACAATCAGCACATCGCGGCGCGAAAGCAGCGCAGCCTTGGCCGCAATCCGCAGGCGTTCGATATGCTCGTTGATCTCGGTCTGCTTCTCGATATAGAGATCATAGCGCGGGACGTAGGACTCCGGCTGATAGTAATCATAGTAGCTGACATAGTACTCGACAGCATTCTTCGGGAAGAAGTTCTTGAACTCCGCGTAAAGCTGTGCCGCCAATGTCTTGTTATGTGCGAGAATCAGCGTCGGTCGCTGTGTCTGCTGGACGAGATTCGCGACGGTAAAGGTCTTACCCGTGCCCGTTGCACCTAAGAGTGTCTGATACTTGTGGCCCTGCTGGACGCCTTCGACAAGCTGTTCAATCGCTTTGGGTTGATCCCCGGTGGGTTCGAAATCCGATACAAGCTGAAACGCCATACGCGATCTCCTGGAGGTCTGGAACTTCCGTTCGATTGGGGATAGAGGATTATAGCAATTTCCCGCCTCTGCTGCCAGACCGAATGTTCGAAAATGACCGATTCCGAGAGCGGTTTTCTACTGTAAAAAAGCCCTAAATCTGTTCGTAATGCAGGTCATAGAATTCGAAGGCATCACCAATGGCAGGCTGTGCCACTGACATCAGCACTGTACCCTCTGCGCCAGCAAGTGTGCGCCCCTGTTCGATGGCATCCGCGACCGTATCGGCATAATGAATATCGAGCTTCCTGCTGATTTCGCTGGCAACCGCCCGTGCGGTCTGGGTGGCTTCCGGCGCATCAGGGAAGAAAATGGTGATATTGCGCGATGTGCGGGTGATGATCAGCACATCGACATAAGGCAGCAGTTCACGATATACCGCCGCTGCATCGCGATCTGTCGGGATCGCCGTGATGAGGATCACCGGATGCTGAAGGCGGCTGCGGACGCTTTCCAGAAACACTCTGGCAGACACCGGATTGATCGCGCCATCAATATAAACCATAGGGTGCATTTGCAACCGCTGGCTTCGCCCCGGCCAGATGACGGTTTCAAGCCCCCGACGCACAGCCTCAACATACTCCGCGCTGCTGTGGGCCATCCCACCCAACCGCCCGTGGATATTACCCGCCCCCCATACCGCCAGCGTCGCATTGTCGATCTCATAACGTCCGATAAACGGCACATCGATCTCACCATAGCGGCCCAGCACCATCCGCACACCGTCGGGCAGTTCAGTGATGAAGCGCCCCATATCCATCAGTGCGATCCACTCAAACTGTGCATCACGGCTTTCAGCTTCACGGCGCAGCACGTCCATCACTTCCGGGGCTTGAGGAAGGCTGTAAGCATAACTCTGCGGCTTGATAATCCCGGCTTTGTGCCATGCGATGCGCTCCAGTGTTTCGCCGAGATAGCGCGTATGTTCCAGCACAATCGGCGTAAACAGCGACAGCATATTGGGGACCAGCGTATTATCGTCATAGCGCCCGCCGCGCCCCACTTCGACGATAGCGACGGTGACATCCTGTTCGTCAAACCAGCGCAGGGCAATTGCCAGAAAGATCGCGGTGGGACTCAGATACTTCCCCTGCTCAAGTCCTTCGATCACCGCGTCAATGGATGGCGAGAGTTCATCAAGAATGCGCATAAAATCCGCTTCAGGGATCATACGGCCATTAATACGGATGCGCTCACGATGGTCACGAAGCTGTGGGCTGGTGATCGTCCCCACCTGATGCCCCAGATGCCTCAGGATACTGGCCGTCATGACCGTCACCGAGCCTTTGCCCTTGCTGCCCGTGACGACAGCATATTCACGGCGTGTCAGCAGCAGGGCTTCCCGTTCCAGCAGCAGACTGGCCGGACTCATATCACGGGTGTATTCGTCCAGACCACGTGACCGCCAGCCGCTGGACGCAATCGACTTAAAGATATAATCCACCGCCTGTGGATAGGATTCAAATCGCATGATATTTACTGCTCCGTTTTTACGTGGCTCTGTGTGCGCGATGAACCGCTTAATCCTGCCGCCGGGACTTCTGCGCGTCCCGCTGCCGTGCCTGACGCTGCTCCAGTTCAGTATCGCCCATTCCGGGGAACCACTCATCCGGGAATGAATCCGTCGGACGGGTGACGGTCATCCCGCCAAGATCACGTGCGATAAATTCAAGCTGGCGCGGATTGGTCCATGTCACCGAGTCCACCTGTACGGCACGCGCACCGGCGTCGATGTAATCCCGCGCATCTTCGGGTGTATGGATGCCACCTGCACCGATCACCGGAATATCCGACAGATGCCGCGCCAACTGCCCCACCATCCGCAGCACCATCGGCTTGACCAGCGGGCTGTAGACTCGTCCACTGACGAGCCGCCCGGTCATCGGATCACGGGCGGTCCCACGTGGCGGCGCACAGACGACCAGCGCATCGGCCCCGGCATCCGCGATAGGTTCGGCCAGATACATGGCATCCAGCATCGGCAGGCGGACCAGCACCGGCTTTTCAGACCGGCTGATCGCCGCATCAACCAGTGCCAGCGCTTCCGAACGGTGCATACCATCATTCAGGCCCAGTTCAATCCCCGCGATACATTCTTCTTCATCCAGCCGGGCCACACTCTTGCGGATCTGGTCAACCGTGGTTGCCACCAGATGCAAAATGACCGGCACAGCGGACACCGCCCACATATTGCGATGATTCTTCAGCGTTTTACTAAGGCCCGGATTCGGCAGGCCGGTATGCAGCAGCACACCCGGATACGGGTCCAGCGGGATGACACGTGTCCCCGAAGCCGGACGCCACGGCTCATAGGTAACGGGATTGGTGACGATTGCGCCCAGTTTTTCGATATTGATCAGGTCGCCATAAAGCTCACCATAGCCGAATGTCCCGGCGGCGGGCATCACCGGCGACTGCACACTGATCGGATTTTTGGCACTGCGGGTGATGTCAATCGCCATAGCGGTTATCCTTAGGTCAGGTTTTCAGGGCTGCTGTTCTGCATCAGGGTTTGCGGCAGGATTTGTATCTCGTCTTGCATCACGACAGGATGACCTGTGTCAGATCAAAGGCGGGGCCATCAGTGCAGACAAGGCTGGCCCCGCTGCCGTGTGTGGTGCGCAGCATACACGCCTGACATGCCCCGGTCCCGCACGGTAGAAGCGGCTGGAAGACGCCGAACAGATAATTTCGCGGGATATCCTGCCGAAGCTGGCGAAAACGTGCCAGCACCTTGTTAAAGCGCTCGGCTTCGTCATACGGGCCGACCGTCACAAACACCTGATCCGCCCAGCCTAACGTCATCACCTGATTACGCCAGATAAACTCATTTTCATCCTGTTCGAACACCACACCCGGCTGACGTTCGCCCCCCGTATGGACTACCGGATCACCCATCTCGACTTCGACTTCGGCGGGCAGGTAATGGGTGTCAAAATCCATTGCAGAGCCGAGCAGCACCAGCGTCACACTGATCTTGTTACCCAACAGCCACGGGATCGTCATCAGCAGCGGTGTGGGCGACGTATCATAGGCCACCAGCAGCACGTTACGCAGCATCCCCGCCCCACGGAAACGGAATGGCTGACCAATCAGCCCAAGCACCGAAACAGTAGACGGCACCTCGTAATTTTCGCTCAAAGGACGCTCCACGACGACTTTGTCCCCGCGCCTGACCATCACCGGCCACCACTGCTGTAACAGATAGGGCGAAAGCGAATCCCCGACACGAACCAGCAGCGACTGTCCCGGCTTGATATTGAGGAAATATTGATCTGTAAACGACAGTTCCAGATGCTGGAACGTCGAAAACAGCGTTGTACGCTCAATGTTTGCAGTTGCCTGTTTCATATAGGTCCATCTGTCTGGTTGAAAATGTCACATCATCAGGTGTTCGTCTGTATCAATTTAACACGATCAGGCCAAAGCGGGTAGTTAATGCGGGGCCGGAATCGACACCACCCGGCAGACGGGCTAGAATTATCAACATACCCAGGAGAAACGCGATGGTCGATCTTGAAAACGCCACAATCCGTTTATACGAAGAAGCCAGCCTGACCGAAGATCTGATGGATCAGGATGCGACCATGCTGCTGAAATGGGCCGAGCAGCAGGTTGCCGATCTGGTCGCGCAGCATGGCAGCGATGATGAAGCCTTTGAAACTGCCTTCAGCGCGCTGCGTTCAGTGGTCAAAAATATGAACCGCTTTGTCGGGCAGAGCGCGATGAGCGATGAAGACAAGCAGGCGCAGCGGCTGGAAAATATCACCCAGTCCGCCCACGAAATCGGCTTTGAAGTCGCTCCGACCTTCGGCGCACAGTCGCTCAGCCGCAGCCCTCAAAGCACCACCGAAATGCTGCAAACCATGCTGAACGCGCTTCAGAAAACAGACACCGCTGGCACGGCTGGCGGCACAGGTCAGCCCACCGGCGGCTTCGGTCAGCCTTCGGGCGGCACAGCAGGCAGCACTGCTACGGCTGGCAGCACCGGCATGGCCGACGGCACACCCACCAGCGGCCAGACAGCAGATGCTGGGCAGTTTTCCGCCCAGACAGCCAGTGATCCCGCCAGCGATCCGCAAAGCCCCCGTCATCAGCAGAATATGACACTGCAATCATCAGCACCAGCCGAATCCGAGCCGGTATCCAACACGGCCTCACAAGCGGATGCGCCGGATGCAGTGACCGATGACCGGCTGGTGCGCGTCTTCACACTGCGCGATCATCCCCACAAATCCGAACCCACACAGTCCGGACAGGACGTCACAGCAGATACGGCGGACACGGAAGACGACGCGCAGGACGCCAAACCCGGGTTGGCGTCGCAGGCATCCCGGCTGCGTGATGTCCTGCTCAATCGACATAAGACCGTTGAGGACAGCGACACGTCCCACGATGACCCACAGGATGAGTCCGGCCAGTAGCAGACAGCAGGCTGTAGGCAGGCTGGATTTTTGAATTTACCCGACTGATAAAGGTCCCAATTATTCATGGCAAAGAAAAGCACTAAAAAGTCACAAAAGGCGAATCCAATCGCCAATTTTCTCCGCGCACTGGTCACCGGCATTCTGATTTTTCTCGCGATTGTGATTTCGCAGATCACCGGGATCGATATTCTGGGCGTGATCGGCGTCACCACGCCGCTGCCCCCCACACCGATTCAGGTGACCGTCCCATCGAACCCGGCTTCAGTGACGACGATCCCCGTCGGGCAGGGGTTTGGCGCAGCCAAAGGATTCTGGCAGGTCTATTTCACCAATCCGACCAGCGGCACCACCTTCACCAACGGCATCAATATCCCGCTGGTGCAGGCCATCGACGGCGTAAGGGCGACGCTCGACATCGCGGCCTTTGAATGGAATGATCCGGCACTTACACAGGCCGTCGTCAATGCCAAACGGCGCGGTGTACAGGTGCGGATGGTGGCTGATAACGAACACACACTGGATGATGACAACTCGACCATCTCGCAGCTTGCCAACGCCGGCATCCCGATTGTGTACGATCAGCGGTCGGCGTTCATGCACAACAAATTCATGCTCATGGACGGCGCAGTGGTATGGACCGGCTCCATGAATTACACCCTGAACGACATCTTCCGCAATAACAATAACCTACTGATGCTGCGCTCACGGCAGGCGGTCGAAACCTATCAGGCCGAGTTCAATGAGATGTTCGAACAGCAGCAGTTTGGCCCACGAAGCCCTGCGGGTAACACCGGCAACTTCCTGCATGAAGGGGTGCCGATCATGATCTTCTTCGGGCCGGAAAATCAGGTGATGCCAGCCATCATCAACGAAGTGCAGGCGGCCCGATCCACTATCCGGTTTATGGCGTTTTCCTTCACCCATGACGATCTCGGCAGCGCGATGCTGAACCGTGCCCGTCAGGGGATACAGGTCGAAGGCGTGTTTGAGTTGCGCGGTAGTGAAACACAGTACAGCGAACTAAGAGCGATGTTCTGCGCGGGGCTGGATGTCCGACAGGACGGCAACGGTTTCACCATGCATCACAAGGTGGTGATTATCGATAATACAACGGTGATTACCGGATCGTTCAATTTCTCGGACAACGCGGTGACATCCAATGACGAAAATCTGGTGATCATCAAGGACCCGGATCTGGTATCGCAGTACATCGCGGAGTACGAGCGTGTGAAATCCCGGGCGACACGGCCCAGCAACATGACGTGTAATTAGGGGAGATGCCGCATATAGCGTGCAGCATATAACATGCAGCAGCCAGCGGTAGGGCGCAGCGAATTATGCCCTGCCGCTGTTTTGATGTGTTCGGTTCCTGAAGCTACAAGTTCTGTTTGAAGTAAGTCAGCATTTCAGTCCAGCGAAGGTATTTCCGTCGCCGTGATCTCCAGCGGTTCAAGGAAGTACTCGGAACCATCTGCAATCATATGCGTCTCGGCAGCATAGCCAACCGTGCCGTCATCAAGCTGAATCTGCCACCAGCGATAATCATCCGCACAATATGGTTCACCGATGACTGTAAATGCGGTGCCTTCCGCCATTTGTGTGAGGACTTCGGAATCCGTCCCCGGTGCAGACCGCAAACGGCTCGGTGTGCCATCCTTAAATATGACCTGGCCGCGACCGGTAACTACTAAGCGTGCTGGCAGCCCTTCATCGAACAGGCAGGAAAGTTGACGCTGTTCTTCTGGGTCAGCGGTGAGCCGCCAATCTGCTAGCATAACACTTGTTGCAGGAAAATCCTGATAAGGTAATCTGAAAAATTCAGTTGAGCGCCACTGATTACCAACAAACTGCCCAAGAAGATAAATTGTATCTCCATTTCCAGACGGCATCGTGGAAATCAGTATATCCTCGACGCCTAACCACATAAGAGGAATTCCGCCTATTGCGCTATTCTCGACCTCAAGCACCACATTACTGTCTGTTGGCACAAACTGGAGTATCGTAATACCTGTTTCCTCAGCTATTACACTTAGCTTTGTCCCATCTGGACTCCATTGCACAAAATCTGATAAAGCCAACTCCTGTCCTAATGTATTTGCAACAGAAAACATCTGCTGGGTTTGATAATTCCATAGAATAACATCCGCCACATTTGCTTCATCGGACGTATCACCTGAAAGATCAGGATCAACGGCAGTATTAATCCCATTGATCATGAGGGCAACCCATGGATCATAGATAGGATTTGGCGCGACATGATAGATATCTTCCAGCGCAAGTCCAGGCACATTAAAGGGAAGCTCGAATCCACTTAGGATTTCATAACGTATAAATTCACGTAGCGACGTCAGCGAATTTGTATCCAAATCAAGCAGTTCAAATCGGTAGCTATGTGGTAGCTGTGGTCCAACATTTCTAATGTAGTAGAAAATGGCGTTTTCGCTCGCTGACCATCGCCTTGGGACAGTCGGTATCTCACGGCTGCCTAGCGCTGTAACAATTTGTCGATCACCCGTGGCAATATCAAGGATTACGTTTTGCCGATTCTGCCGCCGATTATCGATATTTGAAAAGTAAGTAATTTGATTTTCTGACGGTGAGAATAGAGAATTACGAACAATAGGTCCCTCATCCACCAAATTCTGCACAGCCCCAGAAGCAGTATCAACCAGCAGGATGCTGGCTTGACCATCATATTCCAGCAATAGCCGCCCTGAAACCGGAACACCGACGCTGACTGTATCCCCCTGTGCATGGATGCCAGT
>CAYNDH010000091.1:0-17228 GCA_964395665.1 uncultured Anaerolineaceae bacterium
AATGCCTAAACATGCTTGCATGTCGTTGTCCGGCGGTTTCATAAACTTCAGAACCAGTTTCTGAATATTCAAATGGTCTCTTAGGAAATAATGGGGCGCGGTCCATCGGACTGCGCCCCTATCGTTTTACTCGCCTGTTACGACTTTGCCTTGCGCTTGCGCTTCGCATTCCCGTTGGACTTCACGGTATAGTCATCAGTGGTGACGACCATGTTATCCGGGGCGCGGCCTTCCAGTACAGCCCGATGCTCCGCCAGCAGTTCTTCCGGCATTGACGCCTCAAACAGCCGCATTGACAGCAGCATCAGCCCCAGATCATCGATTTGTCCCAGCCCGATAATCATATCCGGGATCAGGTCGATCGGAGACAGGATATACAGGATTCCCGCAAACGGGATCGCTTTTTTCCACAGCGGCACACGCGGGTCCTGAAGTAAACGCCACGTCAGCCGGATTTGTAACAGAATCGCTTGAAAGGGCATCTTGTCCACCTCATAAATCTTAATCACTGACGAGTCATCGAACATCAGTCTGCCAGAGTTTCGACAGGAATCAGGCAAGAATCAGGCAAGTATCCGATGAGTATTCTATGACGTTTTCTCATCGCTGGCCGACCGGATGTGTACTGCGACACGTGCTCCGATGAATGCAGAAACCCGCTCGAACACCGCACGATGCTCATGATCCTGAGTCAGCACGTGGCCGCTGCTCTCGAAAATATGATGCTCCACCTCATGGCTGCCGATGTGTTCCAGCCCTGTCTCCAGTGAGGCGAGCCGCACCGTCATATCGAGTCTGGCATACAGCAGCAGTGTCGGCACCGTGACCAGTGGCAGGCGTGCAGCGGCTTCCGGGATCAGCCGCATAAGCTGCTCGACGGCGGCGGTCGGCCACAGGTGATACCGCGCCCGCCCGATCACCGCTTCGCCGCGTTCTGCCTGCTGCTGACGTACATAGGCCTCAAATACTGACCGATCAGTATGATCCGTAAACGGTCGCAGACGTTTTAATATACGCAAACGGCGCGGGTGAAGTTTCGGATATGGTGTGAGCGGGGCTGCCATCGCGATCACACCATCGACGTCCATATGCGTCGCCAGCAGCAGCGCCAGCGCCCCACCCATCGACAATCCCGCCACAAACACCTGATCGCACTGCTGCCGCAGCAGGGCGGCTCCATCCATTGCCGAATGCAGCCAGTCGGTCCACAGGCAGCGCGCCAGATCTCGTGGCCGCGTCCCATGACCGGCCAGCCGGGGCACATAGACTGTGTATCCTTCGCCGGCCAGATGCTGCCCAAGCCACAGCATTTCCTGCGGGGATGCCGTGAAGCCGTGCAGACACAACACACCCACCCGTCCGCCATGATGAAAATAAGGGGAAGCCCCCGGCATGACGCCGGTGGCGTAGGCTGTCAGGTGGCGCCGATGCAGAAGGCCGTGTGGAAGTCGCTGCCGCCTGCGGATCACTGCCGTCTTTTCGCTCATTCTCGCTGCTCTGCTGCCTGTCAGAAGCCTGTCGAATGCAGGTGTTACGAGACCATCACCATTGACTGCTGACGCCATGCCACGGTGATCGTCGTGCCCTGTCCCGGCTGACTGCTGATCTCCAGTTCTGCCCCCATCGCACTGGCCCGTTCCTGCATCGAACTCAGGCCCAGCCCACCGGATTTAAGCGCCTGTGCCGGATCAAATCCAATGCCATTATCGCGGATCGTCAGCCCGACCTGCGCGGCATCCTGCGTCAGGGTCAGCTCGAATGATGTGGCTTTACTGTATTTCAGCAGGTTGTGGATGCTTTCCTGCGCGATCCGATACAGCGCCGTATGCACTTCCGGCGGCAGCGCGTACACCTGATCCGGCACCGTCAGCGTGCCGATGATGTTCTTCCGTCCCGCCGCCGCATCGATCAGGTGACTCAGCAGTGTGGACAGTTTCGTCCGCTCGATAACTTCCGGGCGCAGTTCCAGCAGCAGCATTCGCATCTCCGCCATGGCCGCCCGGTTGAGCGACGCCACCTGTTCCAGCCCGGTCAGCATCCCTCTGGAATCCGCCGCCCATTGTCTCGGCAGTGATTCGGAAATAATCGTTGAAGCGAACAGCGCCTGACTGACCGCGTCGTGCAGTTCACGTGCGATGCGCTGGCGTTCTCTGGTCGCCGCGATTTCCTGTGCCTGTTCAAACAGTTCGGTGCGTTCCAGTGCCTGCCCGCAGATCTGTGCCAGCGCGAACAGTGTGTTGAGTTCTTCCATCGTGGTCTTCTTCGACTGGGTGAACTTAACATGCAGCCCCGCTGTCACCGTTCCCTGTCGCCCAAAGATCGGCAGGCACAAAATCCCCTGAATATTCAGGTGGCGGATCTCCTGCTCCAGATGCGGATACTGCTGGATATACGCCTGCTGCGTTTCGATCCACACTGCCTGCCGGTGACGAATGGCAAAGGCAATCGGTGTGCTGTCGTCCAGCGTCAGTCGGTGATATTTCTCCAGATAGGCTGCATCCTGAATCGATGTCGATGTCGATGTGCGTTCGACCGTCTTCCCATCCGAACACATCCGATAAATACCGCTGAAACCGCCTTCAATCGCAGCGACCGCCGCCTGTGCGATCACTTCTGTCACTTCTTCACTGGTGACGGCGGCTGCAAGCTGGCTGGCAAACTGTGTGAGGACGACGTTCTGCTGTTCTGCCCGTTTGCGCTCGGTAATATCGGTGGATGCGCCGATCCACTCGATGATTTTGCCTTCCGTATTCCATACCGGCACCGCATGAGTGAGGACCCATCCCCATGTACCGTCTTCCTGAAGCATCCGGTGTTCAATCTGATACGGTGTGCTGTTCTGGAGTGAATGCGCCCATGTCTCCTGCGTCATCACACGGTCATCGGGATGAATGTAATAATTGATCCAGGAAGTATCCGGCGCCACCTGGGCCTGTTGTGGCATCTCATGACCGATGATTTCCAGCACGCTGGTCCCGTCAGCACTGAAGCGGTATAGAGACTGTGCGGTGGCATGGACCAGCGCCCGATAGCGTGCTTCACGATTCCGCAGGGTATTATCAATTTCGTGCAGTTCGGTGATATCCGTTCCCAGTATACTGAATTTATAATCACCCAGCGGCAGGATGTACATCAGATACCATCGGTCGATCAGTTGCAGATAACGCTCAAAATGTTCTGGTTGTCCGGAGAGGGTAATCCGCCCCAGCGTTTCGATCCACCAGTCATCAACGACCGGTGTGATCTGTCGTGCGGTCTTGCCCTGTGTCTCGGCGACGGTGATACCCATCGCCTGCTCGACCGCCGGGTTAAAATCCAGAAAACGATAATCAACGGGCCTGCCCGTGTCATCGACGATGATCTCACCCAGCGTAAACAACTGATCAGTCGCATTGAAGGCCATGCGATACCAGTTTTCCTGTTCAGGCTGGGCTTCTGCGTGATTCTCACCGTCTCTGTAACCGGAGAGAGAGACCGCGCTGCCGATATAGCCGGTCAGCACACCGCTGGCCGATGTCTGCGGGATGCCAGTCAGCAGAAACCATTCGCTGCTGCCATCGAAGCGCCGCAGGCGGCATTCTGTGCTGAACGCCGCACTGCGTTCTGCTGCCTGTTCGATTGTATTCAGCAGATCATCCAGATCATCTGCGTGGACGCTCTGCTGCCAGCCGCCTTTCACGCTCTGCTCCAAGGTCTGGCCGGTAAATACACACCACTGGCTATCAACATGTGTGATCTCAGTGACCGAATCTGGACTACCGGTAGTCCACACCAGTGGTGACACGCTGCTGTTCATCGATTAATTCCTGTAAAAGTGATTACCATACCACGCTACAACGATGGTTTAACTTATATCACGGCTGCCGATATTATTAAATTGGAATTCAGTCCTGATACCGTCTGCGATTATTTGAGTTTTCAAACGAAATCATCCTCTGATCTGTCGCGCAAAATCATCAGAACGGGCAAAATAGGCAAATTCGATAAAATCGCCATAATTAGGCAAAAGGGCTGTCTGGTATCTGCAATCACCATCTGACAGCCACCCCAGTTTTCACAGAACAACGACCGCACCAGGGAGTTCAGACGATGCAGATGAGGCCGATTGATCCGTTGCTTGCGCGTTTCCATCATCCCCCCACCACAGAATTGACGCACCGTCCGCGTTTCGTATACTTCGCACCCCGCCTGCTGACCGGAGTGCTGACCAGCCTGCTGATACTGGGCTTGCTGCTGCCTACGGTCCGCCTCAACGCGCAGGAAGACGGCCTCAATCTGCCCACCGAACTCTACACCCTCATCAACGAAGGGCAGGTGCAGCGCTATGGACTGGGTGCATCGGGGCTTGCTACCGTCACCCCGGCGGATGCGCTGACCATCGACTTCGGGATTGCACCGGATGGCATCCTGCTGGCTTATCGCACCGAAACCGGCCTGTTCGTCAGCAGTATGCTGACCGGCAGCACCCAGCAGATCGAAGCCGCCGCCGCAGGTATCCCCCCATTTCGCGGGCGCGGAGCCACCATCGCATGGTCACCGGATGGCGGCGTGCTGGCTTATACGGTCGAATACGGCATCCGCCTGCATTTCCCCGCATCCGGCGCATTTTTCGATGTCCCCATCAGCCCACTGCTCAATCTCAGTTGGTCACCGGATGGCCTTTATCTGGCGGCTGAAGCAGAAGATAATATCTGGTGGATTTACCGTCGTGAGGGCGACACCATGATCCTGACCAGCGCCATTCCATCATCCGTCGGCCTGACATGGGTTGCCCCCGCGCTGCTGATGTTCGCCCCGGCGGAAGGCGGCCTGTATCTGATGGATGTCGGCAACCGCAACACGCAGTCACAGCTCAACGGCCCCAATCTGCTGTTCCGCCAGCCCAGCATCCGCCGTGATGGGACCGTGTCAGTTTTCGCGAAGCCTGCCACCGCCGCGCAGCTTCCCGAAACTGCCGCCTATCTTTACCGGGTTTCACCGACCGACTCCGGCGGCGATATTCAGCAGATCAGCCAGACTGAAGTCGATCTTGACGGGCTGCGCTGGGCGCCCGGTGGCACACTGATGCTGGCGCTGCGTGGTGGTGTGCTGGCCCTGGTCGATCCGGCATCAGGGCAGGGCTTTACACTGCCTGCGACCGGCGTCGTGTCCTATGGGTGGGGCGGCCTGCGGTCCGTCCCTGTGGCCTCACTCCCGCTGACAACCGCCGCCTATTTCATCGCCGCCGATGCGGTCAGCTTCTTTCCTGATTTCACCGATCCTGCCACTTCTGACGAAGAACCAGCCAGCGCAGCCAGCACAGCCACTATGGACATCACACCTATCGATCAGCTTTGGCGTGTCAGTGACGATGGCGCACAGGGTATACCGGTTATCAGCGCCGAAGCGTCGGTCGAACAGTTTACTGTCGCGCCGGGTGATACCAACGTCGTCTATCTTAGCGGCGGCCAGTTGTGGGTCTACTTCCCGGATACCGACGCGCCGCGTGTCATCACCCAACTGGAGAACGCCGCTGCGGTCCGCAATCTGGCGCATTCCTTCGACGGTCAGACCGTATACTATGACGATAACAGCGCCGTTTACAGTGTGCCGGTGGCCGGTGGGACGCCGGAAGTCATCCTGACCGGTTACACCGAGCCGCAGGAATCGCCGGATGGATCAGCCCTGCTGGTCCGCATCGCCGATGGCGATTATGCCGTACAGATCCGTGCGACCGGCGAACTCCGCCGCATAGGGGCCTTCCGCTGGATCAAATGGCTGACCGCCAACCAGTTGATCGGCTTCGGGACCTTCACTGTCGGCGGACAGGCTGGCATCTACGCCATCGAAAATATCGAAGGGGCATCACCGCGCCTGCTCTACACGCCGCCAGCCGGAATGCGCGCTATTGATGCCGCCGCCGCATCTGCTTCTACAATCCCCTTCGCCGTGCGTGTTCTGTTAACCGGAGAGAACGAAAACGCCCCCTCTCCGCTGGCGGTGATCGATGTCGGTCTGGAGGGTTCCAACTCCGGTGATCCGCGCCCGATAGGGTATCTCGCAGCGCCGCAGCTTTCTTCCGACGGAGAGTTTATAGCAGGGTATACTGGTGGAGATGGCGCTGTTGCCATCCATCAGATCAGCTCAGGTGCAGAGGTGGTCCTGCGGCTGCCTTCAGGCATCCGTCAGTTCATGTGGTCACTACTCAGATAGTTCTAATACACATTAGGTAGCATACTCATTATTCTTAATTACGATACATTGTTCAAGAAGGTGCCCTGAATGTCTGGCGAACGAATTCTCGTTATTGAAGACGAAGCAAGAATCGCGCAGTTTATCGAGCGCGGTTTGATTTACGAAGGCTATCGCGTGAATGTCGCTCGTGAAGGGCAGGCAGGTCTCGCGATTGCAAGGGATAATCCGCCCGATCTCGTCATTCTCGATTGGATGCTTCCCGGCCTTGACGGTCTGGAAGTCTGCAAGCGGCTGCGCGCTGCCAGCGAAGTCCCCATTCTGATGCTGACCGCCAAAGACGACATCAACGACCGCGTGACCGGACTCGATGCCGGTGCGGATGACTATCTCGTTAAGCCGTTCTCGGTGGATGAACTCATGGCGCGTGTCCGTGCGCTGTTCCGGCGTTCTACACCCACATCCCGGCCAGAGGTCCTGCGCTTTGCTGATCTCACGCTGGATACCGGAACCCATCGCGCCCATCGCGGCGAACGGGCGATTGACCTGACCGCCAAGGAATATGAACTGCTTGAACTCTTTATGCGTAACCCGCGCCAGGTCCTGACACGTGACGTCATCTTTGATCGCGTCTGGGGATACGATTTCGGCGGCGAGAGTAACATCATCGAAGTTTATGTCCGCTATCTCAGACAGAAAACTGAATCAGAGAACGAAACGCGCCTGATCCATACAGTGCGTGGTGTGGGGTACGTTCTCCGCGAGGAGTAACCAGCGATAATGACGCTGCGTAACAAATTGACGGTCTGGTATGCCGTCTTACTGACATTGATCATCTTCCTCCTGGGGGCGGTTGTCTACGGCATCATGCGGTGGACATTTTTCACGAATGTCGACCGCACCCTTGAGGAGACGGTGCTGGAAGTCAACCGCTCAAGCAGTCTGGTTGTCCTCCCGCCCATTGGTCAACCCGGTCGTGTTGAAGTTGAACTGCCCATTCTTAACGTCTTCCACGTCTCGGATGTCGAAGTGCAGGTCTGGATGCGTGAAGACCATGAATTCGTGATGACCGACAGCACACCGGACATCGCCGACTTCGACCAGCCATTCGACGCCACTACACTCGGCTCCAATCAGAAGGTGTTCAGCGACATCCTCATTGACGGCGTTGCATGGCGCATCCTGACCACGCCGATCTATGATCCGCAGGGGCAGTTGCTCGGCAATATTCAGACCGGCGGCTCACTTGCCATTCTTCAGAATATCACCAATGATTTTGCGCTCGCGCTCGCGCTCTGCTGTCTGCTGACGTGGATCGGGGCGGTGGCGATAGTGCGCTGGCTGACAAAGCGGATGCTCAAGCCGATTGATCATCTGACTAATGCCGCCGCCAGCGTTGTGCGCGCACAGGATCTGACCACCCGCCTCGAATGGGATGGCCCTAACGATGAACTCGGCCAGTTGATTAACGTCTTTAACCTGATGATGGCCCGCCTTGAGCATCTCTTTGGTGTACAGCAGCGGTTTGTCGCGGATATTTCGCACGAACTGCGCACACCGCTGACCAGTATCATGGGCAATGTCGAGATGATACAGGCCTATGGCGCGGATGATGTCTCGCTCGAAGCCATTGCCAGCGAGTCCGAGCGGATGCACCGACTTGTCAACGATCTGCTGCTGCTGGCCCGTGCCGATTACGGCGGCATCGTCATTGACATGATGCCGGTCGAACTCGACTCGCTCTTCCTCGATGTCTTCAATCAGGCGCGCACGCTCGCCAAGTCCAGAAATATTACGGTCAAAATGGTGAATATGGAGCCGCTGCGGATCAGCGGGAATGCCGACCGCCTGAAGCAGACGCTGTTGAATCTGGTGGATAATGCTATCAAGTTCGGCAAAGTGGATGAGGATGGAAATCCGATTGGCGGCGAGATCATGCTGAACTTATTCCGGCGCGGTGACTGTGCGGTGATCGAAGTCTCGGATACCGGCCTCGGTATCGCACAGGATGAGCTTGACCGCATCTTCGACCGCTTCTATCAGACCAACCCTGCGCGGACGTATACCGGTTCCGGTTTTGGCCTTGGACTTTCTATCGCCCAGTGGATCGTCAAGGTGCATGGTGGAACGATTGAGGTCGCCAGTGAAGTCAGTAAAGGTACGACCTTCCGCCTGGTGCTTCCCCTGCTCAAAGAGGACAGCCCGAAGTTAGACGCATCTGACCCGAATGCCGAGATTACACGTATCCGTGTCTCGGCTGGCCGCACCACCGAACGCACCCGCTGATTGCGCTGCTGGCGGTTACCGGCTCTGCTGTCCCACTGGGATGCGGGTGCCTCTGGTGCCGTCTGACGTAAATCCCACTGTGTTACGCTGATCTTGCAGATACTGATCGCTGAGACAGGCATAGATCAGGCCATGGGCGGTTATGGTCATGTATGTCCACGGCTCATCCCATCGGCCCCGCACCCATGTCAGCAGTTCCGGCAATCGCGAGACAATTGAACGCACCGCACATGTAATTTGTGGCCTGGTCACCGGCAGGGGAGAGAAAACCGGAACCGCCGCTGCGGTTTGCACACTTTCCGGCGGGATGTCTGTCTCGGTCTGTGGTGTTTCACTGCTGGCAATCGCCGCCGCCAGCAGCGATGCCCCCACCCACCATATCGCCAGCAGGCCGACGCTGTATACAAGTCTTCTCATAAGAACGCTGATGACCTTTCACTGTGCCGCTGATGATCCCGACAACCGACAATACGCGAAACTGGTTCGCGGTGCCGACCTGACGAATAGTATTACGCCCTCAGCATGCATCAGGTTGCAGAATACCGCTATCCTGTGTGCTCATCGCTCGATATCCTCAAAAATGGGTCCACTTCATTAGAAAATTCAAACCGCATCCATAGAACATTTGTGCTATACTATATGATCTGTCAATGTGACCCTGTTCAGAGAGACGGTTGACGGCCTCTGTGCCATGGGATGCGGAAGATCAGATCCCTTGCATTTACAGAAGCAGCAGCACACATTGCAGCACAATCCCGCTGCAAAATCGGTCATTGCAGATGTATATCAGTCTGTTTGAGGGAAGAAATCAATTGCAGCAGCATTTTTTTCAGAGCCGCCGCCGCCGCTGCAAAAGGTCGTGGGTAGGTCCCTTTAGTGACAGGCGAGTCAAGCATGGATCATACCTTTTACAGGGTGCCGAATAGAAACCTGCCTCTGAAAGATACCGTGAGGGATCGCCTAAAATCGCAGGTACATTTCCGTCCGACGGAAGCTCTCGATAAACCCTGTCGATTGCAGCACCGGCCAGATGGGGCTGTCACCTGGCAGGTTTTCCAGTTTCGTATCCTGCCGGTTGAATTCCTGATAGATCGCGCCAAGCGCCGCCCGCACACCGTCTACAAATGGCGTCGTGCTGAATGCGAAGTGCGAAAGCTGAAACGCCCCACTGCGGAAGATGACCCACGCCGGCTCTTCATTCGGGGCTTCCACCAGCACACCATGCAGGTCGCCGGCATTCATCAGCGAAGCGGTCTCGTCCAGCCATGACGACGTGATCGCCCGTGTATTCAGCAGGGTTTCGAATTCATCAGATGCGATTTTCCGTATCTGCATGTCAGCCGTATTCGAAGGAACCGCAATCGCGCCCGGTGGCCGCCCGACCACCAGCAGCTCACGGATCGGCTCAAAGCCCAGTTTGGTAAACAGATGATAGGCGGGGGCATTCCCGACAATCACTTCCAGTTGAATCAGCTTTGCGCGCATCCGCGCCGACTCTTCGAGCAGGGCTTCCGCAAGGTGCTGGCCGACACGGTGTCCACGACGCTCCGGTATCACGCCCAGCCGTGTGACCCATGTCCGATCACCACGCACGCCCAGCATCGCGATCCCGGTTTCCAGACCGTCATTATTGAGCGAGACGAACGACGAATGCAGGTCAATATCATAGAAGTCGATATATTCCTTCATGCGTTTGCCGTTCATCGGCATCGGGACGATGTAATCAACACGTGCCTGATTATAAATTTCTGCGAGCTGGTCATAGCTGTACTGGCTCGCCCGAATCAGCGAATGATCCGAAGAAGGGATGCCGGTCACAGGGGTATTCGGGATAGAAGTCAAACGTGAGTTCCCCTCAGTTCTCTGCTATCTGTCCGTCTGGCTCTTTCAGAAAGGCCTCGACCTGCGCCGCGAAGGTGCGGGTATTAATCGGCTTGGAGATGATCCCATTGCATCCATACGCATGGGCAATCGTGGACGCCGTATCGGTCGGCCACGCGGTAAACGCGATAATCGGCAGGTTCCGGTATTCCGGGTGCTGGCGCGTCACCGAGATCACCGTTTGCCCGTCAATATCGGGCAGGCCGAGATCGACCATTAACAGGTCAGGATGCTGTTCGTCCAGCATTGCCTCGTCCAGCATTGCCAGCCCCACTTCGCCGTTTTCGGCAAGCAGCACCGTATGCTGTCTGCGTCGTAACAGTTTCGCGGCCATCCGTGCGTTTTGAGGGTTATCCTCAATGATGACGATCAGCGCCATAGGGTTGTGTCTTTCACTGAACCATCAACTCTCAGTATATCGTAAGTGCCATTTCTGTGCTGCCGGGGCCGGATTCTTCCGGCCCACGCCATCCGACCGCCTAGCCCAGTTCATTCCGTAGAATACTGCTGAACTGCTGTTGATCCATGGATGCCTTCTGCACCACATACCGGATATTGGCCTGCAAGGTCTGGCGTTCTTCAGCGCTGAGTTCACGCCCGGAGAAGATCACGATCGGGATGTCGCGCAGTTGGCTGTCCCGCTGAAGCGTCTCAACGATCGAGAACCCATCCATATCAGGCAGCGTCAGGTCCAGCACGATCAGGTCAGGATGATAATTATAGATCGCCTTCAGGCCGTCGCGCCCTGTATGGGCCTCAATCACATGGACGTTGGCATCCCCGCTCAGCAGACGACGGGGCAGGCGGGCATCGTGCGGGTTATCGTCGATGACCAGCACGATCTGTTTATCATCGCTGTCGATTTCTCCTGTCTCACTGTCCGGCGTTCCGTAATGCCGTGGTGTCGCCCGGATCACATCCACCGGCGTATGTCCCAGCCGTGCGATCACGTGATCGACCAACTGGCGTGTCTCAAAGCTGCCTTTCTGCCAGACGGATTCAGACTGCGCTTCCAGCAGTTTGCGGTCATGGAGCGTCAGCGATTTGGCCGAGACCACGATCACCGGGATATGCGCTGTGCGCGGATCAGCCTTCAGCCATTCCAGCATCGTGAAGCCGTCCACATCTGGCATCGTCAGGTCGGTGACCACCAGGTCCGGCTGACGGTCACGGATGACCTGAATGCCCTCAGCGCCGTTTGAGGCTTCGTACACGCGGTAATGCTTATAACTCTGAAGCAGTCGGCGGATCAGTCGGCGATCGTTGGGATTATCGTCGATCACCACGATTGTCGTGACCTGTTCATCCAGATTCTGGAGCGCTGCGCCGAGGCCTTCAGTATGATTTTTTTGAGACACTGCTGTCTGTTCGGTCTGAATATTCAGGCTGAGGATATACTTATCGTACTGGTCACCGAGGATATGGCTCTCCGCTGAAACCGTATGTCCTGATCCGTTGACCACCACGATTTCATCACTTTTGATGATGCCCTCAGTCAGCATCTTCTCCAGACCGGCAAAGGCGACCGCCGTCGCCGGTTCGACCGAGATCCCGGCCCGGCTTGCCAGCAGGCGCATCGCACGGAAGGCTTCGCCATCTTCGACCGCCAGCATCGTCCCACCGTGTTCGTGGATGGCTTCCCGAAGCAGGACATAGGCATGTCCCGGATCGCCGGTTGCCAGTACGTGAATCAGCGTCCTGGGGATCACTGGATCAGCGTGCAGCTTCCCCTGCTGGAAGGCGCTCACCATCGGGGCACATCCCGCCGCCTGAATAATCGCCAGCTTCGGCAGACGGTTGATCAGCCCCATATGATAGAGTTCGGTGAAGCCTTTCCACACACCCAGCGGGCCAATCCCACCGCTGACCGACTGAATATACCAGTGAGGGGCCACCCACATCCCCGGTTTATCCGGGTCCATTTTGAGTGCAAGCTGTTCGGCGATCTCATAGCCAAGCGTTTTCATGCTCTCCTTGGAAGGGACCGTTTTCGCGCCCTTATCCATGTAGAGCTTCTTGCGTGCCGCGAATTCCGACGCGACCTTCTTGGTCTCATCATATGTGCCGGAGACTTTGATAACCTCAGCACCATACAGGGCGATCTCGCGCATCTTCTCGGCGGAGACCGAACTGGTCAGGAACAGCCACAGCTTGATCCCGGCACGGGCACAGTAGGCAGCATAGGCCACACCTGCGTTTCCGGTTGAAGCGAGAACGCACTCGGTAATCCCCTGCTGACGCATATACGTGACCGAGAGCGCGGCCTGCCGAGCCTTGAACGAGTTGGTCGGCTGGTTGCGTTCATCCTTGATAAACAGGTTCGGATGATCGTAGAGGTTCTCGTAATGCAGCAGCCGGGTGAGCGATGTAAAGCCTTCACCCATCGCGATCTCAGGATGCGGGCCGTTGACCGGGATCAGCTCTGCGTAGCGCCACAGTGAATGCTCGCGCAGATAAACAGCCCCCGGCCATAACTGCCCGACATGGTCATAATCATATTGAGCATCCAGCCATCCCGACTGGCATCGCGGGCATAGATCCGGGAACACCGGATACACGTCGTTGATCTCGATCTCGTGACCGCATTCCAGACAGACGAGATGGGTGATATAGCTTTTTGACATACAAGTGTCCTTCAGGCAGTCTCAGCCGATTGTGCGGAGCGGGTGGGCTGCGTTCTGCGAGAATGTGTCATTCAACGCTGCCTGCTTCTTTTATCTTTTCGACCGGTTTCACAGGCAGCACAAGTGTAAAGGTAGACCCCTGTCCGAGCATACTATCGACGTCAATCTCGCCGCCATGCATACGGACAAGCTGTTGTGTAATCGTCAGGCCAAGACCGGTACCGCCCGCACGCCGGGTTGACGAGCCGTCTACCTGACTGAAGCGTTCGAAGATCAACGGCAGTTTTTCCTGCGCAATCCCGATACCTGTATCTGCGATTTTCACGTAAACGCTCGTATCGTTCAACCGCCCATAGCGGACGGTGACGCTTCCGTTTTCTGTGAACTTAACCGCGTTACTCACCAGATTCATGATGATCTGCTTCATTCGTACCTGATCGCCCATCACCAATGGCATATCGGAGTCTTCCTGTGCAGTCAGTTTGACCTGCTTGTTCTTCACCAGTACCTGACCCGTGCGAACCACCTCATGGATGACCTCTGACAGCGAGAGTTCACGCAGATCAAGCTGCATCTGTCCGGCTTCGATTTTCGCCAGATCAAGGACTTCGTTGATGATCGAGAGCAGATGGCGTCCGCTGTCATAAATCGCGGTCACGTCCTCAACAGCATCGTCCGATAACTCACCGTCTACGCCATCCAGCAGGACTTCCGCATATCCGATGATCGAATTCAACGGAGTGCGAAGCTCATGGCTCATATTCGCAAGGAACTGCGATTTCAGACGGTCCAGTTCGCGAAGCTGTTCAGCCGTTTCGTGTTCCTTCTGTGCGCGTTCTTCCAGTTTGGTGAATGCCCGTGCATTTTCGACCGCGATCGAAATCTGTGTCGCCAGAATCGCCTTCACCTGCAAGTCTTCTTCAGTGAAGTGATCCTTCTCGTCTGACTGAACGTCCAGAACGCCGATCAGCTTATTACGGACGATCATCGGGACCGACATTTCCGAACGTGTATCGGGCAGCAGTGGGTTGGGCAGGAAGCCGCTGTACTTGCGCACATCATTAATGATGCGGCCCTCACGACTGCGGGCGGTCTGTGCCACAATCGAGACCTCTGAGTTCAGTGAAATGGCGTGGTTACGCTGTTTCATCTGGATACCGGCTTCACCGGCACCGGCTGCAAGCACAAGCTGTTCGGCTTCTTCATCCAGCAGGTAGATATGCGCGTGGTAAAGTTCGAACTGTTCCTTCACCAGATTGGTGACCTGTAACAGCAGCTTATCCACGTCCAGCGAACCCGAAACCTGCGTGCTGACCTGTGCCACAGCCGCCAGTTCAACGGCGCGCTCTTCGCTGATGGTCCTTGCCGCTTCTTCAGCGACATAGGCACGGCGGCTGGCAACGGTCGCGGATAACGGTGAGCGAACTGAATCCAGCACTTCGATCAGTTCCGCCGGGAAGGTCTGCGAAGTCGTCCAGTTCAGCCCGACATAGCCCTGCCACTGACCACTTCCCATCAGCGGGATCAGGATTGTCGCCTGTACGTTGGCGCTGCTCAACTGCTTCCGCACTTCATCTGTCAACCGACTGTCCTGCGTGATATCTGCGATCACCAGATTTTCTTCAGGGTGTTTGAGGATGAAATCCAGCAGGGGATACGTCGCTTCTGCGATCACCGGGAAGATTTGCAGTACATCCGTGGCTGAGGTGTCATCATTGCTGCGGACTGCTGAAACGTGGAACACGACATCCTCTGTGTCGCCAATGCCCAGATCGTCGGCATAGGCTAAAACAGAGAGACTCGCACCGTAGACCTCACCCATCGCGGCCACGGCACCAAGGATGGCCTCTTCGTTTTCAGACTGCGCCAGCGCGGTTGACACCGAAGCGACCAGTTCTGCACGAAGCTGCGAGAACTCAATCTGATGCTCGATATCCTTACGGGCCGAGATGTCACTGATGATCGTGGCAAGTTCCTTCGGCGTGCCGTTCGGGTTACGAACGACAAATACCGTCTGTTCTACCGGAATCGCGCTGCCATCACGCTTGCGAAGGCGGTTTTCGCCACGCCATTCACCTTCAGCAAGGGCACTCGCGAAACCGTAACGCCGCAGGCTGGCGAAATCCTCAGCCGACTGCAAGACCGCAAAGGAACGGCCCGCCAGTTCTTCTGCTCTGCTGTAACCGACCATCTCCAGACCACTTGGATTGACATAAATCAACTGGCCGTCGAAGTCCATAATGGCGATGAAGTCGCGTGAAGTGTTGATAATCGAAACCTGACGATCGCGCTCCTGGTCGCTGATCATACGGCTTGTGATGTCGTTTGAAAGCGAGACGAAATGCGTCACCTTATCGCCAACGGCCCTGACCGGTGACAGCGTGATCTCGTTATAGAACAGTTCCCCATTCTTCCGGTAGTTGCGGACAATCGCTGTCGCGGGTATCCCGTTCTTCATCGCATTGCGCAGAGTGCCCAGGCTGGGCTGGTCACGGTCATCCCGCTGAAGGAAACGCGGGTTTTTGCCGATCACTTCCTCAGCAGAATAGCCGGTGCTTTTCAGAAATGCCTCATTCACATAGATGATGGGTCTCTCCGGCTGAAGCATATCGACGATAGAAACACTGGCGCTGCTGGTTTCGAGCGCTACCTGACGGATGAGGAGATCCTGTTCGGTCTGGCGGGACTCCGTGATGTCACGCAGGGTCAGGTAAATCTGCCGGACATCCGGGTTAAATGAGAGCTTCCACGATGCCCAGACCGTGCCACCACTGGCTGTGACCAACCGGCTTTCAAATTCACTGACAGGCTGCTGATCCTTCGCCTGTGCGACGGCTTTATTGACGGTCTCGCGATCTTCAGCGTGAACGAATTCCTGAAATGCGGTCAGCGAAAGTTCGGTTCGTGTGTAACCCAGAAGTTTTTCCCAGACCGGGTTGAATGTGAGCAGATAACCGTCCGCACTGGCCGCCGCGATCATGTCATCAGATGCGTTGAAAATCTGGTTGATTTCCCGTCGGGCACGCACCGCCGCAGAAAAAGAGCGGGCATTCTGGACGGCGACGGAGATCTGGTTTGCCAGTAATGCCCGGCTCTGCACGCGCATATCAGTGAATGCATTGATCTTGTCGTCCTGAATATCCAGCACACCGATCAGTTCATCAGTGACGATCAATGGGATCGCGATTTCGGAACGGGTTTCTGGCAGGAGTGGGTTCGGCATAAAGTCGGGGTCAGATCGGGCATTATTCGCGACGACGACCTGATGGGTGCGTCCTGCACGGGCAACAAGGCTGTCTGCTTTGGAAAGAGGAATGGAGTGCCCCTGGGAGACGAGTCTGGTCCCGATCTCGGTGGAACCAGCCGCCAGCACCAACTGGTGAGAGCTTTCCTCATAGACATAAATCTGAACATGATAGTGCTCGAAACTGTCGCGTGTCAGATTGGCGATGGACCACAGCAGATCCTGTTCGTTCAGGTGATGCGCGAGTTCTGCACCGACGAGCGCCACAGTTTCAATCTCACGGGAACGCTCACGGATCTGGTCTTCATTACGCTTGCTGGCGGTGATATTGGTGATCACACCGTTGTAGATAACCACCGTGTCAGAGGCCAGTGTCGGGGCCGCGCTGATGCGCCACCATCCGGTTTGCAGGGTGTCGTCAGGGTGAGCCTGCTCGCTACCATGGATAATGAACCGGCCTTCGAATGTCCAGTCCGTTTGCCGTGCAATCGCCTGATTTACGATCGCGACGAACTGCTGTGCATCGGTCGGGTAAAGGAAATCACGAATGAAGGTGTTGAAATCGGAAGCGATTTCAACCGCCGGGATGCCGGTAATCAGCTCAATGGAAGGGCTGATGTATTCAATATTCCATACGCCATCAATCACCGAAAGATTGAACAGCGCGGTATCTGGCAGTGCACTGGCGATTTCACGAAGACGCGATTCGCTCTCCGCTCCGTCGGGATTCGTACTCATGACATGCCGCAGGGTTTCGACTGAGGCTTCATGCTTATCGGGCTGCCCGCTGCCTGTATCTTCGCGATAATCTGTTGCGCTCATATTTTAATCGCTCGTTTAAACGCTTGTCTGACAGATAGATGGGGAATAGCAATGCTCTTACGTCAATCTTTATTGTATGAAGAAGGCACAATCGCAGTCAAGCGAAGGTCTTAATGCTTCACTGTCAGAATTTGAGAAGAAACCTTAAGAACCTGTTTGAATATTCAGAAAACCTGCTCTGAATGTTATAGAAACAGCGG
>CAYNDH010000092.1:0-7721 GCA_964395665.1 uncultured Anaerolineaceae bacterium
AAAAATCGTTCATTTGTAGGGGCGATGCTGCGATCTATCGCCGTCGTCGCCCGCTGGTTGTAGGTCGCTGCGGGCGGACACGCAGGTCCGCCCCTACACAAACGAGCTTGCAGGGTCCTATGATCATCGAAACGTCAACAGAACCCGAGTGGAATATGGGTAACTCAAAAGCCGCTGATAAAGCGGCTTTTGATTCCCACACATCAACCCGCAGATTATCGAAAACGGACCGGATCGGATCTCGACAACACAGGCGATTCGGCTATAGTGTTTATGATTTCACATACCCGTCCGATGTATTAAACTGGTCACTTGCTCCCTGCGTGCATCCCAGTCTGAACGCATTAAATAAGGCTCGTTTTTAAGGAGAAATTTTCATGCCCAGAATTACCTTTATCGGTGCTGGAAGCACTGTGTTTGCGAAAAATCTGATCGGGGACATCCTGAGCTATCCGGAACTGGCGGAAAGCGAACTGGTGCTGATGGATATTGATGCGGAACGCCTTGCGACATCCGAACAGGTGGCGCATCACATCAACCGGACGCTGAATGCCAATGCGACGATTTCCAGCACCACCAATCGCCGTGAAGCCCTCGAAGGCGCGGATTACGTGATCTGTATGATTCAGGTCGGCGGCTTTAAGCCCGGAACGGTCATCGACTTCGAGATCCCGAAGAAGTACGGCCTGCGCCAGACCATCGGAGACACGCTCGGCATCGGCGGGATCATGCGCGGCCTGCGGACGATCCCGGTGCTGATGGACATCGCCCGTGATATGGAAGAAGTCTGCCCGGATGCGCTGTTCATCAATTATGTGAACCCGATGGCGATGAATCAGTGGGCACTGAACAAGGGCAGCAGGATCAAAACCGTCGGCCTGTGCCACAGCGTCCCGCACACCGCCCGCGAGCTGGCGAAGAATATCAACGTCCCGATTGATGAGATCGATTATCTGGTGGCAGGGATCAATCACATCGCCTTCTACCTGAAGTTTGCCCACCGCGCAACCGGACAGGACCTCTACCCGCTGATTCAGCAGGTCGTCGATGAAGGCCGCGTGCCGGACTGGAACCGCGTGCGCTATGAGATGTTCCAGCGGCTGGGCTATTTCGTGACCGAAAGCAGTGAACACTTCAGCGAATATGTGCCGTGGTTCATCAAGCGTGACCGCCCGGACCTGCTGGAAGAATTCAACATCCCGCTGGATGAATATCTGGCGCGCTGCGAAGCCCAGATCATCGCATGGGAGATGACCGAGCGCATCCCGAAGAACGGGCAGTCGGTGACCGAAGCGGAGATCCGCGAAGCGCTGAAGGATGTCAGGCTGATGCCGAAGATGGTCGAGATGACCGTCCGCAATGTTATCAATTACAACGAGTTCGAGCGCAGCATCGAGTATGGTTCGCTGATTATCCACAGCATGGAAACCGGCACACAGCGCATGATCTATGGCAACGTTCAGAATCGCGGCCTGATCACCAATCTGCCGGATGACTGCGTGGTCGAGGTCCCGTGCCTGATCGACGGCAACGGCGTGCAGCCGACGCGCATCGGGGCGATCCCGCCGCAGCTTGCCGCGCTGATGCAGACCAGTATCAATGTCCAGTCGCTGACAGTCGAAGCCGCGCTGACCGGCAATCGCGAACATGTCTATCATGCCGCGATGTTCGATCCGCACACGGCAGCCGAACTGTCGCTGGATCAGATCTGGTCAATGGTGGGTGAGATGCTGACCGCCCATGAAGAAGCCGGGACGCTGGCCCCGCAGGGGTCCAGCTACGCGGCTGGCGCTCCGGCAGGTGTGCGCTAGGCCGAGAGGCCGACGCCTGTCACCGGTATTACAGTAGAACGACATGCAAACACATGCAAAGGACGGCAGCGCTGCCGTCCTTTGCATGTGAATCGATGGACAATTGGAACCTGTAACCTGCGACATTGAAATATTTCGAAATATTTACGTATCAGTGGGCATTTTTGGCTATATGATGTAAGGATAACCAATGAACACACCCATATCTGCCGCGCCGTGTTTACGGATTGTGCTGATCACAGGGGGGACCAATGACGACAACAAATGATTTCGATGACAGTATGCTGATGAACCTGATTCAGGCGACCCTTGCCGCACACCGCGAACCGGATACGGCCTTGCCGCCGGCCCCGTCCCCCGCACCGCATCAGGAGGCGATCGAGTACGAAACCAATCAGGTTCACTGGTCGGTCCATCAGGTGCAGAGTATGACCGAACTGTACCAGTTGATCTCAACCCTCACCGAGCTGGCAGATGAGTCCGGGGCTGCCTCTGCCCACGGTCTGCGCAAAGTCGTGATTGTCACCAGCGATTTCCGCGTCAATCTGGCGATGAATGCGTTTATCCGGTTTTATGCCCAGTTGGACGGGATGATCTTCAGTGCGCGGTCGGTGATGGAAGCCTACGCGATCATCTATAATGTCAGCCACCATCCCGCCGACGAATATTAGGCTGATCCGGGCAGACGCCCGCTAAATTACGTGGATTGGCTGCGAATGGGCAGATGAATCGCGAAGCAGCTTCCGCTTCCCTCAGTGCTTTTCACACGGATCGTCCCGCTGTGCAGGGTGACAACCCGCTGCGCGATGGTCAGCCCCAGACCGTTTTCGCCGGTTGACATGCTGCGTGCGCGGTCTGCGCGGAAGAAGCGTTCAAAGATATACGGCAGATCTTCACGGCTGATGCCGACCCCTGTGTCGCAGATTTCGACCACGATGTCATTTCCTTCGCGGTAAGTGGACAGGCGGATTTCCCCACCCGCTGGCGTGTAGAGCAGGGCATTTTCCAGGAGTTTTTCGATCGCCACCAGCAGTTCATTGCGATTGATCAGTACTGCATCAAGCGTGTGCGCCGGGGCGTAGACGAAGTGCAGGTTCCGGGCTGCTGCAAGCTGCTGGTAGCGAAGCTGGATATGATTGGTGATGCTGTTGACACTTCCCAGCACCATCTGAAGCTCTGATGCTGTCTCCAGCCGCGACATAATCAGGATATTGTCGATCATGCGCGAGAGTCGGGCGACCTGACTGGTGATCTTGCTGGTGTGATCCAACTGGCGTTGATGATCGGGAATCCTGACGATCAGATCGGCGCTGGTCTGGATGATGGACAGCGGCGTCTTGAAATCGTGTGCGATCACATTGATGAAATTCTGAAGCACTTCGGTGATTTTGCGTTCCTGCTTAAGCAGGACAGAATGTTCTTCGGCCTGTTTCTGTACGGTGATATCCCGCAGCACAAGGATGACCTGATTGTGCAGAAAGGTATAAGCCTGCACCTCATACCAGCACGGATCAGGAATGCCCTTCATCTCATACTGGAAGATGGTTTGTTGACCGTTCTCGCGTACCGTCCCGATCTCGGCTCTGATGCGTTCCGCAAAGCGGTCGTGATACCACGGTGGCGGGTTTTCGTCTGCCGACAGTTCGCCCCATGTGTGCTGGGCATTGGTCTTGCAATCGGTGATCAGGCCCTGATCATCCACGCGCAGGATGGTATCCGGCAGCGCCAGATACACCGCTGTCAGTTCACTGTTGAACTTCAGCAGTTCTTCTTCTGCTTTTTCCTGAAGGACTTCCAGCGCTTCTAACTGCTGTACGCGCTGGCGCAGAGCCTCAACTTCGTTCGTCAGGCTCTGGATCTTCTGGTCCCGGGCATCGGCGGTGGTGTTCAATTTCTATTCCCGTTTCAGGGGATCTGAATATCACCCAATGAGGTAATCCAGCGATAGGGCTTGGATGGATGCAGCGTGCTGTAAAGACCTGTGCGATCGATAATATAACAAGGGATGCCGCAGGTATCGGCAAAAGCGCCGTCTGAAAACGGATCATCGCCGACGAAACAGGCGTCCGTCAGGTCAGGTTCTGCAAGCTGCGAGCAGACGACCTGCCACATCTCACCAGCGGGTTTGCCGACTTTTACCTTGCAGCCTTCAGGTGTGAAGACCGCATCGAAATAGTGGCGGAGGCCCAGCGTTTCAAGGATCTCGCCCGCCTGATTATTGTTGGAGACGATATACAGCCGGTGACCTGCATCCCGTGCCTGATCCAGAAAGCTGACGGTATCCTCAAAGATCGCGGGCGCAAACTCCCCAAACACCCGTGACATCAGGCTGGATTTCAGCGCGTCCGGCCAGTTGAGCTGGCTGAACAGGGTATCCAGAATCAGCGATTCATCCAGGTTATGGCTGGCGCTTTCCAGCGCGATGATGATCGCCTGCTGATACTGCTTTTCGTCGAAGGGCAGGCCGTGTTCCTGAATCAGTGCTGGCAGTACATGAGCCAGCGCCCATGTGTTCATCCCTGATACCAGTGTATCATCAAAATCCAGAAACAGATGCATCCTGACAGCTTACTCCTTTGTGATCAAAATCCTGTAAATCCGGGCCGGTCTATCAGTCCGTATTGAGTTCACCCGCCTCCACATCCCGCGTGAATCCCAGCACGGCAGAGGGATCAGCAGCGAGCTGTTCGATGCGTTGGTATTCCGCCTGTGCCAGTTCTGAAGTATAGCTGCCGGAATAATCGACACTGGCGGAGAAGAAACGTTTGTTGAATGCCAGATCGTTCAGGATCACCTTAAAGGTTTCCGGTTTCAGAAACAGGGTGGGATAGGGTGTGTAATATAACCGTACAAACTCGCCGCCCAGCAGCGCCAGCGGCATCGGGGCGCGCAGCTTGAGGTCGCCGCTTTTATTCGTCCCCAGGTAGAAGTGCGGCATGGGGATCTCGGTACCGTAGACGATGCGCGAGAAACGGCGGTAATATTCGCGCTGGATCGCTTCAAGATCGGTGGTGCTTTGGGTGAAAGTGCGCAGTTCATCGCGGTCGGTGTCGGAAAGCTGCTCGTAGGCCTGCCACATGGATACCAGCGGGACCGATGCGATTTCCCAGATCACCCTGCGTCGGCCATCCTGATACGGCCACTGCTGCTGGAAATCATAGTAAGCCTTGCCCAGCCGCTCACCAGCCGAGCCTTCAGGCAGTTCCAGCAGGGTATCGATCCCGATGAAATACGGGTCGATGTCCTGATCGCGATAGAAGGCGGTCCAGTTGTCATCCATCAGGCGGAAGAGTTCCTGTGCCGCCAGCTCGGCATATTTTTCGCCGCGATTGTAAAAACCACGGAACGAGAATGCGCCGATAATCATGTTGCGCCCGCCAAGGTCGAAGAACATGCGGATGAACTGCTGATAGCGCCCCTGCAGAAATTCACCCTGTGTCGAGAAGTCGTCGATGCGACCGGGATCACTGTTATAACGGTTCTGCTCAAGGATATAGGTGGTTCGTGTGCCGCCAATGGCGAAAATACCCGTCAGCCCTTCAGGGTAGCGGGCTGCGATTTTGTCCTGAAACAGTTCGTCATTCATTAATGCAGTTATACTTCCGCTCGTAATTGTTCAATCAACTGATGTGCTTCGGTGACATTTGAGGCGAATTTGAGCTGCCACTTTTCAGATGCAGAGCCTGCGAGCCGGTTGGTGACTTCGATCAGCTTTTCCCAGAATATATTGGTGCCGACCAGCACGGTCACGCCCATGTTGCCTGACTTTGCATTGCTGTACGAGTGGCGGAGCTGCGAAATCGCGCCATTCGGGACGGTGTTGGCCTGCGAAAGATCCATGATCACATCAACACGATGGTCAGTGCTGGCGACCATTTCGGACCCTTTCCCAAGCGCGGTAAAGATGTCTGTCCAGCTCCATCCACGCTCAAAATGATAGCAGATGATCGACTGTTCGCGATCGGCCCATTGAACCTCAATACTGCTCATTATCTTCTTCCCTGGCTATTTACTACGGCTTTCTGTAAATAATCGAAAGACCTCTTTCTTAAGCATAAGGTGCCAGTGAATGAATTTACCGTAAACGTACGGTCAGAAACGTAAATTTTTAGGACTGCTAAGTGTCAGAATAGTACAAAAGTAAGGGGCGGTGTTTCTGACACAGGATTACGCGTGATTACAGGCAGTGCTGACGGTAGTTGTGCAGGGCCATGATAATCGCAGATCGCACAACCTTGTAGGGGACATACAGGCCCTTGCCGATCCACAGCGCCGGATGCTGTTCCACAGCGCCGTACTGTTGCAGGAACGCAGCCGCAGCATGCAGCGGTTCGAGATCAAGCGGTTCGGCGTGGGTGTGCCAGTAAACCAGCGCCTGTAAGCAGTAAGCAGTCTCTTCCGCTGTCGAACTGCCGTAATAGCCCCATCCGCCGTCGCGGTGCTGTGTCTTCAGCAGCCACCGGACGCGCCGTACCAGCTTGTCATCGCCCAGCATATGGAGTGTGGGGATTGCATACGTCGTCGGATAGTAGGGCGAAACGTGCCATTTGTCGAACCAGAAATACCCGCCGCGATCATGCGTCATCAGCATTCGGATGATCTTGTTTGACCACTGCTCGAACTTCGGGTGTTCCTGATGCATCTGGAGCGCACCGAGCAGGCGGATATTGGCGCTTAATGAGGGATTGGCCTCACCGTAAAAGCAGCGGAAATAATCTTCCTCTTCATAGCCGCTGAAGACATCCGCGCTGACATCGTAACCGCCCCAGCGCAGGACCATGAAGGCTTCAGCGGTATCATCCAGATCGGTGACCGCAAAGCAGCTTGAATAGGTCAGCCCGCTTTCGGGGTCCCATACCCGATACAGAAAATCCATCATCGTCCGGACACGCGGATCATCTGGTGAGACCGCATCCGCCGAACGCAGGTTATTGAGTGTCCATGCACATTCAAAGACATCAATCGGATCGACGGTTGGTGTGCCACCGTCGCCCTGTCTCTCGACCAGCCGCTGAAGGTAATCCAGCGAACCCTGCACGAAGGTATCCGGGTTCAGCAGCGATGCAGCGGTAGCGGAAGGGGATGTGCCGACATTGAAACCCGGCGCGGTGAAGTCGAAGCGCTGTCCCTGCGGCAGATAATGCATGATCGCTTCCAGCGAATAGGCCAGCGTCGTATAGCGCAGGTCGGTCGGCTGCGCGGTGATCATGCTCAACTTCTTCTTGACGACATCCATATCGGCGGTGATGTGGCGCGGGATATCAAGATCGAGCGACAGCCCTTCGGTAATCAGGGCCGCAATCAGCAGCGGAAAGCCAATGGTATCATCGGCATCATGGCGCAGTTTATCGACATTGTGCCACAGAAAGCGGATGCCGGCGGCAACGCGCGGTTTATCTGCCGGATAGCCGAGTTTTTCCAGCGCGATAATGGCCGACAGAGTGCTGACAATGCGATCATGATAGTGGAGAATGCTGCCGCCCCAGCTTCCGTCCTGGTGCTGGTGATGGCGCAGCCATGACAGGCTGGCATCAAAGCCCATATTCGGAAAGTGTGGGATCATCTGCGCCGTCCATGCGGTGTCGTAGGCGGTGCTGCTGGTATGGCTTTTTCCTTCACCCAGTGAATTCAGTAGCGTGTCGAGAGCTGACTGCTGATCATATTCAGCCCCGTTTGTGTGATTCTTGTTTATTCCAGCGATCAAGATCGTTACCCTGTGTTTCCAACTGCTCAGACCGCGTGACTTGTGTCACTGCTGCTGACCGTTATATAGAAAACATCCCCTCTCCAACGCAGAAAGGCTGTCATGGCCCAGTGTCACACTTCGTTATAGAACGGTTTACCAAAACTTATCTGTTTCTAACCCTAACTATCACAAATTATGCGCCAGTTTGCAAGCCGTTTTGAGAA
>CAYNDH010000092.1:7821-17210 GCA_964395665.1 uncultured Anaerolineaceae bacterium
CAAGCCGTTTTGAGAAAATTTACAGTTCTTCAATTAAATAATCGATTACACGAATGCTTATATGACTGAACTGTAACGCAAAGCTTAAAATTGTGTCTGTTCACATCTTTTATACTTAACAACAATTTAATTACCCGTGCAGGCGGGTAGTACACACCTATCAGCGCAGATTGTGAAACAAAACAGGGCAGGGCTTCCGCTGAATGGGAAGTCCTGCCCTGTCTGATTGGTTCCGGTCAGTAATGACGAATTATGCCGGCCAGATCTTGCGCCCGGTGCCGTGTGCGACAATCTCGCTGATATGGTTCAGTTCATCCGCATCCAGCGGCGGTAGTAAGCCGGCCTGAATATTATCCCGCATCTGGCGGATATTCTTCGCGCCGGGGATCACCGTGCTGACCGCCGGATGTGCCAGCGTAAACTGAAGCGCGAGCTGCGCGAGCGTACGCCCGCCGGATTGATCGCCGGTCTGATTCACCAGCGGATTCAGACGCTCGACCTTTTCCAGATCATCCAGAAAGACCTGATACTCATCCGGGTTTTCATGCCAGCGGCGGCGGACATCATCTTCCCCGAAGCGCGTATCAGGGTTGAACTTGCCGGTCAGAATGCCCATCCCCAGCGCCCCACGGATGATGACGCCGATATTGTGTTCCTGACAGTAGGGCAGGATGTCCGCCTCTGGGGTGCGGTTCAGGATGCTGTAGTCGATCTGAAGCGTGGCGCACTGATCGTCATGGTTGAAGGCTTTCAGATAGTCAAAATCGCTGGTGCTGACGCCGTAAGCCCGAACCTTGCCTGCCTGCTTCAGCCGCTGGAAGCCTTCCAGAAAGATCTCCATCGTCGCATCACGGAAACTGATATGACTCTGGATGACATCGACGTAATCGGTTTGCAGGCGGCGCAGATTATTCTCGACACCGGCGATCAGTTTGTCGGTGGTGTCATAAGCGGTGCTCTGGCGCTCTCTATCGAAGCCGATCCACCCGATTTTAGTCGCGACGATAAAGCGGTCACGTCGCCCCTGCATAGCCTTGCCGAGCAGTTCTTCGCTGTGGCCCATCCCGTAGACATCGGCGGTATCGTAGAAGTTGATGCCAGCATCCAGCGAATAGTCGATGGTGTCCAGCACCTCCTGATCGTCGGTCGGCCCCCATTCATTGCCGCCTGCCGCCCATAACCCAAGGCCGATTTCGGTCACTTCCAGTCCGGTTTTGCCTAAAGTGCGTTTTTTGAGTTCTGACATGATTTAAATCCTTTGTTGGTTTTAGCCGTTAAAAATTCTGCAGGAGTTCGATGCAGATGCCGATGGCCTGATTGCTATCGACGTAGGTATAGATGCCGCCGCCATCGGAGTATAAACCCTGCTGAAGGACCGGAATCTGATGGCGCATGAGGAACGCTGTGGCGCGTTCGGTGTCTGATACCTGGAAGGCGATGTGCTGGGCGCCTTCGCCGTGTTCGGTGAGGTGGTCCCGCCAGACGCTCGGCTTCTCATCCGGTTCGATCAGCTCAATCGTCACCTGCCCAAGGTTGAGAAAGGCGAGTTTGGCGGTCGCCTCTGACGGTTCGCCGTGATAGGTGGTTTTAGTGACATCGTATCCAAGTGTCTGGTGGATGTCAGCCTGCGGCAGGCCCAGCACTTCAGTATACCGTGCGCTGGCCTTGCGGATGTCATGCACCATGATGCCGACCTGTGTGATCACATCCGTGCCGAGTCCCTGATCTGCCGCGTGTGGCGGCGCAGACCGCACCGGATCGCCATCGTGACTCAACAGTTCCAGCACAAGGCCGAGATCCTTATCAGTATCCAGATAGGTGTACTGCCCGCCGCGATCATTGAAATGTCCCTGCTGGATGACCTGATAACCCTTCTCGGCAAAGGCCGCGACAGCAGCGCTGGTGTCACGGGTGAACAGTGCGACATGGTGCAGGCCTTCGCCGTGCCTGTTGAGGAAATCATGCCAGGTGGAGCCAGTCCCGACAGGCTCGATGAATTCAAACTGAATGCTGCCGAGGTCAAAGGCGATGATCCGTGCGCGGCCTTCCATCGGGCTGCCGTAATACGTGGCCTGTGTCTGTTCCTGCGGCTCGGTCAGGTGTGCGTCGGTGGGGATGTCGAAACCGAGAATCTCGCGCCAGCGTTCGGCGCTTTTGGCTGCATCGCGCACAATCAGCCCAAGCTGGACGATGCGCATGTCCTCAATCCCGTTTAATGCTGTGGAAGATGGTGTCTCTGACGTCATAGCTGCTCCTTATTGAGGGTGCTGTGCTTGAACAGGGGCGAAAAAACTTCTTTTACCATTTGCTTGACAGGCTTTTCACATCATGTTACTCTGTCTGCAAGCGCTTGCAAGTGATAAAGGTCACTTTGCAACCACAAGAAAATGCTTATTTTACCAAAAACCGTGACAAACGGTTCCGCTTTGTTCTGTTTTTGCAAGCGCTTGCAAAAAAGTGATTTTAAAATGGCTAAACAGAATTCACCTAAAACCCACTTAGTCACCATTTACGATGTCGCCCGCGAATCCGGCGTTTCGTACTCGACGGTTTCGCGTGTGCTGAATGGTTTCGAATTCGTCAAAGAGGATACCCGCCATAAAGTCCTTGAAGCGGCGAAGAAACTCGGCTATGTGGCTAACCTCCAGGCCCGCAGTCTGGCGGGTGGACGTTCCAGCGTGATTGGTGTGCTGGTCCCCGGTATTGATAACAGTTACATCACCGAGATCGTCGCAGGCATTGACGATGAACTCGGCAAAGCCAATTTCAACCTGATGCTGTATACCACGCATCGGCATACCGGCAAGGAAACACAGTACGCCAATGTGATCACCAATGGCATGTCGGATGGCATTCTGCTGGTCGTGCCGCTGGCGATTGAAGTCTATCTGAAATCACTGCGCGACCGCCATTTCCCCTATGTGCTGATCGACCAGCACGACCCGCTCGGCAAAAGCACTGAAGTCATCACCACCAATCACAAAGGTGCTTATGACGCCGTGTCCTATCTGATCGAACTGGGACACCGCCGGATCGCGTTTATCACCGGTCTGCTGGCGCTTTACAGCACGGGCGAGCGTCTGGCTGGTTACAAGGCCGCATTGAGCGACCACAACATCCCGATTGACGAACGCTATATCGTCGAAGGCGATTTCTGGGAGCCTGAAGCGTATCACGCCGCCAACCGCCTGCTGAATCTCGATCCGCTGCCCACCGCGATATTTGCTTCCAGTGACCTCACGGCACTGGGCGCAATGGTCGCTATCCGTGAACGCGGCCTCTCGATCCCTGAAGATATTTCCATCATTGGCTTCGATGATATCCCGGAAGCCGCTTATGTCCATCCCAAGCTGACGACAGTCCGTCAGCCGCTGGTGCAGATGGGACGCACTGCCGTCCAGCAGTTACTTGAAACCCTTGATTACCCCGACCGGCCTACGGGCCAGATGGTGCTGGATACGGAGCTGATCATTCGTGACTCCTGCCAGCCCCCGCGATTAGCGTTATGAAATCTGTCATCAAGCAGTAGAGGAGGGATTACCGCAAAAATTCAACGTTCACTTACACCGTTTCCGCCGGTTAACACTCAAGCAGGCAAAATTATCACGTTTTAGGGAGTCAATGATGTCAAAGAGATTGTTCTCGCTCGTCCTGATTGCTGTATTTGCCCTGACAGGGCTTGCCGCTGTCAGCGCACAGGAAGAAGAAGTCACCATCAGATGGTGGCATATCAACACAAATGAAGCTGAAGCCGCCTTCTACCAGTCACTTGCGGATCAGTTCGCCGAAGAAAATCCCCACGTCAATTTTGAGATCACCGTTCTGGGTAATGAAGAATTCAAGGCACAGCTCACGACCGTGATGCAGGCGGGCGATCCCCCTGATCTGTTCCAGAGCTGGGGCGGCGGCGTGCTGTGGCAGTTCGCTGAAGCCGGTCTGGTCCGCGACATCGCGCCGGAACTGGAAGGCGAATGGCGTGACACATTTGCCGCGCAGTCTGCGCTCGAACTGTTCGGTCAGGACGGCGCTTACTACGGTGTCCCGGTGACCTGGGGCGTGGTCGGTATCTTCTACAACAAGGCGCTGTTCGAACAGGCCGGCCTTGATCCTGAAAACCCGCCGCAGACATGGGCAGAATTCCTTGATGCCGTGCAGGCACTGAAGGACGCCGGTATCACCCCGATCTCGCTCGGTGAAGGCGACAAGTGGCCGGGTCACTTCTGGTGGGTTTACAACGCCGTCCGCGTCGGTGGTGAAGAAGCCTTCCTCGCTGCCTACAATCGCGATGGTTCGTTCGCCGATGAACCCTTCGTTGAGGCCGGTGAATATCTCCAGCAGTTGATCGAACTCGAACCCTTCAATGAAGGCTACCTTGGTCTGAATTACGACCAGCAGGCCGCCGCCCTGGGTAATGGCGAAGCTGCGATGGAACTGATGGGCCAGTGGGCACCGGCAGTCCAGCGTGCACAGAGCCTGAGCGGTGAAGGCATCGGCGAAGATCTCGGCTGGTTCCTCTATCCGACCATCGAAGGTGGTGCAGGTAACGCCACTGACGTGCTCGGCGGCGGTGACGGTATCGGGGTTGGCGTGAATGCCCCCGATGAAGCAGTCGAATTCCTGCGCTTCCTGACCAGCGCCGAAAACCAGCGTGCAGCCTCCGAACTGTGGGTGGTGCCGGTGGTCAACGACACGGAAGATGTGTTTGAAAATGATCCCGTGATGCAGGCGATTGTCGAAGCCCGTAACAACGCCGAATACTTCCAGCTTTACTATGACCAGTTCCTGCCCCCGGCAGTCGGTCAGGCTGTGAATGATGCGGTGGAAACACTGTTCGCCGGTGTCGCCACGGCTGAAGAAGCAGCACAGGCGATTGAAGACGAAGCCGCCTTTGAACTTGATTAACACCTGAAGCAGCAGTGAAGCAGTGAGGAGAAGGAAAATAAGTGCCTTCTCCTCACTCTTTTAAGACGATATTGATCAGGATGATGAACATCATCACGATCGCTGATCGTCACTGTTCGTGGGTGATTGGCCGCTGGTGTGCCGCTGCTGGTGCATCTGGGTCCATCTGCCTGCTTAGGATTGAAACCGAAGCATCAAAGGCTTAAAAGGCTTAGCAAGGTAGAATCTGATGTCTGTAATTACCAAAGATAGCCTGCCTCAAAACAGAAGCAGCGTCATGCCCAAGGGGGGCGGACGTCAGGGTAGGCGATACCTTTATGCACTCTTTTTTCTGCTGCCGGGGATGCTGCTGTTCTTCGTCTTTCTGCTGCTGCCCCTGACCAATTCGTTTTACTACAGCTTATTTGATTGGAATGGCTTCGGCCCGCCGGTGGATTATATCGGCACGAGCAATTACGAGCGCCTGTTCAATCATAATATCTTTCACCTCACCATCCGCAACAGCCTTGTGATTGTGATCCTGTCGATTGTGGTACAGCTTCCACTGGCATTGTCGCTGGCGCTGCTCGTCGGACGTGGGGAACTGCGTGGACGCGGGATTTTCAGAACGATTCTTTTTATCCCTTATGTCTTTTCAGAGATTCTGACTGCCTATATCTGGAGCTATGTCTTTCACCCGCAGGATGGCCTTGCCAACCAGCTTATGGGCAGTGTCATCCCTAACTTCAAGAATGTATTGTGGCTGGCCGATCAGAACGTCGTCCTGATCTCAATCTTCATCATCATTACATGGAAGTATTTCGGCCTGCACATGATCCTGTATCTGGCAGCGCTTCAGGGCGTGCCGAAAGAACTGGAAGACGCCGCCCGTGTCGATGGCGCGACTGAAGCACAGATCATCCGCAAAGTCACCATCCCGCTGATTTCTCCCACCATTCGCCTGACCATATACCTGTCGGTGCTGGGCAGTTTTCAGCAGTTCGTCGTCATCTGGATTTTGACGCAGGGGGGGCCAGCCAACGCCAGTCAGGTGATCTCCACCTATCTGTATAAGTTCGGCATTCTGGGCGTGCGGCTGGGATACGGCAGCGCCGTTGCCGTGATCCTGTTCGCCTTCACGCTGTCATTCTCCCTGCTGTATCAGTTTTTCGTCATGCGCCGGGATTACGTGCTGGAATAGGGGGCCATTATGTATGAAAATCGTGTTGTCACTGGCCTGAAATATGTGATCCTGACGGGCCTGTGTATCCTGATGATGCTGCCGGTACTGGTCGCCATTCTGGGCGGCATCCGCACCACGCCGGAATTCCTGGCCGAACCGTTTGCTCTGCCGCGCAATGGCATCGTCCTTGATAATTATCAGCGGATTCTGTCGAGCGAGAACTTCTGGCGCTCGTCCCGCAACAGTCTGCTGATTACGCTCGGAGTCACCAGCCTCAATCTCACCCTTTCGAGTATGCTGGCCTTTGCCTTCAGCCGGATTCGCTTTCGCACCCGTAACTTGTGGTTCAACATCCTGTCGATTGGGCTGCTGTTCCCGCTGGTGGTCGCCATTCTGCCGATCTTCATCCAGATTCGCAACTTCAATCTGCTTGGTAACCTGTGGGGCGTGATCCTGCCTATGGTGGCCTTTGGCCTGCCGGGGAGTGTGGTCATCCTGCGCGGGTTCTTCATCTCGATTCCGATCGAACTGGAAGACGCATCCTACATCGACGGTGCTACACTGCTCCAGTTCTTCTGGTATATTCTGCTGCCGATTTCCCGCCCTGTGCTGATGGCGGTCGGCGTGCTTCAGATTATTGCCTCATGGAATGAGTACTTCCTGCCGCTGGTGGTGCTGACCAGTGCGCCGCAATCGTGGCCGCTGACGATGGGCTTACAGCAGTTTCAGGGACAGTATGGGACCGACTGGGCGCCGATTATGGCTTATATCACCATCCTGATGGTGCCTGCGGTGATCTTCTATTTATTTACTCAGCGTTATATCGTCACCGGTCTGACTGGTGGCGAGCTTAAGGGTTGAGGTTATGCAGGAACGACAGCTCTATCTGAACACCGCGCTTTCAGCCGCTGAACGTGCGGAACATCTCCTGGCGGAGATGACACTCGAAGAAAAGGTCGCGCAGATCGCCGGCATCTGGACGTCGGAACTGATCGATGACGATCGCCGCTTTGCCCCTGAAAAGGCCGCCGCCGCTATCCCGAACGGCATCGGACATGTCACCCGCATCGGCGCGGTGACCAAACTGCCGCCGCAGGACAGCGCAGCGCTCGCGAATACCATTCAACGCTATCTGGTGGAAAACACACGGCTCGGCGTCCCGGCGATTGTCCATGAAGAAAGCTGCGCCGGATACACCGCACTGGGGGCGGTCTCATTTCCGCAGGCCATTGGGCAGGCGGCGACATGGGACCCTGAACTGATCGAAGCGATGGCAGACGTGATCCGCCAGCAGATGCGGGCCGTGGGCGCACATCATACGCTGGCCCCCGTGCTGGACGTGGCCCGCGATCCGCGCTGGGGACGTCTGGAAGAGACCTTCGGCGAAGATCCGTTTCTGATCAGCGCGATCGGCAATGCCTACATCAGAGGCATGCAGAGCGATGACTGGCATCAGGGCATTGTGGCGACCGCCAAGCACTTTCTCGGTTATGGCTTCTCCGAAGGCGGCCTGAACTGGGCACCGACTAATATCCCGGAGCGGATGCTGCGCGAGATCTTCCTTGTGCCGTTTATCGCCGCGATCAAAGAGGCAAAAGTCGCCTCTGTGATGAATGCCTATCAGGAACTGGATGGCATCCCGGCGGGCAGTCACAAGGGATTGCTGAATGATCTGCTGCGCGGAGAACTGGGCTTTGAGGGCGTGGTCGTCGCGGACTACTTCACGGTCAATATGTTCGTGGAATATCATCACATCGCCGCGAATAAGGCCGAAGCCGCCCGTTACGGACTCGAAGCCGGAATTGATGTCGAACTTCCGTCGGCGGACTGCTACGGTCAGCCGCTGTTGGATGCCCTGGAGCGCGGTGAGATTGATATGGCACTGGTTGATACCAGCGTCCGGCGCGTGCTGGAGATGAAAGTTCAGCTTGGCCTGTTCGAGAACCCGTATGTTGAGACCGGTTCGGTCCTCAGCGTTTACCGCACACCGGATCAGGTCGAACTGACGCGCACACTGGCTGAAAAATCGATTGTGCTGCTGAAGAATGACGGTGTACTGCCGCTTTCACCAGAGATCAGCTCGATTGCCGTGATCGGCCCCAGCGCTGACAGCGCCCGTCTGCTGCAAGGGGATTATCACTATCCCGCGCACATGGAAGGCGTCTACAGTGCGAGCGAAGCCAATATGGAAGCCCCCGCGCCGGTTGCGTCGCAGGCCGGGCCATCGATCAACTGGGAAGAACACCGCCCACCGACGACCACCATCCTGGCCGGTATCCGCCAGAGCGTCTCATCGCAGACGACTGTGCGCTATGCCAGAGGCTGCAATATCAACGGCACAGATACCTCCGGCTTTGAAGAAGCCGTTGCAGCCGCCCGTCAGTCGGAAGTCGCGGTGGTCGTGGTCGGGGATATCTCCGGTCTGGCTCGTGGCAGCACGTCCGGCGAAGCGGTTGACCGCGCCACGCTGGATCTTCCCGGTGTGCAGCCGCAGTTGATCGAAGCAATTGCCGCGACGGGTGTTCCGACCGTCGTCGTGCTGACCAATGGACGCCCGCCCACGCTGACTGACGTGATCGACCAGATCGCGGCGGCGCTGGAAGCATGGCTTCCGGCAGAGCAGGGCGGCGCGGCGGTGGCGAATGTGCTGTTCGGCGCGGCCAATCCCGGCGGAAAGCTGCCGTTGTCATTCCCGCGTCATGTCGGACAGGTCCCGGTCTTCTATAATCACAAACCGTCAGGGCAGCGTTCGCACTGGCATGGTGATTATGCCGATATGAGTCCGAAGCCGCTGTTCGCGTTCGGGCATGGTTTGAGCTATACGGAGTTCACGTACAGCGATCTGCAGATCACACCGTCTGAAGCCGCCGCCGCCGATACCGTACAGGTCAGCCTGACACTGACCAACAGCGGCAGCCGCGCTGGTGATGAAGTCGTGCAGCTTTACGTGGGTGATCCGGTTGCCAGCGTGACGCGTCCGGTCAAGGCGCTGAAGGGCTTTAAGCGTGTGACACTGTCCGCAGGCGAATCAAAGCGGCTGACGTTCCATGTGCCGGTGACGCATCTGGCGTTCTATGACCGTGAGATGCGCCGTGTTGTCGAACCCGGTGAGATCCGTGTGATGATCGGCAGCGCGTCCGATGATATTCGGCTGGAAGGCGCGTTTACGATCACCGGCCAGACCACACCGGTCGAGCAGGTATACAGCACCCGCGTGGATGTGGAGTAACGTCAAAAGCCCTCCATCCCCTAACCTTTCAGGGGTAGGTTTTTAATTTTCGGTTGAGATATTTACGGCGGACAGGGCGCCATTGCAAGCAATGCG
>CAYNDH010000093.1:0-14703 GCA_964395665.1 uncultured Anaerolineaceae bacterium
CAGACATCACAGGTCGCCTCAAATGTGAGGTTACACAGGGCGATCAGCGATCCAGTACATGGCCCTGGTCGCGAGGCGGTCGAGCGCTTCAACCGACATCAGGATGTGTTCCTCTTTGGTGTCCTCGATCTTGTTATGGGAGATCCCATACAGGCTCTGGACGAACAGCATAATCGTCGGGACACCAGCGCGGGCGACTTCGGCGGCATCATGCAGCGGACCACTTGGCAAGCGATGTGAGACACCAGCAGTTTCACGCACCGCTTCGTCAGCGAATTCGATCAACTGCGGATCAAACAGGATGGGATGAATATCCCACAGCTTGCTCCACGACACCGTGACTTTTTCCTCTTCGGCGAAACGCTCGCTGGCGTCCTGTGCTTCCTGATACATCCGCGCCAGTGCATCAGCGTCGAGGTGGCGCTGGTCGAGCGTCATATCACACTGCGCGACAACCGACGTTACGATGCCGGGTTGCGTCCCGACATAACCAACCGTGCAGACTCCGCCGTGACGTTTGGCGATCTCACGGATTTCAAGCGCAAGTTTGGCCGCCGCACCGAGCGCATCACGGCGTCTGTCCATCGGAGTGGAACCGGAGTGCGCAGCCTGCCCCACAAAACGGATATGATGGCGCTCCACCCCAAACGTGCCGAGCACGACACCAAGCGGTAACTCCATACTCTCCAGCACCGGCCCCTGCTCGATATGGAGTTCGAGATAGGCAGCGGCGTTTTTCAACTGCTTGTGCGCCTCTTTGGCAGTATCAAGGTTGATACCGAACTCCGCGATAGCGTCCGTAAGTTTGATGCCATCCTTATCGATCAGTTCGCGCAGCTCGTCGGGATTCATGGTGTTGGATGCCGCGCTGGAACCAAACAGACTGCGACCAAAGCGTGCACCTTCTTCGTCCGCCCAATCGACCAGACGGACAGTCACCGGCGGCGTGCCTTCAGCAGCGAGACGGCGCAGGATTTCCAGTCCGGCCAGGGTGTTCAGACAGCCATCGAGCCAGCCGCCATTCGGGACCGAGTCCAGATGCCCGCCGATCAGCAGTTCCTGTTCGGATTCGCCGCGCAGGGTCGCCCACACATTCCCGGCTTCGTCGGTCTCGACTTCGACCGGAAGTTCGGCCAGTTTCTGTTGGTACCACTCGCGGGCTTTGGCCCATGTCTCGGTAAAGGCGATGCGCTGTGCGCCATCTTCGTCCCCGGTGAGGTCGCGCAGTTCCTTGAGTTCGGCGAGCGTGCGCGATGGATTGAGCGTGGATTGTGCCATGATATTTTCTTCGATTCGTTTTTACGGTCAAAAAATAAGACAGAGATTACAAATTACAAGGGGGATCGTCAAATAAGCACAAAAGATTTAGCCTGCAATCCAGATAATAGCCCTGATGACCGAGCTGATAATTAAAATCTTAATTCTCGTGTGTGTCCTTTTCACCGCATCAGCCCCTCATAGAGCTGCTCATACTGCCTGCCCACGCTCTCTACGGAAAAATGCGCCATCACCTGTTCCCGGACCAGTTGGCCCCGCTTCTCAGCCACTTCAGCATTTTGCAGCGCCTCAATGATAGCCGCCTGCCAGACAGAAATATCACCGACAGGTAAAAGCCATGCGCTCTCATCATCGAGCAGATCAGTGACGCCGCCAATGCGACTGGCAATAATCGCTAATCCGGCTGCCATCGCTTCCAGCACCACATTCGGCATCCCCTCTTTTGCCGAAGGAAAGACAAACACATCAGCGGCCTGAAGATACGCAGAAACCTTATCCGTATCCCCTGTAAAAATCACATGCCGGTCGATTCCCAGGCTCTGCACCCGGCTCCGCAGATCAGCTTCCACCGAATCCGCCTGCAAATAGCCCGAACCTGCAAGGATCAGCGTGCAATCGGGGAAAACGCTCAGGACTTCAGGCATCGCTTCAATCAGCACATCGACCCGTTTCAGATTGACCAGCCTTCCAGCGAAGAAAAGCAGCTTTCCGGTGACCGGCAGATTCAATGCCGCTCTGTGATCCTGTTTTTTGTCAGGTGCAGGGGGCTGAAGCGCATCGACATCCACGCCATTCGGTATCCTGACAACCAGCGTACCGGGCAAATGCCGCTGCGCTTCTTCCGCGATTTCCTCACTGATCGCCACCAGTGCTGAAGCCTTTTGCAGAATGGCATTCCATAATGCCGGGGGCAGAATATATCTCCGCAGCACGCTTGACCATAACGAAAGCGCATAACCATCACGCTTGCGCTCAATATCACCAGCACCTGCCGCACGGATGACAACCGGTTTGCGTAAAATCCAGCCAGCCGTAATCGTCGCCAGCCCAACCGGTCCCAGACTCTGCGAATGCAGCACATCAAACTGGCTGCGCTGCACGATCAGAAAATAAATGAGGCGGAACACAATCAGGATATTCGCCACTTTGGATAATCCAACCGGATTCAGCCGCACCACCGGGATACCGTTGATCGCTTCCCGTGGCAGCAGGTCCGCCGTGAGCCGCCGGGTGACAACCGTAACCTCATGCCCCTGATCCAGCAGATAGTGCGCCAGCAGCGAAAGCTGCCGTTCGGCGCCACCAATGACCGGCAAATAGCGGTTACAAATCATATAAATTCGCATGGGTTTACCCTATGTCGTGCAGCACAGGCTGATCCTGCTTCTCGCTGGTGACCGATGGCTGAAAGGTGCGCTGTGACTTCATTCTCGCTCGGACTATTCAAATTCCCTGAAGATCCCGGCTAACGCCGCTGCAACCACCTTCCGGCTGTACGCTCTCTCCACCACATCTCGCCCCGCCCGCCCGTGTTGGTAATAGGCAGAAAATTAATCGGCGCGTTTCCTTCCATAGGCAAACAGGTGTGCCGTTTTGTGATTGGATTTTGTGGAATCTGGCAGAGAAAGTGTCAGATTAAGCATATTCCCGATCGCACCTGCAATGGTCCTGAAAGGGCGACGAATTGAAAAGCGTTTAACCCAACCCAGGTTCAATAAAAAACCTGCACGCACTCCATAAACGACTTCGACATCGACGAACTTGTCCGACAGCATATTTTCAAGTGCTTCTCGCTTGTAATGTCTTTTATGGTCCGGGTTGGTATTGGATATGTAATCCCCATTCGGCGTGGTCATAAGAAAAACACCACCGGGCTTTAAAACTCTATAGACTTCTGACAGGAACATCTCATCTTCTTCAACATGCTCTAACACTTCAACAGCAACCACGCATTGGAACGTATTATCTTCAAATCGTGATTTTGTCATATCATCAATGACAATTTCAGCGATGTTGCTCCTTCTTTTTTGGAGCCGGTCGATCATTTCAGCCGTAATCCCCAAATTCAGGTCATGTTGAACATCATGCTCACGCGGCAATTCAGATAAAACAATATCAGCCTGTATACCTAACGTGTATGGCGACTCTCTGCCACCGACATCCAATATTTTTGGTCGGGAAGGAAACGATGAGACAATCCGTATCAATCGCTTGCGAACAAAATAGTAATGGCTCTGTAAAAAAGGTTCTAGCGCAAGCCGTAGTCTTTCATAAACCGTCATGGCTTTATTCACTTACCCTAACTTTGCAAGTTTGTTTTGATTGAACACAAAAATCATGCAGGCAACTAAGCTGAAGGTGACAAAAAACGATACGATCACACCGGCTGTACCCAATGCTCCGAAGCTTGGCACAGCGACAAACAGCGCCGTGATCGTGATGATCGTTAAAATGAAACTGGCGATATTTTGTTCATTTATCAGGTCTACAGCCACTAAAGTCGGCCTTGTCCAAAGAAATGCAGCATTAAAACCATAGCCAATCGCCAGCAGGATAATGATTGGAATTGCACTGTGGTATTCGCTGTCCAGCAAACGTGGAAATACAAAAGGTCCCACAAATACGATCGCGCCAGTAAACGGGATCACCAGCCCCGAAAGCAGTGCAGCGGATTGTTTCACAGTTCGCAAAAACTGTGTTCTGGAGCCAGTCTCATAACTCTTGATGATATTGGGTGAAATCACAATCGCCAGAGGGGAAATTAACTTCAGAATTAAATCCGCAATATCAATTCCGATTTTCAACAACCCAACTTGAGCCGGGTTCGATAAAGCTGCCGTTAGCGGGATAAAAGCTTCCATCTGAAAACTTTTCAGGGTGCCGAATATCCAATAGCTGGGAATAAGCCTCAGCATCTCTGAAAATCTCTGCGGCTTTTTAAATTGCAGAAGTGAAACACTTTTAAGGTGTCGATGCCAGACCTTTATCGTCAGAACGACCAGAATCAGACAATTCACAACTTCAGAAAGCAGGGCAGCAACCACCACACCTTCCAGCCCCAGACCAATAAGTGCAGCCCCTGTAATCAATAATAAACGTGTCACGGCGTACAATATGGATTTAAAGGCCAACCAGGTGTATTGGTTATACAATCTGATTAATGCAACAGGTATACCTGCCGCATAAATTTTAAATGGCAGACACAAACTATAAAGCCGCACTAAATGAACTAATTCCGGTTCTTTTAACAAATGTACTGCGATAACTTCCGAGAATAAAAACAGAACAACAGTTCCGAGAACACCCAGAATAATATCAAAAAGAGAAAACCAGTTTGTAAGCCGTACAATTTCCCCCGGATCATTCGCATGGATAGAACTTGCCAACAGTTTGGTGCCGAGTTCCCATGTTCTGATGTCAATCACAAGGATCAGGAAGACTGAACTACCAAGAACCGTCGCGAATTGCCCGTATTCCCGCGTGCCAAGCAGATTTGCGGTGGAAATCTGCTGAATAAATGTCAGACCGATCGAGAAGATGCCAGCAATATACAATAAACTTGAGTCTTTGAGTAAGGATACCAGATTTCGGTCTTGCCTTACTCGTTGTACCCATAACTTCAGCAACCTGTAGTATTCCCTTACCTTTTGATCAGCAGACATAGTAAACTTGCAGGGAGACATTTTACAGTATAAGCGATAGTTGTGTTACGCAGAGTTAAATACCGGGCATCAGGTTACACTTATAAGATAAGGCTTACCCCATGACCCAGAACGCCAGTGTTACCCAAATCGCAGGGCTGGATGCTGTACACATCACAAGCTGTAATCTCGGACATCGTAGTGAGCCAGAGCATTTATGGGATAAAGATGGCTTTGGTTACTATCGCTGTGCTGACTGTGGATTGGTGTGGGTAAGCCCACAATTAACCGATGAATCAGTTGCACACATTTACAAAACAGTCTTTGGCAATAAACATGCCGCACGCCAGCGCCCGGATAATTTTAATGTGTACCAACCAATCCTGGAGCAAATACAGCCTTATCGTCAGAATAACCGCCTGCTGGACGTAGGTTGTTTCACCGGGAATTTTCTGTTGGCAGCTCGTGAGCAGGGCTGGCAGGTCGAAGGCACAGAAGTCAGTGAACGTGCAATTGAAATTGCAACCTCAGAATATGGGTTAACAATCCATTCCGGCGATTTAACTTCGCTGGATCTGCCTGATAATTATTATGATGTGGTCACGCTCTCCGATGTAATCGAACACGTGAGCGATCCTCTGGCAACAATCCGGCAGATACATCGCATTTTACGTCCGGGCGGTATCCTTTATATGGATACTCCGCATTTCTTCAGTATTCCATATCTCATCTTTAAACAGCAGTGGAGTGTTTTCTTCCCCTGGCATCGCACCTATTTTTCGGCCAGAAATATGAAACTGGCCCTTGAGCTTGCCGAGTTCCGTGTCCAGCACATAGCAGCCATCGGTGTACTACCCATGCAAAAGCACAATGCATGGAAGTCCTATCAAATGGCAGCGACCTCGCAGGCTGGTTCCGTCGCGATTAAAAACAAACCGCTTGTGAAAAGATACAAACATCTGTTAAGGCCAGTTTGGTTGACCTTTAAGAGGCTGCATTATCTTCCTTTTGGCATACTGTCATCATTAGGTATGTATATCGGGGCGAAACTGGTCGTTTATGCCGTGAAGGAAATCTAACGACAGCGAATATCCGCACCAACAACCCGATATTCATTGCCCAGACACATCCTGCATCCCGAAGCCGAATACGCCAGAACCATGACCGAAGCCGACCAACAGCAGGAGATGGCCGAATATTACGCCTATAGGATATAAACCCGTAGGGACGTGCCACATGCTTCGCATGGCCTGCGCGTCCGCTCCAACCCGAAGGAAATTGGAACATTTCGAGCTGTGATATGTCCTTCTTACCCTACCCGCTCCACCGGAAGCTGAACTTCGAAGATCAGCGGCTCACCTTCACAGGCGGGCTGTGCATAAACCTCACGGCATGGGCCATCCACCAGATCATAGCCATTCTCTGTAATCCAGATCCCCAGATCACGGTTTGCCGTAAAAATATCCGCTTGTGATTCCATCCGGCACAGCGTAGACGCCGCCTGAATCGCAGGCAGTACCCGGCGCTGGATCAGGCCGCCATCTTCAAACGCCACTTCAGACGGCGCGGCATCCGCGACCGGGATCGCGATTTCGACATCAAGATCGTATTCGCGGTATTCCCCGTGATGATACAGCGCCAGTTGTGGCCCAATTCCCTCAATCCCTGCCCCGTGCAGCGCCCCCCACACCTGCATGGAGAGCGGGCCGATTTCCCACGGCCCCGCCAGCATCTGACGGTACGCCAGCACCTTCTGCGCCGGGACATCGCGAATCACAACCTCATGCACCGGCATCTGGCCTTCACGCTCGATCTGGCGCAAACGCGCTTCCACCCGTTGCAACCGTGCCTGCTCTTCATCAATCGTCTGCTGGAGCTGCGCCTGTTTCAGACGCAGCATCCCGCGCATTTCCGCAGCAGACAGGTCCTCGCACAACACCCGCCGGATCTCATCCAGCGACAAGCCGAGATCCTTCAGCGCCAGAATACGATTCAGCCGATCCATCTGCTCGACCGTGTAATAACGATAGCCGGTGAAGCGGTCTACCTCGCTCGGCTTCAGCAGACCGACTTCGTCGTAATACCGCAGCGTTTTGATCGTCACACCGGTCAGTTGCGAAAACATGCCAATTTTGAACATTACACCCTGTAATCCTGATACTTCATGATGCCCTGATTGTCGCCGGTCCCCCGTGCAATCGCAAGCCGCTGCTCCGCCGGATACGCGATCATCGACCAGATCGTCCCGAACATCTGACCATCAAACGAGTGATGAGCGCACACATGACTTGCACGGTCATTCATGGCGGTTTCGAGATCATCTGAAGTCACATGACCATCCGGCAGACGGTGCAGACGATCAAAGCGAATCTGCGAATCCGGCGGCTCAAAACTGGCCTGTGGCCGCAGATCAGGCAGTGCCGGGTGATTGGTCATCACCAGCACACCATCCTGCGCTTCACGGAAGCAGACGCCGTTGATGCCAGCTTCGGCCACCAGCGCCTTGTGACGGTCCGCCAGCATGTAATTACGGCTCTGGCTGTGCGGCACAGACTCAATCCACGCCGCCGCTTCATCGACTGTCGCGCAGTGTTCCAGCATATGCCGGATGATGAACCAGAACGGCAGCCCCGCCTGTACTCCGGGCAGGAAGGTCGCGCTCATCGCCACAAACAGCCCGCGCTCGTTCAGTCCATCTTCCCGCCCAATCCAGATATCACAGGCACCCGTGTGCTTATAACCGCCATCAGGGTACGTGTGATACACCGTGGACCCTTCCGCAAGCTCGTAAGAGAAGTCGTAATTGCGCCCCACCATCATCTGACCGGTGGCGCTGCGTTCCGGCAGCACGGCCACCACACTGCATGACGGCATCGACTGCTGAAGCGCGATCGTCAGAATCATCGCCCTGAAGTCCTCATACGGGAAGTTCGCCGCATCAGCAAAGGCGCGCATCTCTTCCACAAAGCGCGGCGTATGCTCTAAGGCTGCTTTTTCGCAGTCCACCGCCAGCCCCATCAGCGCCGGATTCAGCGGCGGCAGCGGCAGCCCCAACTGCCCGGTAATGGTACCGTGCTGCGTCCCCATCTGAGCCGGTGTCCCGCGTAACGTGATTTCGTGCATATTCTCTCCACCTGATAAACGTCAATACGATACATGCACGATAACGTCTCCTGTAACAGGAGAGTCAAGCACCAGAAACCATCAGACACTCCGATGGGCCTATGATCATCTAACCCGTGCTGTAATACTGTAGGGACGCGCCACATGCTTCGCATGGCCTGCGCGTCCGCCGTGCAACTCCGCCGCGACCTGCTTTTCTCCCTTTCCCTCGCAGCATCCGACGAATGCGCTTCCCGTCGAATGCGCCCTGCATTGCTTGCAATGCCGGGATAGGGCTGGGGATAGGGGGTGCTTCTACCGCGAAAACCGCAGCGCAGAACGTGCCTTTAACTTCGCCGCCTCTGCTTCACGGTCCTTGGGAGGCGCAGACGTCTCCAGCGAATCCAGCAGCGTGCGCGTCACCGTCGTGATTGCCTCAACCGCCGCATTGAATGCTTCTTCATTCGCCTTCGACGGCTTGTTGAAGCCGCTGACCTTCCTCACGAATTGCAGCGACGCCGCACGGATCTCGTCCTCAGACACCACAGGTTCAAAGTTGTACAGGTTTTTGATATTCCGGCACATGATCGGCCCCCTTCATCTGTCCGCGCCAGCGAATAAATACAATTTCAGCGGATATTCATCCTGAACGACTATCATAACCGATATGCGGGACATACAGGAACATATTTTCTAATCTTCCGCTGCCAGAGAACTTTTTCAGCGCGGGCAGCGTCCTATACCCGGAACACGCAAACGAAACACACATCAACGAGAGGAAATCCGACAATGAACAGGCTTAAAACCTTGTGGCTTCTGATGATCCTGATTTTGAGCGCCGCCGTAATCAGCGCACAGGGGACCGACCCAACTGAAGAACCCGATGCGACCACTGCAACCACCAGTGAAACTGCAACCACCAGTGAAACTGAATCCACCAGTGAAACTAAATCCACCAGCGAAGCTGAAACCACCAGTGAAACTGAATCCACCAGCGAAGCTGAAACCACCAGCCCGACCGATTCACCCGTCGCCATCACCCTTGAGCGCACCGCCTGCTTCGGGACCTGCCCGATCTATACCGTCGCCATCCACGAAGATGGCACCATCGTCTACAACGGCCAGCGTTTCGTCACAGCCACCGGCCAGCAGATCGGCCAGATCGACGCCAAAACCGTCGCGGAGATGGTGCAGGCATTTGAAGAGGCCGGTTACTTCGAATGGGATGAAGCCTACGACACCATGACCATCAGCGATCTGCCCTATATCAACACATCCGTGACACGCGATGGCGAAACCCACAGCATCACCCGTTACGGCGGAGACAGCAGCGCACCGGTCGCCCTGCGCTTCCTTGAACACTGGATCGATATCAAGGCGCGCACCGTCTCATGGACCGGCGTCCCGTTCGATATTTCCACCGTCTCCAATGGTGAGGATGTCCCCGCTGCCACACTGGAGCGCACACCCTGTTATGGCGCCTGCCCGGTGTACAGCATCGCCCTCTATACCGATGGCACTGTCGTCTATATGGGGATCTCCAGCGTGCCGCACATCGGCGTACACACTTTTGAGGCCGAACCCGCCGCCATCGACAGCATCCTTGCCCGTGCAGAGGCCGCCGGTTACTTCAAATGGGAAGACAGCTATAACGATTTCATGATCACCGATCAGTCAACCGTCATCACCAGCGTGCGCACCGCCGACCAGTTCAAGCACATCAGCCGTTATGAGGGCGATCCGAATGCCCCCATCGGCCTGCTCTGGATCGAATCCGCCATCAACGCCACCGCCAACTTTGTGATGCAGTAACCACCCATCATCTACAGGGACATGCTCCAGCGTGTCCGCCCATCCCCCAGACAACATCAGGGCCGGTCACAGCAACCGGCCCCGATATATTGACCTCAATGCGGACTGTAGGGGCGCAATACTTTGCGCCTCGTGTTCCGCCTCGTGTTCCGCCTCAGGATTCCTTATCTTGGTACGCACGAGATCACGAGATCATTATCCTTACCAGAGGCGGACAGGTTTTAGCAGATCTCACAAACACCGTTCTACTCAGCCGCCGCTCACTTGAAATTATCCCCGCTCACGCTATAGTTTCTATGATGAACCGTGAAGATTTCACCAACATCCCTGCACACATTGGCGCCGTCATGGTGAGATTTCAGCGAGGCTCCATTTTTAGGCTGATCCGGCATCACCTGTTGATCTTTTTTAGGTTCACTAAAGGAGCAGGAAATGAAGTTCTTTCGTGTTTTGCTAGCGTTAGCTTTATTGACCGTGACAGCGCTGACAGCCGCCCAGGATGCAGAAGAAGCCTCCATCCCGGCAGCCACATGCACCGAGCCGGGTGAACTGGATCTGTGGGTATGGGATGCCAACTGGGGCGCCATCCTTGAAGAATCCACAGCCGCCTGGGTTGAGAGTTACTGCCCCGATGCCACCGTCAATGTCACCATCCAGCCGTGGGAGCAGTACTGGACACTCATCCAGACCGCAGCCACCAGCGGCGATCTGCCTGACGTGTTCAACATGTCGCAGGACCGCTTCTACTTCTTCGCCGATAACGACGCCCTGCTGAACCTTCAGCCCTACTGGGATGAAGCGGGCATCGACACCGCAGTCTGGGGAACCGGTCTGGTCGATCCCTATCGCTGGGGCGAAAACGGCGATCTCCACGCTGGCCCCGTCAACTGGGATACCGTCGCCATCTATTACAATAAGGATATGTTCGACGCCGCCGGTCTGGACTACCCGACCGCCGAATGGACATGGGACGATTTCGCCGCCGCCACCGAAGCCCTGACCGATCCCGACAATGACGTTTACGGCGCCGCTGTATTCAATGAATATCAGGCCGGTTTCGCCAACTGGATCGCCGCGACCGGCACCACGCCAGTCGTCGAAGCCGGACGCACCGCCTGCACCCTGACCGATGAGGGCAGCGTCGAAGCGCTGACATTCCTCAAGGGCCTTCAGGATCAGGGCTTCATGCCCACCATCTCGATCCTTGGCGGAAGCTCTGCCGATAACGCTTTCGAATACTGGTCATCAGGCCGCGTTGCCATGGTCACCGGTGGATCATGGAAGCTGCCGCAGGCCATCTCTGACATTGGCTTCAACTGGGATGTCGTTCAGCTTCCGCGCCACCCCGAGACCGGGCGCAGCCGTTCACTGCTTCACGCCGTCGGTTACGTCGCTGGCGCCAACACCGATACCCCTGAACTGGCCGCCAACCTCATCCAGTACCTTGTCAGCGATGAAGGTCAGGCGTACTTTGCCGCCGCCGGTGGTGTCGCACCTGCCAATCCTTCACCGGCACTCCAGCAGCAGTGGATCGAATCCTTCGGTGATGCTGATGTCAACATTCAGGCCTTCATCGACGCCACCCACGATTCGCAGGGTGTGACCGCCTTCGGTGAAATCTGGAACACCATGAACACCGAACTACCGGTCAATATCTTCGATCTGGGGATATCGGTCGAAGAAGCCACCCAGATGGCCTGTGATGTGATTGATACCTATCTGCCCGAAAATGCAGCCGACGACGCCGGTGACGACGCAGCCGGTGACGACGCAGCCGGTGACGACGCAGCCGCGACAGAAGAATCTGACTCTTAATCTCACAGCCTGCTCCGCCTTCCGCCTGACATTCACGTTCAGGCGGAAGGCAGGGCGCGCTTATCAGCGATTGCGATATCCGAAAACATCTTGCTCAACCTTCTTGGAAAAACACCTCAGCAGCGGCGCCGGGCGTTATGGGGCATCGCCCTCATCGCGCCCAATACCATCGGGCTGTTCGTCTTCTTCGGCATCCCGGTGCTGACATCGTTTGCCACATCCCTGACAGAATGGAATGCGATCAGGCCGCCGGTCTTTATTGGCGTGCAGAACTTTCACGATCTCGCACAGGATGCTCTGTTCTGGCGTGCGCTGCGAAATACCTTCGCCCTGATGTTTCTCACCGTGCCGACCGGCATGGCACTCGCGCTGGGTGCCGCCCTGCTGCTGAATCAGAAATTCGCCGGGCGCTCCATCTTCCGCACCATCTATTTCATCCCGGTGGTCACATCGACTGTCGCCGCATCGATTGTCTGGTCATGGATTTTTCAGCCGCGCTACGGTCTCATGGGCAATCTGCTGGCGACCTTCGGCCTGCGTGACATCGCATGGCTGACCCGTCCGGAACTGGTCCTGATCCCCATTGCCATCGTGACCGTCTGGCAGCGTCTCGGCTTCGATATGGTCCTCTTTCTCGCCGGGCTTCAGAACGTCCCCCGCGAGACAATCGAAGCCGCCATCATCGACGGCGCCTCTCCGTGGCAGCGCTTCCGCCATGTCACCCTGCCGATGCTCTCATCGACCACCTTTCTCGTCATGATCCTGTCGATCATCAACGCCTTCCAGATCTTCGATCAGGTCTATATCATGACCTCTCGCACTACCCCCGGCGGCGTCAATGGCAGCGCCACCACGCTCTCGTTTTATATGTTTCAGAGTGCCTTCGTGCAGTCCCGCTTTGGCTATGCCTCTGCAATCGCACTGGTGCTGTTTGTGATTATCCTGATCATCACGATCTTCCAGTTATGGCTTCAGCGCCGATGGGTTTATTATGAATCAGAACAGGGATAACCTGACTTTAACCGGCAAAGCGCTGACCTACATCATCCTCTCGCTTGGCGCATTGGCGATGCTCATGCCGCTGGTGTGGATGGCGTCCAGCGCCTGCAAACCGTCGAACGAACTGAACCGCCTGCCGCTGCGCTGGTTTCCTGAAAATCCATCCTGTCTCGAGAATCTCGCCAGCCTTTACGAGACATCGCCCCACTTCAACCAGTACATCCTGAATTCCGTGATCGTCACCGCCGGGCGCACCTTCGGACAGCTTGTCGTCTGCTCACTGGCAGCTTACGGCTTCGCCCGCTTCACCTTCCCCGGCAAGCGTGTCCTCTTCGCCCTGAACCTGACACTGCTCATGGTCCCGTTTCAGGCCATTCTGATTCCCGAATATCTGCTGCTGCGCCAGCTCGGATGGCTCTACACCTTCGCCGCCCTGATCATCCCCGGCATCTTCAGCGCCTTCGCGCTCTTCCTGCTGCGTCAGGCCTTTATGCAGATCCCGATTGAAGTTGAAGAGTCCGCCATGCTGGACGGAGCCAATCCGCTGCGGATTCTGTGGGCGATCACCATCCCGCTTTCAATGCCTGCGCTGGCCGCCTTCGGTGTGATCACCGTGCAGGCCGCATGGAATGACTTCCTCTTCCCGGTCGTCGTCTCCAATCAGCCATGGAATCGCGTCGTCACCGTCGGCATCGCACTTCTACAGGGTGAACGCTCCACACCATGGAACCTGCTCATGATGGGTTCCCTGCTTGCCACCCTGCCCATGATCCTGATGTTCATCCTGCTCCAGCGCTATTTCATCGAAGGCGTCGCCCTCAGCGGTATCAAACGCTGATCGCCGCTATCTTGTGCAACGCCGTTGTGGGACGACCTATGATCTATCGCCGTGTGCTTCTCTGTAAGGTCACAATTCCGCTGTAGGGGCGACCTGCGATGAAACCAGCATCGCCGTGCTCGCCCGCATTACTCCATATTGAATCGTAAAACCGGATCAATCCAACACTGACCGACCATACACCCGACAACACAATTACCCGAAACGTAGGGGCGCAATATATTGCGCCCGGCTCACGCCTCAGGACACCCAATGGATCTCACCCGCTACAATCAATTCACCGCACAGCTTGTCGCCAATCTGAAAACAGACTCGCGTGTGCTTGGCCTGATCGCACTCGGATCAATGGCACAGCGCACCCGCCTGCCCGACGACTGGTCCGACCATGACTTCTTCGTTATCACCACCCCCGGCGAGCAGGAGCATTTCCGGCAGGATCTCTCGTGGCTGCCCGATACCGACCAGATCGTGCTTCAGATTCGCGAAACCGATCACGGCCTCAAGGTGCTTTATGCCTACGGCCACCTGATCGAATTCGCCGTCTTCGATCTACAGGAACTGCATATCGCCAAAGTCAACGACTGCCGCATCCTGATCGATCAGGCCGACATCACCACGCACCTGCATCAGACCGCCCAGTCCTCTGCACCAGCCCCACGCGATGCCTCCCGCACCTATTCGCTGTTTCTGTCTCTGCTGCTGGTCGGGGCAGGCCGCGCCGCCCGTGGCGAAATCCTCAGCGCCCACCGCTTCATCAAGGATCACGCGCTGGCGCATCTGCTGTCACTGCTGGCCGCCCACCTTCCCGCAGAAGACAGCGCCAAAACCCGCCTTGATAATCTCGACCCCTTCCGCCGCTTCGAGATCGTCTTCCCGGACATCGCCCCCCAGCTTCACGCCATGCTGCTGCAACCACCCGTCACCGCCGCACACCATCTGCTGACCTTGGCCGACCAGCATCTGTCCGCCGCCCTGCCCGATTATCCCGCGCAGGCCGTCGCCGTCGTCCGCACCTACCTCGCTAAAGTCCCGCCATCTCCGTAGGGGCACAGCAGACAGGATATGTGCGTTATCGGTGGATGCACACGTTGTACGGGCGCAATATATTGCGCCCCACGTGTCTCTCTTTCCCTATACAAACAAGCCTGCCGGAGAAGAGAAAATAAGTCCCCTCTCTAGCGCTTGTAGCGACATGCTCGCTTGTAGCGACATGCTCGC
>CAYNDH010000093.1:14803-16001 GCA_964395665.1 uncultured Anaerolineaceae bacterium
TAAGTCCCCTCTCTAGCGCTTGTAGCGACATGCTCGCTTGTAGCGACATGCTCGCAGAGCGCTGGGGAGGGGATTTAGGGGTGGGGTTCAAGCTGAAGCGAACTTACATGGCCGTGTAGCCACCATCCACGGCGATAACCGCGCCGGTGACATAGGACGATTGCTCAGAGGCGAGCCACACATGAGCATTCGCCACTTCTTCCGACTGTGCAAAGCGTCCAAGCAGACTCAGTTTCTTGGCATAATCATCCGGGTCAAGGGAGAACTGTTCCAGTGCGCCACGCAGCATCGGCGTATCGATTGCACCGGGGGCGACCACATTGACGCGAATGCCATGCGGCGAATAATCCATCGAAGCGCTGCGCGACAATCCAATCACCCCATGCTTCGCCGCGACATAAGCGGGATTAGCCGGCTGCGGGCGGATACCGCTGACCGACGACACGTTCACAATGGAACCGCCGCCGCCCTGCGCCATCATCTGTCGGATCTGATACTTCATGCACAGCGCAACCCCTGTCAGATCAACGGACAGCAGGCGATTCCAGTAATTCAGATCGAAATCGGCAATTGGCTTATCATCAGGGGTCAGGGCAGCATTGTTAATGGCGACATCAAGCCTGCCATAGGTTTTTACGGTGAATTCCACCAGGTTTTTAACCTGTTCTTCGTCGGAGACATCGACGTTACAGAATGTGGCCTCACCACCAGCATTCCTGATTTTCTCGGTTTGAGCACGTCCTTTTTCTTCGTTGAAATCCGCGATAATGACCTTCGCGCCTTCCCGGACGAACACTTCCGCCGTAGTAGCACCCATGCCCATCGCAGCACCAGTAACAATCGCAACCTTGCCGTCAAGCTGGCCCATGATCTGTCAATCTCCTCGTCTCATGTTTATCAAGGCTTGAATATTTTTCCCGCATACTAAGATTACACCAGGAGTCCGCTGCATGCGAAGCGGCTGCTGCAAAGTCGTGACCCTGCGCCAGATGCGTACCAGGTTAAGCCGTGACCCACTATTCTCTCAGCGATACGATAGACCCCCACCTAAATCTCTCCCCGGCGCAACTTGTTGCACAGCCAGGGGAGGGCTTTTAACCTCTTCCACAGCCTGTGTCTTCTCCCTTTCCCTCGCAGCAGACGACGGACGCTCTTCCCGTCGTCTGCGCCCTGCATTGCTTGCAATGCCGGGATAGGG
>CAYNDH010000093.1:16101-17183 GCA_964395665.1 uncultured Anaerolineaceae bacterium
GCATTGCTTGCAATGCCGGGATAGGGGGATTTTCGCCGCAAAACACCCCTGTCTCCCCATCAAAACCCACTACGCTCACACCAGCATTTCGGTCATAATCTTCCTGGTTGCTATACAATATGCATTCTCACTCCAGTCCCACGCTGTATAGACGATAAAACCAGTTTCAGCGCGGAGATGAAAGTCCCGTCTCTGGGCGGAGAGGGGATTTAGGGGTGAGGTCTATCTAGTCCACCCACACAGACGAAAGGCCCACACCCATGGACATTCAGATCATCGCCGTCCCCTATGACACCGCCCGCCGCGCTGATGGCATGGGCGCTGGCCCCGAACACTGGCTGTCACGCGGACTCGCCGACCATCTCACCGCATCACAGCACACCGTCCACGTCACCATCATCGAAGACGATGATCCCCGCCCCGCCGAGATCAAGACCGCCTTCGCCCTCAATCGCCAGCTTGCCGAGCAGGTCGCATCCCATGCTCAGACGCGCTTTCCGCTGGTCCTTGCCGGAAACTGCAATACCGCGCTCGGCACCCTCAGCGGACTAGGCAGTGCATCCGATACCGCTGTCATCTGGTTCGACGCGCACGGCGACTTCAACACGCCCGACACCTCCGGCTCCGGTTTCTTCGACGGCATGGGACTCACCATCGTCGCCGGTCAGACATGGCAGCGCCTCGCCGCCACCATCCCCGGATTCAGCCCCACCCCCGGCCAGCATATCATCCACATCGGCGGACGCGCCTTCGACTCCGGCGAACGCGAAGCCCTCACCGACACTGGCGCAGCCGTCATCACCGCCGACAGCATCCACCACAACGGCATCACACCGCTGGAAACCGCCCTGTCCGCGATTCCCCCTCACGTGACACGCGCTTACATCCATCTTGATCTTGATGTGCTCGATCCCGACACCGGATTGCAGGCCAACCGCTTTCCCGAACCCAACGGCCTGAGCGTCGAACAGACGCAGACCGCCATCCGCGCCGTCACATCCCGCCTGACACCTGCCGCCCTTGCCATCACCGCCTATGATCCCAGCTACGATCCCGACGACCGCGTCCTCAACGCCGGCCTG
>CAYNDH010000094.1:0-17162 GCA_964395665.1 uncultured Anaerolineaceae bacterium
TGCACCGTGCATTTATGCACCGTGCATTCATGCACCTTGTAGGGACAATGCCTGCGTTGTCCGGGGGTTCTGTAAGGTTCAATGAAAATACCTACCCCTGAAAAGGTTAGGGGAAGGGGGTAAGCGTCCGCCGTATATCTCCTGACCGTTAAAAACCTGAACAGCAGATCTGTTGTTCTGCCCCCCTCCCCCTGTGCTATACTCTTACTTCGATTTACCTGTGATGTCATTCATGTTCGCGTAACCAACACAAGCCTATCCATGGCACGCCTGATCGGGGACGCCTGTTATCCCGAACCTGTCCGCCAGACTGGATATGCAGCACTCAAGTCGGGAATAGAGTCGCAATGCCTTTTGAATATGAAGCCCTTGTTGGGCAGCTTTACGTCGTGGGTGGACGTTCGATCAGCACCGCGCCGCCGGGTGCGCTGGTCGAAGTCGCGCCGATTAAAGCCGCACGCGGTCGCGAAGCCGACACGCTCTTTACCCTTGTCATGCCGTCAGGGGATGCGCTGGCGCCGGCTGCTTTTTATGAGCGCATGGCACTGACCGCCGCCGAGCAGTATTTTGAAAGCACCGGCAGTGTCACCGCTGGCCTGCGCGAAACGATCGAATACCTGAATGGCAATCTGCTGGAATTCAATCAGGCACACCCTGACAAGACCTATGAAGCCAATCTGCTTTGCGCCGTGCTGCGCGGGGATGATCTGATCCTGGCGCGGGTCGGGTCAGGCGTCGTTGTCTATCTGCATCAGGGCAAATGCGAAACTCTGCCCGCCGATCTCGCCAACGATGAAGCCCTGTTCGGGCCGCCGCTCGGTGTGCGGCCTGTGGCTGAGATCAAGCTCAGCCGACACCGTGTGATGACCGGCACGCGGCTGGTGCTGGCGGATGCCAATCTCGCTGATTTCTCATCCGGCCAGCTTGAGGAAGCGATCACCGCCGCCGACATCAGCCTGACGATCGTCGCCTTTAAGGAACTGGCACGCCTTCAGCTATCCCTGCTGGCGGTTGAGTTCGTCCCGCCGGAAGCGCCAGTGCCGACCACGATCCCGATTCCGGTGCGTGAAGGCGCATCCAGCATCGAAATCGCTGAAGCCCACCGGCTCGAAGCCGCCAAATCCAAAAGCCGCGAGACGCCTGAAACGGCGGCTGGCCGTCGCCATCCATTGGGCAAAACGGGTCAGCGTTTGATCGAAAGCGGACAGCTTGGCCTTGCCAAAGGGGCATCGACCGCCGCACGCGGTCTTTCGTTGAGCAATCGCACCATCGAGCATTACTTCGGCGCACCGACCGACAGCCGCCGCCGCTTTCCGATCCCCATTGCCACCGGTCTGGTGATCCTGCTGCCAGTGCTGATCGTCTCCATCGTCGTCGCGCTGTGGATCAGCAGCAGCGGTGAAAGCGCCTTCGAGCAGTGCCTTAACAACGTGCTCCAGTATGCCGACACCGCCCGGGGGAACGCCCAGAGCAGCGCCAATACCCGCCAGCAGCTCTGGACGATCACGATTGAATCCGCTGTTGAATGTCAGACGCTGCGCCCGGAAGATCCCAGTCTTGAGGGGATTATCCGGGAGGGACAGGGCAATATCGACCGCATCAACGTGATCGAGCGCCGCGATACCCATCTGGTCGAGCCATTCATTCCGGGTGCCATCCTGGATCGCGTCATCCTGCGCGGTTTCGATATGTTCCTGCTGGATAAAACGAACGGCATCGTCTACCGGGCGAGGCTGGTACCGGAAACCGGCCTCTCGTTCTCGCTGAGTCCCACGCCGATTGAGAATATGAGTGTCGGTGCGTTGGTGGATGGTTATCAGGTGCGTGATCTGGTCGATATCGCTTTTTCAGAGGTGGATGATGCCATCTTCCTGCTGACACGCAGCGGCGTGCTGGTGCAGTGTGGCAGCCGTCAGCTTCAGAACTGCCGTGCGCAGGAACTCCGCAATTATGAGCAGTGGCAGAACCCGGTCCGGGTTACGTTCTTTGGCGAACAGGCGAATTTCTACGTGCTGGACCCCGGCGCTAACCAGATCTGGCGCTATGATCGCAGCGGCGGGGGCTATGCCAATCCCGGCAGGCAGTACTTTGACGGACGCGACGCCGAAACCGCCACGGTGACCACCGCCGTCGATTTCAGCATCGACACCAACGGCTTTGTCTATGTCCTGCTGTCGGATGGCAATATCCTGAAGTACTCCGGTGGGGACCCGCAGGAGTTCAGATACTACGATATGCCAGACGGCCAGACGGTGAACGCTGCACAGGCGATGTTCATCGACGACTCGCCGGTTGGCAGCGGCATCTACATCGCCGATCAGCAGAGCCGCACGATTTACGAGTTCGGGTTAGGGGGCACACGCCGCTATACCTATCGTATTTTCGATGAACGGCTGTTTAATACGCTGACGGGTGTCACGGCATCATCCAGCCTGGAGATGATCTACGCGATCTCCGGTAATTCGGTGTTTGCACTCCGCAAACGCCCTGAACAGTGATGCAAAAGGGCGACCGGGATGATCCTACAGATCGCCGGTCGCCCTTTTTGTTTTCTATTCTGTTGATAGATCGGTATCGGTGCGGATTCAGGCCGATTCACCCAGACGGCGCTCGGTCCCGTTGACCAGCCGCTCGATATTCTCACGGAAGCGCACCACCAGCATCCCCCACATAATCGATGCGTAGTAGATCAGCTCCGAGGGAAGCTGGCGCTGGACGATCAGCACCGCCATCCACACCATCGACAAGGTGAACATTACCAGCACACCGAGCGACATATAGCGCGTAAACAGCACGATCAGTGATGAAATCGCGAAACCGATCACCAGCGTCTGCACTGGTGCGACCATCAGCAGCGTCCCGAAAGCGGTTGCCGCCCCCTTGCCCCCACGCAGCTTGCCGGTGATGATTGTGGCAAACAATGACCAGTTATGGCCGATGATCGCCACCAGACCGGCGATCGTGGCTGCCGCAGCACGGTTATCCGGCATGATGCGCCATGCCAGCGCCACCGCGATGATGCCCTTGGCGCTGTCCAGAAAGAACACCAGCAGGCCCCACTTCAGCCCAATCGAACGCAGGACATTCGTCGCGCCCATATTGCCGCTGCCGACATCGAAAATGTCAACGCGCTTGTAACGAGCTACCAGATACGCTGTCGGCAGCGAACCCAGCAGATAACTTGCAGCCACAATCAGCAGGATATTGAAATAGTCCATTATCTTCCAGTTTCACAGTGAAGCTCATCAATACGATAGCTGACCGACGAGAGCGAAGGATAACCCCGGATCAGGTCGATCATGGTGTTGATAAAAATAACACCCTTCTTTCCTTAAGGATATGTGGATCGTGATAATATTTGATTAACGTTTCTTTGTACTTCTCAATCTGGGCTGTTTTACATGGTATATGACACATCATACCACCCTAAAAGTACCGTTTTGCTACTGATACCCTTGTCAGGGACAAAAATGCCCGTGCTATAATGCTGCTCATGGAAAAATCAGCTCTGTTCCACTTCAGGCTTTTTGGCCTGTCTGTTATCCTGGCGCTGCTGGTGCTGGCGACTCCTACACCCGCTGCCGCGCAGGACCCGGTCTCCGACCTGTTAGGACGCATCAACAGCCTGCGTGCCTCACAGGGCCTGCATACCTATTCCCTGAACGGTGCGCTCAACGCCGCCGCACAGGGTCACGCCCAGTGGATGGCCGACAGTCACACGATCAGCCACACCGGGCCTAGCGGCTCGACGCCGACCATGCGTGCCGCCGCCGCCGGTTATCCATCCAGCTTTGTCAGTGAGAATATCTACGGTGGCTCCAATGCCGGTGTCGATACGGCGTGGACGTTCTGGGTCAATTCATCGATTCACTATCGCGGTCTGATCAATGCCGGTTATACCGAAGTCGGGATCGGCGTCGGGCAAAGCAGTTGGGGCCGGACGTATGTGCTGGTCTTCGGCAGTCAGAGTAATCCGTATGCCGCCGCAGCCCGTGCCGCCAATGCCGGTGGCGGCGGTGGCAATGGTGGTGCAGAAGCCGCGCCGCCTTCGTTCATCGTCGGTGTGGACGGATTCGGCAATATCATGCATGAGGTGCAGCCCGGTCAGACCCTGGGCGACATCGCGCTGACCTACGGCTACACGTGGGATGATCTGCCGGGGATGCTCAATCTGAATCAGCTTACCGAGCAGGACATCCGTCTGATTCAGGTCGGCCAGATCTTCCTTGTGCCACCGCACGCCGGGACGTATACACCCACGCCTTTACCACCCGGCGTCACGCTGACGGCATCCAACACGCCGGACCCGACAACGCCCACGCCTGAAAGCCCGCCGGATCAGGGTGATCCGATTGACCTTCCGGCTGACGTTTCAGCGCCGCCGGGTGAGGGTGAGCAGCCGCCGGATCATCAGCCGACCATCACGCCGACTTATGATCTCTCGATCCTGACGCAGATCGCCCTCGCCAAGACCGATACCGCACTGACGCCGGTCTCGCTGCCGACGGATGTCGTCGCGCCGCAGATCGCAACTGCCGCTTCGATCCCAATCAATCTGCCGGATTACGTCGTCACGCCGTCACCGTCGCCCACGTCTGATCCCGCGCTGATCGCTGCTGGTATCGATGTAACCGCCGTTCAGGTGGCGCAGGTCAATATCAGCGATCCGGACGCTGCCAGTGCTGCCGGGAGCGTCCCGCAGCAGGTGATCATCATCCGGGAGAGCAGCGCCTCCCCGTGGCTGATTGCCGCCGTAGCGCTTCAGGGCCTGATTATCATCGCAGCCAGTGTCGAGTTCTTCCGCCGCCTGCGTCGTAAATAGCCCTCTGACAAAACAAAAAGCGGCGCAGATATTTGTATGATCTGCGCCGCTTTCAGGTTACATTTCTGGCTGATATAAGTGAGGCTTACTTGGCCCGGTCGCTGAGACGGTAGCCGATCCCGCGTACATTGACGATCAGGTCCGCATGTGGGCCATTGCCCTTGAGTTTGCGCCGCAGATTGCTGACATGAGGCCGGATCACCTCACGCGCTTCAGCTTCATCGACGGTATAACCGCGCACTTCGCGCACCAGTTCACTGCATGGCACCACGCGACCACGATGCGCACCCAGATACAGCAGCAGATCGAATTCGGTCGGGGTCAGGTCGATCGGCTGGTCGCCAATCGAGATCTGATAGCGGCCCGGATAGACGGTCAGCGGCCCAAGCTGCATACTGGTCCCGCTGGACATATCAGCGTTGTCGGGGAAGCGGTTGGTATCGCTGTTGTCATACTCGCGCTTGAGGCCGTTACCCTGAAGTGTGGGGCTGGTATCGGTATTTGACAGCTCAAAGACTTCATTGCGGATTGATTCCAGCAGACCACGACGGCGGCGCAGGCTCTGCGCCCGTTCCACCCCACGCGCCACACTCTGGCGGATATCCTGACTTGAACTGGGCTTGATCAGGTAATCGTGCGCCCCCATTCGCAGCGCTTCGACAGCAGTCGTCAGGCTGGCGAAGCCCGTCATCAGGATCACAATTGCATCTGGCGACTGCTCGCGGATACGGCGCAGCAGTTCCACCCCATCAAGGCCCGGCGGCATACGAATATCTGTCAGCACGACATCGAAGTGCTGGCCGCTCATGATTTCGAGCGCTTCTTCGCCACTGGCCGCCTCGATCACATTGTAGCCAACACGCTGTAAGGTCTTACTGACCGAATAGCGGTTTGGACCTTCATCATCAACAACAAGAATATTTGCGGCTTCCACTGCTGTGCTGGTCATAATTATTTTCTTTCCGGGGGCCTCAATCTTCGTTATTTCTTCCTCAATGATAAACCTATTGATATATTTTGGCAACAGTTACATGAGTTTGATCAGGAGATTCTAGAGCCATACTCTTTTCAATGTTTAACACATAAATATAACGCGATGTTATGACAGCCTTGCCTTGAATAGGGTAGTTTATCATGAAAGCATAATAAAGGCAAAAACCAACTATTGACTGGGCATAAAGCGGTCTGTCAGCACTTTATTAAGCTACTGAAGGGTTAATGGAACCTGCATCCATTATCTTTATGAGGCTCATATGCAGCTAAGCCTGCTGATTTATGCTGATCTCATCATGGTCAATCGCCCTTAAACTGATAGACTGATACCTGATCGGCCAATGATCGATAAGGCCAATAGATAGACATCTCTGTATAGCGATTCAGGGTAACTCAAGTGACTCACCTGACTGACGAAAATCACGAGCAGACGCATGAACCGGGCGCTGACCTCTCTGCACAGCCGCCTGTTGAATCGCCTGCGCCGTCGACTCCGCCACCCCATCGGGGCCGCATTTCGGCTGCGGGTGTGCTGTTCGGCATGATGTTTCTGTTCGGGATTATCACCGCCGCACTGATCGTGCTGAATCCCGGCCCCAGCCAGCCGCCCGCCGTCGCTGGCAATAACACGGGCAGCTCCGCTTTTACGCAGTCATCCGTCCTGAATAAACCCGCGCCGGATGTGGAACTGCGGACACTGGATGGCAGCGTGGTGTATCTCTCCGAGTACGAAGGCCAGACCATCTTCCTGAATTTCTGGTGGACAGGCTGCGCACCCTGTATTCAGGAACTGCCGGATCTCGAAGCATTTGCACAGGCCCATGCCGATGATGGCGTAGTGGTGATCGGTGTCAATAATATGGACACGCCAGAGCAGATTGCCGCGTTTTTAGAAGCGCATAAGATTACACTGGATGAGGTTATTGTGCTGCGGGATGTGGCGGATACACTGTACGATGCCACCCGTCAGTTTGGCGTGCTGGGCTACCCGACGACATGGATCATTGAACCGGATCTGAATGTTAAGAAGGTAAAAATCGGCGTCCTGACGGCCACAGAGATGGACTCTTATCTGTTAGAAGTGAGACAATTATCCTGAGCGGGTGTTACAAAATTGAGATCATCACACGCCGTGTTATTTTAGTTGAATTCTGACAGGGTAAATCCATGAAACTAATCCTTGAAAACGGTACCGAGAGTGAAAAACTGACACCCGGCACGATTGCTGAAGCGATCCAGAAGCTGGACGGCGTCGAAAATGGGTATCTGGTGCTGACTATCGCTGATAATGTCTATATGCAGTCGGCGCTTCAGGAAGAAGGACTCTATGCCCTTGAATACCGTGATCCGCAGGGCGAGATGATGGAATCCGACACATGGCTGACACAGGCCCAGCTTGAAAGCGTCCTGCAGAAGTTCGCCCGTGGCGATCAATCCTTCCTGCGCGATGTCCGCTGGCAATCGATGGCATCCTAGGCATCGCATCGGCCCCTGCATGGTTCAGCCAGCTATCGATGCAGGTGATGGCTGTATGACGGATGGTGGATGCTTAACACAAATTTAAGCCGTTAAGCACAATCGCATAAACAAGCGCTCTGATACTAAATGCGCTACAATCAGGGGAAGTTTCTTGCTTCACCTTTTTTATCGTGTTTCAGTAAGGGGGAAACAATGCGTAGAGTGTTCTTTTTGATCCTTGTTCTTGCTCTTCTCGCTGTTGGAGTCGTCAGCGCACAGGATGAGGGGCCATTTGCACTCACCATTCTGCACACCAATGACACCCACGGATCACACCTGCCCAATAGTGATGGCGATGGTGGTGTTGCACGTCAGGCGGCAGTTGTCAACCAGATCCGTGAAGATGTCGAGAATGTGATCCTTGTCGATGGCGGTGACCGCTTCACCGGTACCCTGTTCCACACCGTTTTTAAGGGACAGGATCAGGTGCAGGTCATGAACCTGCTCGGTTACAATGCCATGACACTCGGCAACCATGAATTCGACAATGGTATCGATACACTGGCCGAATTTGTGACCGGCCTTGAATTCCCGGTTGTCACCACCAACATCGATGTCAGCGAAGAACCGGCGCTCGCCAATATCATCGAGCGCACCGCTGTGCTGGATGTCAACGGTCAGCAGGTCGGTGTGATCGGCCTTGTGACGGCTGATACGCCTGATCTGTCTTCACCCGGTGAACTGGTCAAGTTCAACGCCGATTATGTCGCCGTGGTCAATGAGGCGGCTGCCGAACTGACACAGCAGGGCGTCAACAAGATCGTCCTCCTGACACATACCGGCTACAACGTGGACCGTGAAGTGATCCCGCAGCTTGAAGGCGTCGATGTGTACGTCGGCGGCCACAGCCACACCCTGTTCAGCAACCAGAATGCACCGGCAGCCGATGAGTATCCGATTGCCTTCACCGGCGCTGATGGCAACCCGGTCTATTACGTGCAGGCGGGTTCCAATAATACCTATCTGGGCCGTCTGGATGTCGTATTCGACGCCGATGGTGTGATCACCAGTGCCGGTGGGGACAGCATCTTCCTGTCACGCTATATCGTGCCGAATGATGATGCACAGGCCCTGATCGAAGAACTTGATACTGAAATTGCCGACCTGCGCGAAGAGCCGATTGGCGCATCAACCGAGATTTATCTGGTCGGTGACCGCAATGTCTGCCGCGTGGAAGAATGCACACTGGGCAACCTGATCGCGGATGCCATGCGTGCCGAAACCGGCGCCCAGATCGCCCTGATGAACGCCGGTGGTATCCGTGCCGACATCCCTGAAGGTGACATCACACTTGGTGAAGTGCTGACCGTTCAGCCCTTCGGCAACCTGCTCTCGACCTTCGACATCACCGGCGCAGATCTGATCACCGCCCTTGAAAATGGCGTCTCCGGCCTGATCGTTGAAGACGGCGTCGTGCCGCGTGACGACCTTGCAGGCCGCTTCCCGCAGGTGTCCGGTATCCGCTTCAGCTTCGATCCGAATCTGGAACCGGGCAGCCGCATCGTGAGTGTCGCAGTTCTCGGCGAAGATGGCAGCTATGCCGAACTTGATCCCGAAGCCGTTTACAGCATGACCGCCCTGAATTTCGTCCGTATGGGTGGTGATGGTTACGAGATCTTCAACACCAACGCGATCGCGCCGTATGACTTCGGTGTGGTCGATTACGAGGCAACCAATAACTACCTGTCCAACCTTGGCACCGTGACCGAAGAAAACACCGGTGTCGAAGGCCGCATCACGATGGAAAACGCCACCGTCGCCCCGCAGAACTAAGCGGATCGGCAGCTCGGCGGAATCAATCACACCGTATCAGAAAGAGCGCTCCGATGGGGCGCTCTTTTTTTGTCCCGCACACTGTGGCTGACGGGCGGCGTAGGGTTTCCGTCAGCGATCCGTTGACTGTCCGTTGCAGAGCCGTAATCTGTCCGTCACCTACACAAGCGCCGCTTCCGGTATGCTGTAAGGGTCACATGAAAAGAAACACCCTGCATCACCCTACTAACAGAACGACCTGGATACCTAAAATCAGCAGTACCTTTATCAACAGAGCGCAGTACATCAGCAATACCGGCAGTGCCAGCCAGATCAACTGGATCAGTAGTGTCAGCGATGTCGATGCCGGGTGACTTCATCCCCGGCAGGCATCACCTCACTTCCCCGGTCGTATTTCCGTTTCCCCTGCGTTGAATTCCGGTTCAGTTCCCCATTGATCGACAATCCTTTTTTCTACCATCTGCGGCGCGGTGTATAATGCCCCTAGCACGCCGTCACATGGTGCGCACAACGCGGCGTGATACGACCATCACATGCACAATGGATTGCGAAAGACCAGACAAGGGGAGCAGGCATGTCGAGTGAACAGGCCAGACAGTTCAGAGAGCGCGGGATCGCGCTGGCAAAAGCACGGCGTACTGCCGAAGCGCGCCAGTTTCTGCAGCAGGCGCTGAGACTCGACCCAGACGATGAGACATCATGGCTGTACCTTGCCAGCGTCACCGAAGAGGTCAAGGAACGCCTGCTTTACCTGCGTAAAGTGCTGGAAATCAACCCGCAGAACGAGATGGCGATCAAGGCCGTGCGCGTGCTGGGGATCGATCCGCAGCAGCTTCTAAGTACCAGTCAGACTGGCTCCATCAGTCCGGCCACCCCTGCTGCACCTTCAGCGCCACCAGACTCTGAAACCAGCGATGATGATTTCGATCAGCCGGGATTCGACACATTCGATGAGGATGACGAGTTCGCTGAATACGATTCCTTCGGTGATGCAGGTGGTCAGACAGGTGGTCAGACAGGTGGTCAGGCCAGCGGTCTGACGGGCAGCTATACCGACGATCTCCGTGCTGCCATGTCTGATGAAACAGATGATGACGAAACTGATGACGACTTCGAACTGCCCGATTATCTGCTGGAACTGGACGATATATCGGACGATGTATCGGACGATGAACCGGATGTGCCGGTGACGCTGACCAGTGATCTGACAGACGACGAAGAAGACTTCGAACTGCCTGATTATCTGCTGGAACTGGATGATGTCCCGGATGACGTCTCGGGCGACATTTCAGACGATGACATCCCGGATTATCTGCGCGATCTCGATGACGCTGATGATAGCGCGTCTGCCGACAGCCCCGCCGGTTATCGGCCATCACTGGATGACGATGACGTTAACGATGACGACGACGTGTTCGATGACGGCTACGCCGATGAGCTTGGTGCGCTGGACGATGATACATTCCGGCGGGCGGTTTTTGGCAGCGCACTCGATGCCGATGATGATGCGCTGGATGATGATGAATACGACGATGATGGTGATGCGTATCAACCGGGCAGCGCCCCTGCTGAACGTCTGCCCATCGCCGCAGACGGACAGCCCCGCCTGATTCCACCGCCCCGCGATCAGTCGCGTTTCGGTGTACCGGTGCCGGATCAGGGCTATCTCGGTCAGGTGCTGGAAGCGCTGCCGGATATTATCGCGCCCTATACCGCTGCTGAAGAGTCCGCGCCGCCGGTGGAGTGGGTGCGTAAGGAAAAAGGCCGCGCCGGTGAGCGTGACATCTGGGTGCTGCGTTCGCAGATCGCCGCTGGTGTGGTGGCCGGGCTGCTCGTGCTGGGCGTGGTCGGATGGCTGATCGTGACCAATGTGCCTGAAGTGCGGCGCGTGGTCTTCGCGGCCACTCGCACACCATCGCTCACACCGTCCAACACGCCGACCTATACACCGGGCTTCACGCCGACGCCATCCGCCACACTGGATACCACCCAGTTCCCGACCTACACACCGAGCGCGACGATTCCGGCGACCTTCACGCCGCAGGGCAATCTCAATGCGACGCCGCGCCCGACCGAATTACAGGTCCCCGTCCAGCCGGATCGTGCCGTGCTGGATGGTGCAGCCCTCATCAATCAGGGACAGTTCGCAGATGCGGCGGCGACACTTCAGGCTGACCGCGAATCGCTTGGCGAAACCTTTAACCCGAACCCGTACTACTTCGAAGCAGTCGCGCTGGCCCGTGATGGTCAGTTCCGCAATGCGCTGAATGTCATGACTGAAGCTGAGGCCGGCCTGGATCGTGTCTCATCGGATGATGTCAACCGTTACAGGCCGCTGGTGGATCTCGGTTTCGCTGAGGTGCTGTATGAGCAGGGTGAAGATGCCTATGCCACCGGCAGCAATGCAGAGGGCAATCAGCAGATGCTGGCGGCCATCGAGCGACTTCAGTCCGCCATTCAGGGGAACCCGCGTCTGGGGCGCGCCTATGAACTGATCGCGATGGCGTATACCAACGTTGGCGAGACATCTGCCGCGATTGATGCGGTAAATGCTGGCCTTCAGTTCCCGGAACTGGCCGACGATGTATCGCTTATTCTGGCGAAGGGTTATGCCTATCTGAGTGAAGCGCGGGACTTTGCCGCCCGGGGGGATAATGAAACCGCCCGCGCCCAGTACGAGAGCGCCGATCATGAAGCCTTTGTCGCCGCTTATCTGAATCCGTATTCAGAAGAAGCCCATCAGCTTCGCATCACCTCTGCGCTGGAACGCGGCGAGTCAGGGCTGGCGGTCCTCTATACCGATACCTATAACCTGTACTTCCCCAATAATCCGACCATGTTCCGCCTGCGGGGGGATGCGCGTCTGCAGGAAGGCAATATTGATCTGGCGTTTGCCGCTTATGCACAGGCACTGGAAAGCGGTGAGGAAGTGCTGGCGCTGGTCGATGCGCTGGCCGCCCGTGGTGATCTCTATGTCCAGCAGCGCCGATATGATCTCGCCCTGGCCGATTATAATCAGGCGCTTGGTGCGGTGCCGGAAGATGACGCTCTGCGTGCCCGCCGGATGCAGGTGGCCTATCTCGCCGGGGATTATGCAATCGTGCTGGAAGATGCACAGGCACTGGCCGGGGCTGACGCGCTGTCCAGCCCACAGATGCGCCTGATGCACGCCCGCGCCCTGATCAATCAGGCGGGGCGCATCACCCGCACGGGACGCACGCAGGCCAGCACGGATGTCTATGCCGAAGCGCTGGCCCTGCTCGATCAGATCCCGCCCGGCGTGATGTCGCCTGAAGAACAGGCCTTCGCGGACGAATACCGGGCCGAAGCGCAGTTGGTGCTGGAGAATGCGGAGCCAGCACTGGAAGCGATCAACCGGGCGCTGGAAGCCGGTGACAGCGGCACGCGCCGTTATCTCCGTGGCCGTATTCTGGAAGCACTGGGGGATGACTCCGCTGCGATCCGCGATTATGAGTGGGTGCTGGCGTGGAACAGCATCGTTGGGTTCAGCTTTGCCGATGATGCCCGTGATCGCATCTTCGACGCGCAGGAACGCATCGAGTCACAGGTGACGCCGGAGGCTACACCGGAAGCTACACCGGAAGATTAGAACGCATTCCCTTAACGCATCCTTTCAGGGGCAGGTATTTGCTTTTCGGTTGAGATATTTACGGCGGACAGGGCGCCATTGCAAGCAATGCGGCCCTGTCCCTACCTGAACAGGTCCGATGTGATTAACCGTAAGCCGGGAAATATCGTCCCACCGTCGATCACATCATCGCCGATAAAGGCCTGAATCGTGCGCGGATCGTCGCGCCGATAGCGGTGGATTTCGCCCAGGCCGACGTACGCCACCCAGACTTCTTCTGTCCCCGCCGCCAGATAATCCCGCACCTTTTCCAGCGCGACCATATCCGCTTCGGTGATCGTCACACACTCCACCGCGAAATCAGGCGCCCCCGGATACGGCAGGGTGGCGTCGAAAACCTTCAGTTTTTCTGGCCGCAGAAACGAAACATCCGGAACCTGCGCCAGCTTGACATCAGCGGCGGCTTTCCACAGCACATAATACAATCCACCCGGCAGCACCCGTCCCATTGGATGACTGGGATGACTGTTCGCTGATTCGCTGTCGGTCTGCGCGGTGGTCTGGGTGGCGGTCTGCGCGGTGGTCTGCGCGTCGAGATGCTGACGCAGCGCGGCGTAGATATTCCCGGCGACGATGGCCCGAAGAAAGTTGATCGGTGTTGTCTCGATGTCCATGTGCGTCCTGTTTTCTCCGTCAAAAGACGGACCCACGTTCATCCGCAGGTTCGATTGGATCGGGTTCGGAAAGCGTTAAAGTCAGCATTGATGATTAATATCACGCCGGGATCATGATCCCGACAGATGCCTGTAGAGGATAAAACAGACGATAATGTTGAACAAGAGCCTTGCAAAGCGCCGCAGTAGAATCTCCCTGAACGGATTATGAATAGCATGAAGCATCGTTTGCACGCTGGCCCGGTTTCAGCGTCATGTCAGTGTCCACCCTGCGATTGTCCCGCTGTTGTGTTAAATCCCTGTGAACAATCTACAGCCGTTTCTTAGCGTAAAATGGGACTTTTTGCTGTTTGCAAAGTCCTGTTCCTCTGCTATGCTATGGATGATGTAATGCTTAAAAACAGGGCTGTCGTCATTCCAGAACCGAGCCTGTAACACGTTCGTATTTCCGCTGAATAACCCTCCATTTCTCAAATAGACCAAAACAAAGTTCATACCGATTGATATTTCGTTGTTAAATCGTGATCTGTGTTACTGTTGAAGGTGAGATGTATACGGTATAGGGTACACCGTACACGGTATACTCAAACACAACAGTACAGGACGTGATAACAATGCCCATGAGCGGTACGAGTGTCAGTGGTACACGGTCTGATCACAGGCCGGTTGTATCCGTTGCAGTGTTTGTACCAGTTGCAGCCTCTGCATCGGTTCCAGCATCTGCACCGCTTTCACACTGGCTCATGACTTTGAGATGACAGGGGATGCAAATCCTTATGACAGATGATGCATCGTTTCAGGCGAATATGCGTGAGGGGATGTCCAAATTTCAGTCGGCTCGGGTGCGCGCCTTCTGGCAGGAGATGTTCCAGCATCTGCGCGGCCAATCACCCGAACTGCTGAGCTTTGAGGATATCCGCACGCGTTTGCGTCTGCGTGAAGAGAGTTATCGCGGCCTGATTGATGTCCCGATTGCCAAGATCATCGGCAGCGTGGGCCGCTATCGCGACTTTACCGCCAATTTCCTGCCCCGCAGCGGCAAGATGATGGAGCGCTGGAGCCGTGTCTATGCACAGGCCAACAGCATGACCGGTCTGCCGCCGATTGAACTGTACAAGATCGGTGATGCCTACTTTGTGCGTGATGGCAATCACCGCGTTTCAGTCGCCCGTCAGATGGGATCGACCACCATTCAGGCCCATGTGACGGAACTGCCGACCACGATTGATATTCATCCCGGCATGACTGAAGAGCAAATCGGGGCTGCTGCCGCCTATGCCGCCTTCCTTGAGGAAACCCGGCTTTCGAGCACGCGCCCACATCATCAGCCGATGATATTGTCGGAAGCGTCACGCTATGCCGATCTGCTGGGGCATGTCTATATCCATCAGGCGTTTCTCAAACAGGTTGAGAAGCGTGACCTCCCATTTGAAGAAGCCGCTACAAATTGGTACGATAACATCTATCGTCCGGCAGTCACGCTGATCCGCAAGTATCAGATGCTGCACTATTTCGGTGATCGCACGGAAGCTGACCTGTATCTGTGGCTGATCGAACATCTGCGTGAAGTGCAGGAACAGTACGGTGATGGCACGCGCCGCAAGTTCAGCCATGCCATTGTTGATTTTCTGGAAGATCGCAACCTACCCGTCCCGGCAGAACTCTATCAAGAGAATGATCAGACACTCGAATTAAGCCGCTCACTGATCGATGAGGCCATGCAGCGTGTGCAGCAGCATCACTCGGAGCGGTCGGAACGGCATCAGGCTGCACGTCAGGCCGCACGCCATGCCGCAGAACAGTACGCCACGAACTCCGATCTGGGACTGGAAGATGTGGAATAAGGTGCTGATCAGGCTGATTATCCTGTCGTGGATCGGCGGTTGAGGTGATACCTCACACCTTGCCTTTATGCGGAGCTTTGGCGACTGCGCCAGCCCGCCCGAACTATAAACTCTTCAGGCAGAATATATGGATCTGGAAACACCAGCGCGTATCAGGGTCATTGGCGTGGGCGACGGGGGAAACCGTGCGCTCGATTATATCGCCGCCGAAGAACTGTCCGGTATCACCCTGACAGTCGTCAATACACACCAGCAGAATACCCGCCTGCTCAATGTGCATCATGTCATGATCGGCATCGAAACCACACGTGGACTTGGCGCTGGTGGCAGCACCGAATACGGTAAGCGGGCTGCGCTTGAGAGCGAGAATGCCCTTCGACCGTTGATGGATGGCGCCGATCGCGTGTTTATCCTTGCGGCGCTCGGTGGTGGGACGGGCAGTGGCGCTTGCCCGATTATCACCCGGCTGGCGCGTGAAGCGGGTGCAGCGACGACGGCGGTAGTCTCGCAGCCTTTCACTTTTGAGGGTTCACAGCGCCGCCAGATCGCACAGGTCGGCCTGGCTTCCCTTGAGAACCGTGTCGATGAGCTGATCGTGGTTGAAGCTGACCGCCTGATCCCGCTGACTCGATCCCGCCGCGCACCGGTGCTGGATGAAGCCTTCTCACTGGTGGCGCGCTGTATGGCTTGGCATGTCCTCTCACGCCTTGTCTGAATTCGCCTGAACTGGATTACAACGAGAGTATAGCCTTATGCCCAAACCACAGGTGACGATCTTTACTGATGGCGGCGCACAGCCTAATCCCGGCCCCGGTGGTTATGGCATCCTGATGCTGCTGCCGGATGGGTCACAGCGCATCATCAGCGGTGGAGAGCCAGACACCACCAATAATCGCATGGAACTGACAGCGGCCTGTGTCGCGCTCGAAACCCTGCCAGAGCCGTATCAGGTGATGCTGTATACCGACAGCCAGTATGTCAAAAAGGGCATCACGGAATGGATTCGCGGCTGGGTTCGCAAGGGCTGGAAGGATGTCAAAAACCCGGATCTCTGGCAGCGCCTTCATGCGGCCACACAGCGGCATGACATCGACTGGCGCTGGGTGCGCGGTCATACCGGCAACCAGCACAACGAACATGTTGACCGTCTGGCGACCGCTGCCCGTGAAAAAGTGGTGCGGACACGCGGCGTCGTCGCGCCTACCGTCGAGATGTTTGCACCCTCTGCTGCGCCGACGGCTGCCGCAGCCAGTGCAGCCGGGGCGGACTTCGATTTCGTGATCTATACCTCAACCTACTATGACAACCGCAGCAAATCCGGCGGTTGGGGCGTCGTGATTGAGACGCCGCGCACGCCAGACACAGCGGCAGTCGAATTGTCGGGGGCGGCGCACAAAACCAGTCAGTATGAACTGGCATTACAGGCCGCCGCCGCCGCACTGGAAGCGCTGACTGGCCCCGGCTCGGTGCAGATCTTCACCGATAACGAGACCGTTCAGAAGGGCGCGTCGATGTGGGTGAAGGGCTGGCGCAATAACGGCTGGAAGAAGAAGGACGGCGGCCCGGTGATGCATTCTGATCTCTGGCAGCGCATCGACGCGGCACAGCAGAGCCGCACGGTCAAATGGATGCTGGGGACGGGCATCAGTCCCAGAGCCGATAGCCTGGCCGCTGAAGCCAGTCGTGCGTGACCTCACGCAGGTTTGGCGACAATACACACACCGCGCTCTGCATCCCGGTTTTTGAAGATCACGCGGCCCGAAAAGCGGTGTCTCTCCAGCACACGCATCACTTTGTCCGCTGTTTCCTGATTCCCGCTGATCTGGAACGGCTCGTAGAAGAGATACAGTGCGCTAATATCTGCACGCATTTTGTCTGTTGTTTGAAAAGGTTGCTGCTCCATGCCCAGAATTGCCGACCGTGTCGCTGGCTTCGGCACGACGATATTC
>CAYNDH010000095.1:0-10495 GCA_964395665.1 uncultured Anaerolineaceae bacterium
GCAGCGGATCGCGAGTCCGGGGCCGGGGAAGGGCTGCCGCCAGACGATGCTTTCCGGCAGGCCGAGTTCCTCACCCACGCGGCGCACTTCATCCTTGAACAGTTCGCGCAGCGGCTCCACCAGCTTAAAATGCAGGTCATCCGGCAGGCCGCCGACGTTGTGATGGCTCTTGATGGTCTTGGCGCTGTGATGTCCGGCGGCGCTTTCGATCACATCCGGGTAGATCGTCCCCTGTGCCAGAAATTCGATGCCCTCTTCCTGCCGGTCACGGGCGAAATCGCTGAAGGTGTCGATAAAGAGGCGGCCAATGGTCTTGCGCTTGACTTCGGGATCGGTGATGCCGTCCAGCGCGCCGAGAAACTCCTCTGTGGCGTCAATCGCCGTGAGGGACATGCCGCGTTCATCACGGAAGACATGCACCACCTGTTCCGGTTCGCCCTTACGCATCATGCCGGTATTGACGAACACGCTCTGTAGCTGATCACCGATGGCGCGGTGAATCAGCGCACCGGCGACCGCCGAGTCAACACCGCCGGAGAGCGCCAGCAGCACCCGTCCGCTGCCCACCTGCTCACGGATCGCCCGGACGGTATCAGCGATGAAGGCCGCTGTCGTCCACTGCGCTTCACACTGGCAGATGTCGAAGACGAAGTTATGCAGCAGTGTCTGCCCGTGGCGGGTGTGGACGACTTCAGGGTGAAACTGCACACCATACCAGCCGCGCCCGATATCCCCCATGGCGGCAAACGGTGAGTGATCCGATGCCGCCAGTGCGACGAAACCGGGCGGCGGTGCTTCGATGCGATCCCCGTGCGACATCCAGACACTGGACTGCTGCGGGATGCCGCTGAACAGCGCGATATCGGCCTCATGGGTGAGGTCAGCGCTGCCGTATTCACGCGATGCAGACTCCGTCACGCGCCCACCAAGCTGATAGGTCATGGCCTGCATCCCATAGCAGATGCCGAGCAGCGGGGCAGCCGTCTCCAGCAGGTAATCGGGGATGCGCGGCGCGTTGGCGTCGTAAATGCTGTTGGGGCCGCCGGAAAAAATGAATCCCTTAGGCTTATGGTTCATCAGGCGCTCTTCCGTAATATCATACGGAAACACCTCTGCATACACACCGAGTTCGCGCACACGGCGGGCGATCAACTGCGTATACTGCGAACCGAAATCGAGAATGGCGATGCCCCCACTGCGGAGATCACGGTGGGCGGCGTGATGATCACCGGTGACTGTGTGGGTGTGGTCGTCGGCGAGAGGGCTGTTCTGTGTATCCTGCATACTGGGGATTTCCTGCATGTTGGCGCTTGTTAACTCCTGTGATGGAAAGCCTGAAACGATCTGGAAAACGGTCTGATAAACGGCTGGAAGGTATGTTTGGTCAGGACTGTGTTAGCTGCACTGGTACTTTAGGACTGTTTGACACCAGAAGAAAGAGACGTGAACAAATTTTATCATTTCCCATACAAGTCTGAAATCACCCTTGTGGTATTATCGAAAATGCCAGCAGGAATCGATTTTTCAAGAACGCGCGACGGCAGATTAAACGCAAACAGCACAAGTGACGTCAGCCGATCAAGGGACTCCAGGAATATTCTATGTATACCCCGGAAGAATTGACACTACACAAGCCAGAACGAGCAGCGCCGGAATCAGCGCCTGTGCAGCACCGACCGGCTGTGCAGCACCGACCGGCTGCGCAGCACCGACCGACACTGTTGAAGCGTATCATCGATGTCCTTGACGGTGTGCCTGCTGCCCGCCCCCGCAGTGAGGGGAAAATGCCGCGTGGGCAGAGCATGATCGAGATGGCCTTTATCATCCCGGTGCTGATCGTACTGGTGGCCGGCATTGTCGAGATCGGCTGGTATGCCAATAACTATATCGGTCTGATGGAAGCGGCCAAGGTTGGGGCACGGCGCGGTCCCTTCCTGAACGATGAAAACTCTCCGCTGCTATTCAACCCCGAAGCATCGTATGCGCCGCGTGTTCAGGCGGCTAACCCTGCCTACGATGCCCCACGGTTGTCATCACCAACAGAAGCCGGGTTTGACCCTGCTAACGTGCGTAACCGCCTGCGTGGTATCGTCGGGCCGAACAGTGTGCGCTGTGACGGGATCACCAATATTCAGGATTATGGCTTCTATAACCTGATCCTGTGTACCGTGCTGGAATCGCTGGACCCGCTGTCGATCCGCATCAGCAATGATTATAACGATTACGCCGATCCCATGCGTCCCAAAGACGATATTGTGATCTCGGTCTTCTCGATTCAGCGCGTGAGCAACGGCAATCCCGGGTTGATCAATCCTGCGACGCAGAACAATGAGACGCCGGAATACTACGATTTCGACATCAATTCCCGCAGTTCGGTTCAGTATCCACTCGGAGATCAGGTGATCGTGGTCGGTCGCTGGCCGCACAACGCCAACGAGTGCGTCAGCGGCGGCATCACCCAGGAAGGGCGCGACCCGTTCGACTATATCACGAACGATGAGCATCAGGTGGATTACGCCATGATCACCGCCGACGGCGGAAAGCAGATCCCGGTGCCCTATGAACTGGGTGTCCCAGTGAATGACCCGATTTCAGGGGCTTTTATTACCTTCAGCGGCTTTGGTGACAAGGGTGATGAAAACCAGCGCGGATGGGCTTACACCGGCCAGCATATTATTGACCCGGTGCCGGGTTATCCCGCGCCGTGCTATGGCTCTGAATTCTCGCTGCCGGAAGTGCAGGCCCTTGTTAATCTGCCCCGGTTCATTCAGGAAGCGCCAGACGCAGAACATGAAGCCCGCCGCCGCAGCCATCTGCCGAGTCAGGGGCTGGTGCTGGTAGAGGTCTTCTGGGAACACTCGCTGCTGCTGGGGACACCCTATCTGCGGCTGTATCAGGCCTATGATCTGTTCGCCAATATGTTCCCCGGAGAACAGGGCCGTGTCATTCATGTCTGGGCGGCATTCCCTGCGCCCGCAGCAGAGCCGAATATCGTCTACGCACTGCCATAATTTCAGGAAGAGGACCGTAACAGCGCCGGATTACACCGGGGGCTGTCAGGTAGAGGATGCTGTATAGATGAAGCGATTGTTTTTATCGAAAACGGTGAGGCGGATGCTCCCCGGCTTTGCGCGTAAAAGCGAATCCGGACAGGCGATCATCCTGCTGGCGCTGGGATTTGTCGCACTGCTGGCCTTCGTCGGCATTGTGACCGATGTGTCGCTGATGTTCGTGCGTTACAGCACGCTCAGCCGCGCAGTCGATGCTGCCGCGATTGCCGCTGCCGGCCAGATGCGCTCCGACCGCTCATTCGGCGAAGTCGGTCTGGCGGCACGACAGTTTATCGAATTCCACGGGCTGGACCCGCTGGATGTGCTTGTGGAAACATGCCAGTCCACCAATAACACCGACCCCGGGCTGTGTCCGCTCGACCAGCGCAAGCTGGTGCGCGTGACCGCGACGATTATGTCCCCGACCATCTTCATGCGGCTGCTGGGCTTCGGTGATATTCAGCTCACAGCGGTGGCTGTGTCGGAAACGGCGGTGCTGGACGTCGTGATCATGATGGACGTGTCGGAGTCGATGCTGTTCGATACGACCTATGACGACTGGGCCAGGATCGGCTACGGTAAGGTCTATGTGCCGCCGCGTGTGGGTGGCAATATCGAGCCAATCATCAATGACAATAACGGCGACCGGATCGCCAATGTGGGTATAGATACCGCCTCATGGGATGCGCTTGAGCAGGGCACCGTCTTCCAGAAAGAGTTCGATAACCAGCTCAGCGGGCTGGGTGGTGTGACCACATGGCTGCCGCACGATCTCGATCACGACAGTTTTCTCCAGCCGATGTGGGATGATCTGATCATCAACAGCACCCATGAGCAGATCTCACAACGCCTGTACTACACCGACGGTGACAATTCGGCTGCTGCGGATCTCGATTACCGCGTCCAGATGTTCGATCATCCGACCATCTCCGGCCCGCATCAGCAGCCGCGTCCGCTGTGCCGTGTGCGCTTCTGGCCGTATTCCACCCGTGTCCCCATCCGTCAGGAAGTCACAACCCTTTATACGGATACTCCGGGTATTACCTACAACTACGATAAGTGGGATGGTTTCGTCCCCACCTATGACTTCTACGGCTGCTGTAACGATCCTACGGAGAACGGCCAGATCGATGAAGAATATAACCTGACCGAAATGAGTGTTGGCGGCGGAATCACCAACGTCGGCGACTTCCGCTTCAATGACCTGATCTGCCAGCCGTTCAAGCAGGCACGCGATGCGACCCGTCAGTTCCTTGAGCGCGTGGACTTTGCCCGTGGCGACCGTGTTGCATTCGTCACCTTCGACAAGGGCGCGTTCCTGATCGACCCGGACGGCACGCTTGGCGCACCCGATACACCCTGCCCGGATGATGAGCGTCTGGATGACATCACAAATCGCACAAACCTGACCCACATGATCGAGTCCAAGTGTCGGGCGATCAATACCCTGGAGACCCATATGGGTGTCCGTGCAGAGCCGAACTCGTATGTCTGGAAGGATGAAGGCGGCTGGGCTGGCTTTGCGGATGGTCTGGATGAGAATGGTGCATCCAAGCCCATCAACTATCAGGATACCAACATCGGGACGGCCAGTCTGAATACCTATCCGGTACGCGACCACTGCCCGTTACAGAACGGTTCACTGGACTACTTCCGCAGCCGCTATTCACTGTGGGAACGCGGGGAATTAGGACAGCTCGGTGCTGGCAGGCCGGGGCTGGTCCGCATCATGATCCCCAGTACCACTTCAGGGCCATGGGCCTCAACGCATGTTGACGAGCGTAACAGCTATGAACTGTGGGCGTCCTGCCGTAATACCAACATCGGCGCGGCCCTGCGTACTGGCAGCAGTGCGCTGCTGGACGAGCGCACCACCCGCAGCACCGGTACGGTATGGGTGATGGTCCTGCTCGGTGACGGCGCGGCAGGCGGTAGCGACCCGGTGCGCCAGAACGGGCGTAAACTGCATGATGGCAGCTTTACAAACGCTGATGGTATTTACACTGAACCCAGTGTGTATGCCGATCTGGGCAACAACAAATCGAATTGGGAAAACTGGGCCGGTTTCACGAATAACATCCGCTATGGGACCAATAACGATGGCCGCCGGGCAGAATACGGTGTGTTCGGTGTCTGCCCATTCGGAAATCCGAACGGCGGTGAAAGCAGTCTTACGCGCCGGTATGCGACCGACGAAGTGGCGCGCTTCCCCTTCTGCTCGGATGAAGACCCGGACTCGCGTCACTTCGCCATCCCGCCTCATCAGGCAGAAGCCCTGCGTGAAGAAGTCGGTAGGACCTGCGAAGGTGGTTCCGGCGCAACGTTGCAGCCCGGTTTTAGCCCAGGGGCGAAAGATGAGGATTACGATTGCAATCCAACCCTGCTTCCGGGTGAAACCAGAGATTCATGGAATCTCGATGCCGGGAATGTCTATGATCTGGATATCGGGCAATGGAACTTCTACGGCCAGCAGGTCGGCACAAGCATCTTCGACCCGATGTACGATGTCGATGATTATGCCCGTGACTGGGCGGACTATATCGCGCTCTCTCGCGGTTCCGGTGACGAGCAGCTTCCGACGATCTTCACCATCGGCTTCGGCCTGAACTTCGAGAACGACTCTCCGACACCGGGGCTGGAACCAAGCGATGGAGCTTACATCCCCGGTCCGCAGTCTTCGAATACGCCCGACTATCTGGGTGAGGAACTGCTGCGCTACATCGCGGATGTTGGCGACAACTTCCAGGTGGATACCGACTATCAGCAGGACTGGCTGGATAATGGCGTTCGCGATAACTCCGTAACGGATTACGGTGTCCGTGGCCCGTGTGAGCGTCAGGGCGTCCCGGCGGGGACGTATGCACCGCTGCCACCGCGTGAAAGCTGTGGTAACTACTACAACGCACCAAGTAAGGAACAGCTTGAGCTGGTGTTCGACGATATTGCATCACGTATGTTTACCCGTCTGACTGGTTGATGCCCGTTTGTGACGGTCACCGTCGGTGACGACCACCGTCTGTGACGACCAGCCAATCGGCGGTTATGAGCAGGTCAGCAGCACATTTTCGTTCATGAAGCATGTTGCCGGGGATTGAGGATTAAATGTTATGGAAGATCAATCCCCGGCAATGACACAGGGAAGAACCACACAGGGTCCGCCTATGGAAACAACAATGCTTTCTCATCCGCCCCAACCCTCTGCCCCACCACCCACGAAACGCCGTGGGAAGTCTGGCAAGGGACGCAAAGGCCAATCCTTGGCAGAATTCGCACTGATGCTGCCATTTCTGCTGATGATGATCTTCATGATCATCGAGTTTGGCCGTATGTTCCAGTCATGGGTCACGCTGCAGAACTCGGCACGTGCTGCGGCCCGTTATAACAGTACCGGGCAGGTCAAGTACGACATCTTCGACGTGCCGGAGGGTGAGCCAATAGACCTGATCGTGCTGAATACCATCGTGCCATGCGATGGTAACGGTCCCGTCGATGGTACTAACGCATTCTACATTAATGACCTTGGCGCGGTCGATCTGGTCCACGATGTCGCGACCTATAATGGGCCTGATGGCCTGTTCGCGACCTGGTACGACGGCACCGACTGCGACCCAACACTGGACGACCATACCCAGTACCGTAAAGACATCCTGCGCCTTATCTCGGTGATGCATGAAGCACGAGAGGCGGTCAGTGCGCTGACACCGGAGACACTGCCCAGCAGTGATCAGCATTATTTCGAAAATCTCGATGCTGACGGTGTGAAGGACCTGCTGTACTCCTACTGGGAAAACCCGATGCCACGCGAAGATCAGCGTGCATGGTTTAATGTGAGCATCTGCAGCTCGCGTGGTCTGCTGGATACGGTCGGACGTACCAACCCGACCCTGCATCCGGCAGTGACCGGCAGCCGGTTCATTACCGTGCGCTCGTCCGGTGACCTGACCGGCATCAATACAGCCGCCGTGCCGGAAGACTATCCGATGCCGTACTGTCTCCTGAACGAGATCCCACCCGCGCAGTTGGCTGGCAGCAGCACGCCCTATACCGCGCTCGACCATTCCGGCCTGCGCTGGCTGGATGCGGGCAGCCCCGGTGACCGGGTGACGATTGCCGTGACCTTTAACCATCCGCTGATTACGCCGATCCGCCCGGATGAGATCAACTTCCTGACGATGCGCGCTCGCCGCTCAATCGTCAATGAGTCGTTCCGTGCGCCGAAATCGACCCGTATCCTGGCGAATCCGAAGGTGACCGGCTCTCAGGGCGGCGGAAGCAGCCAGGAGACCCCGGAAACGGAAGAGATCACACCGACGGAAGAGATCATCCCGACGGAAGAGATCCCGCCGACTCCGACCACTCCTGCTCCGGTGTTTTCCTGCGAAAATGTTATTGCGATGTGGGGTTCCCCACCCTTCTGGCTGAATTCGATCCAGTTGTTTATCAATAATAACAACATGGAGACACTTGAATTGCAGTCGGTGGAGATCTCATGGAAGGACATCAGCGACGCGCAGTGGCAGAATATGTATATGGGTGCGATGGCACTCGATGCGGATGTCCACTGGGCCGGTGACGCCACCTCCAACGCGAAGTCCGGCGGCAGAACCGGAGTCACGACAGGACAGTTGACGGGTGGTTACCGCTTCATCAGCGCGCAGGGTAGCGCGGTATGGACGGGGACGTTCTACAATGGCCCGACGCAGCTTGACGACTTCATGACGCTGTATGATTTCGCTGCAAGCTTCGTGCTGACTTCGTCCAGTGGTGTCGTCTGCAATATCGAGCTGGTAGGTCCGCCTGCGGGTGAGGAACCTGACCCCATCCCCACGGATACACCCGGCCCGACACCCACTAACACACCCAACTGTGTGTCGGTAACCAACCGTGTCACCCTGAAATTCGGCGACTTCACGTCGTTCGGCGGCGTATACTTCATCGTGACGAATAACGCCGGACGCGACCTGAACCTGACTGGCTTCGATCTGGTATGGCCGGATGCCAACCATCCCCAAATTCCGAACGAACCCAGCGACGGCTATGGTCTGGCAAAGGTGCTGGTCGGTGGTGCTGATCTGCTGGATAGTACCAACCAGTTGGTATGGCGGTCTAACCCACCACTCAAACCCGGTAATACTAACCTTGTGGGATATAACAACCGGACGGATAGTCGCACCAAGGGGCAGTGGGTGAGCAATGCGACCCTGCCGCCGGGTGAAACCCGTATCTGGCTGGACTTCGACAGCTTCGGTGCTAAGCTCTCGGACTTTGGTGCGAAGAACTACCACTTCGACACAACACGCTTCCGCATTGCGTGCGGCAGCGGTGGCAGCGGTGGCAACGGCACTGGCGGCAGTGAGGGTGATATCGGTATCAACATCCCAACACCAACTATGACCAGAATACCAAAGCCAACATCGACAACTGGTCCGACCAATACGGCCTTGCCACCCACCAGGGTCCGCACGGCCACACCGAGCCGTACACCGGGGCCGACCAATACACCGACTAAGACTGCTCAGGCGACGTTTACACCATCGCGTACACCGTTCTCCATGGCGACACAGCCGCCATCGGGTGGTGGTGAGTAAAACACACCGGGATGTTCAGTGCTGGCTGGCCTGACTGACTGAACATCAGCACCTGTCATCTGTAAATAAAGAGGGGCAAGCGAGAAAGCTTGTCCCTCTTTTTTAATAACACGCGAACCTGTGCCATAATCAGCACTTTTCACGGTTTCGTACTCGTAGTCAGGTAGTCAGGTAGTCGAGCGGTCAGGCAACCGTTATCACAGAAATCAGTCCATGTCTCCACAACCTTCTACACATGTTCTGCTTCCCGGTGGACGCAAACCGACCCACCGTATATTACGTCTGCTGCGGGCCACACGTCGCGATACGATGGCGTTGTTACGTGAATTCCGTGTGCCGTTGATCGTGTTTCATCTGGCGGCACTGGGGGGCGGCTTCCTCTATCGAGAGCTGTTAGGCGTCGCCGGATACCCACAGCCCCCGCATTTCGATATGCCGTATTACATGCTGGCGCTCATGGTGCTGGAAACACCGACCGCTGTCCCCAACGAACCCTATCTGATCATCTTCTGGTATATCATGCCAGCCATCGCCCTGTATGTCGTCGGGCGCGGTGTGGTGGATTTTGTCCGGCTGTTTTTCAATCGCAAGGAACGGCGCAGTGCATGGGAGGAAGCAGTGGCTTCGACATATCGTAACCATATCATCGTGATGGGCGCGGGACATGTCGGGATGCGGGTGGCGCGCACGCTCGCGCATCTGGGATTCGATCTGGTGGTGATTGACCTGCATCCGACAGAAGAAGTGGATGAAGACTTGCAGGAGCTGAAAGTCCCGCTGATTGTCGGCGATGCCCGTGACGAACTCACGCTTGAGAAGGCCGGCCTGCCCTATGCCGATGCCTTCGTCGTCTGTACCTCTGAAGATTACCTCAATCTGGAGACGATTATGGCGGTGCGCGATATGAAGCCCGAAATCCGGATCGTCGCCCGCATCTGGGACTCGCGCTTTTCGCGGCAGATTCAGCAGTTTATGGGCGTGAATGTCGTCCTCAGCGCGTCTGATCTGGCGGCGCCGGTCTTCGCGGCGTCAGCCGTGGGGCTGGAGATCACACAGACGATCACGGTACACGGCAAAGAGTACAGCATGATCCGGCTGGAGGTGGCCGAAGGATCGTTGATGGACGGGCATACGGTGGGGGCATTACAGGATAAGTACGATATTGATATAGTCCTGTATGCGGCGGGGGACACGGAGCCAGAATCGGATACAAAGCCCGTCTTCTATCGTGAAGGGCTGGATGAACGGGCCGATGTGCATCCAAGCCGGGAACTGATGGTACGCGGCGGCGATACACTGGTGGTTTTCGCCAGCCATGACCGCATCGTGGATCTGGTGCAGCGCAACCGTGCCAATCCGCCTGCCCTGCGGTAACCAGCCTGCGGTAACCAGCCTGCGGTAACCAGCCTGCGGATTTATGCTTCTGGTGGCAGATAGCGTGGGCAGTCGCAGTCAGCCGGTGGGACCATCCCCGGCCAGCCTAACGCAGCCAGCCCACGTTTGACAGCGCACAGCGGCAGCCCGACGACGTTGTTATAACAGCCGTCGATTGACTGCACCGGATGAAATGCTGCGTTCTGAATCGCATAGCCGCCCGCTTTATCGAACGGATCACCGCTGGCAGCGTAGGCGTCGATCTCCGTGTCGGTGTACGGGCGCATCGTGACACGAGTCCGCACCAGATCGTCATAAAAATCAGTGTGCATTTCCCCGGATGCCTGATCCTTTGTCAGCTTCAGCAGCCTGAAAGCGGTGTAGACGTCATGCGGATGCTGGCGCAGTCTTTGCAGCATGGCACGGGATTCAGCATCATCCGCTGGCTTGCCGAGGATCTCGCCGCGCTGACCGCCCGGCTGA
>CAYNDH010000095.1:10595-11743 GCA_964395665.1 uncultured Anaerolineaceae bacterium
TTGCTGGGCGACGATTTGCTGGGCGACGATTTGCCGAGCGATAATTTGCCGAGCGACGACGGCGGCTTTCTCCGCGCTCAGACGCTGCACGTATGCCAGCGGATCTTCGCCTTCATGCTGCGTTTCGTCGATTTCCGGCTTGATAATCTCGAAATCGATACCGAGTGACGCGATCATCTCCTGACGGCGCGGTGAGCTTGAAGCAAGGATAAACAGCATCTGACGATGGCCTTCCGGGTGATGGACTGGCGATGCATGAGCGGCTGAATCTGCTGGAAAATACATCAGCATGGTATCAATGCTGATGTCATACAGCAGCGTGCGGCGCGGCATCCGGGCCAGCCGGTAGAGGATATAGACATCTCCAACCGCGCCGGATGTATTGATCAGCAGCACGACGAATGCCACCCTGGAGAGAATACCGGGGATCGACAGCATCGGCACAAAGATCAGCGTGATCACGATCAGCGGGGCGGCGGCTGCGATAGCGTTATGGATGCGCTTCTGCCACTGGCCGAACGCGGCGGCATAGGCGGCGCCCATCTCCGGCGCGAAGCCGTAATACACCCGATATCCCAGAAGCTGAAAGACGACGCCGTGAATCAGCTCATGCAGGACAATCGTCGCTGGCAGCATCAGCAGCACCAGCAGGATTTCGAAGATGTCGAGTGAGAACCATTCGCCGAATGGCAGCCCCTGCATCGTGGTCGCGATCCGCACAAAGATCAGCCCGGATACGATCAGCGCGATCAGGCTGGCGACCTGAAGCATCCCCATCGGATAGCGGAATTGGACCGGCGCGGCATAACCTTCTGGTGACGGGGGAAGGGCATCGGATGTGTCGGATAGCTGGCTATTCACGGCTGGACCTCAGTCCGTTTTCATGAGTGAGAATTGATGAACAAGTATCACGAATCATCCCGATTGTACTCATGACAGAGGTGTATTGCGATGCACAGGGCGTCTGGCGCTGCCGGATATTCGCTAGATTGTGTTGACATTTGCAAAAATCGCTCATTTGTAGGGGCGATGCTGGTGCTGATTATCGGGCAGATCATCGGTGACGGCGCGTCAGAGTGCCGTGGATGAGCGCCTGCTGGGGCGTGCCAATGCCAGCTTTGGCTTTCTGGCCGAATGCACACCGCCAG
>CAYNDH010000095.1:11843-14891 GCA_964395665.1 uncultured Anaerolineaceae bacterium
GCACGGGTTCGATACAGCAGCCGATAAGCTTAAGTTGTATCGAACCCGGGTTCGCTCTATAATGCGCTAAGAGACTGAACGCAGAATTCGACAGCCGGAAATCAGCAGCAAATCAACCGACTGCCGACGCGCAGAACCCGCGCAATGCCCTGATGCCAGCGAAAGGCAGTGACTTATGAGCTTCGATAATGTGTCCGCCCGATTCAAGGCCGCCCGCAAGGATGAGGCCGATTCGTCCGAACAGAATACCTTCGACTATCAGGAGTCCTATCGGCTGCGCGGCAAGATGGTCGGCGTTCTGCTGAAGGATGCCCGCACCCATGCGGCCCGTACTGTTGAAGATTGTGCGCGCCTGCTGCGGGTTGACCCGGCGCAGATTGAGGCATGGGAATTTGGCGATGAAGTGCCGAGCCTGCCCCAACTGGAACTGCTCGCCTATTACCTTGATGTGCCGGTCAGTCACTTCTGGGGGATGGAAACCCTCTCCGAACACCAGCGCCCCCGCCTTGATACCCATCAGGAATTTATGAACCTGCGCCAGCGGATGATCGGTGCGCTGCTGCGTCAGGCACGCGAAGAGCTTGAACTCAGTGATGCAGACCTCGCCGCACAGACTCATCTGCCGTTGGAACAGATCAGGCAGTATGAGCTGGGCGAACGGCCAGTCCCGATGCATGAACTCTCGGCGCTTTCAAGCGCACTGAATAAAAATGTCACCTATTTTCTGGAAAGCACCAGCCAGATCGGGGAACTGCTCGCCACCCGTGAAAACTGGAAGCACTTCAACGAACTGCCAGAGGATCTCCGCCAGTTCGCCGCCAATCCGATCAATATCGGCTTTATCGAGATCGCCCTGATGTTCAGTGAGATGCCGAGCGACAATCTCAAGCGCATCGCCACCAGTATGCTGGACATCACCGGTTATTAGAAAATCGCTGGAAAATTAATCTACCGTCAATTCTTCATGCATAAAATGGAAGATTGATTGTACTCTGGTAATAACGCCTGATTCGGAATCAATGGAATCACACGGAGCCAGATGCACGCCATCAGCGCGTGCAGTGGATCACTTGACCAGTACAAAGGGAATAGACAGCAGCGAGATGATGATCATGGAGACGACAGACAACGCAAAACTTCTTCAGGAGCGGGGCATCAGGCTCTATCAGCAGAAGGAATACGAGGAAGCCCGTCGTGCGTTCCAACTGGCGCTCGAACTCTACACCAATGAAGGAAGCGATGACCTCGCTGCGGAGATGAAGACCAATATCGGCCTGGTGCATCGCGCACTGGGAGAACACCAGCAGGCACTCGATGTAATGAGCGAAGCCCTTGCCACCTTTCAGGAACGGGGTGATGCGCTGCGGGCCGCGCAGGTCCTCGGCAATATGGGCGGTGTCTATCTGGAACTGGGAGACAAGGAACAGGCTTATCAGTGCTATCGCCAGTCCGCAGATGTATTTCAGGAACTGGGCGAGAAGAAGATGCTGGGTGATACCCTGATCGCCATGGGCAGCCTTCAGATGAAGGACGGCAAGCTGTGGCAGGGGACCGCGACCTATGAAGCCGGTCTGGACTATCTGGATGAACTCAGCCCCAGGCAGAAGATGCTGAAGAACCTGATCAATTTCCGCAACCGTCTGTCCGGCGGTTCGAAGTAACCAGCGTTCAAAAGCCTACACGCGCCATTATCGCGACACGGCATAAATAGACGTATACATAACGTGTAGGGGCCGGATTCTTCCGGCCCATTTGCATTTTAAAGACGTGTTTTGTAGGGACGCCCGACGGGGCGTCCGGTGTTTCGTCATGCTGCGAGATAAAGGGAGAAAACACCATACAACGCAAAATATTCCCATTCCCTCGAAATGCAAAACCGCACGCTGCTTGCAGCGACGTCTTGCCGACTGGGGAAGGGAAAGCATGCGCCGGTGCGAAGCAGCGTCAAGCATCCCGTCCTTTTTTGCTGTCTGGCAGTCGCCCGACTAAACCGGCTTCGCCAGCACGATCATGCGATCAGAGGCGTCGCTGTGTTCGCCGAAATCCAGATCCCCGAACACCTGCTGAACTTCAAAGCCGGTCAGCTTCAGCAGCAGTTTAATCTCCGACAGAAAATAGTAATACAGCACCAGCGGCGCATACGTCCGTTTGAGCGTGCCGTCAGCGGTGATTTCGTCGTAAATCCACGTGATCCGCATGAGCTGTTCGGTGCGGTCCAGCACACTGACCGACTGCTGCATGACCATATTGCCGGACTGCGGTTCAAGGAAGGTGCGGTCAAGCGTCAGCGCTTCCGTATCCTGCGAGCCGAAGATCGGCCCGGCGTTCGGCAGATCCAGCACCAGCATACCGTCGTCACGTGTCCATTTGCGAAGCTGACGCAGGACCTGAATCTGCTGTTCCTGATCGAGAAAATGCATCAGGCCGTTATACGGGACCAGTGTCAGCGCGAAGGTCTGGTTCATGTCACTGTACGTCGTCACATCGCCGTAATGGAAATGCACCAGTGACTTGTTCTGCGGCTGCTGATCCAGTAATTCTCTGGCCCGTTCCAGCATGGCCTGTTCGTTATCAATCCCGTGGATCTCATAACCGGCCTGCGCCAGCGGGAACATCACGCGGCCTGTGCCGCAGCCGACATCCAGCAGCGGGCCGCCATATTCTTCGGCCAGTTGCAGGTAAAACGGGATGTCGTCTTCCATATCGGTATTTTCGGCGTCGTAGTAATGCGCGATGGTGGAATAAAATCCGGGCATTGCGGCTTTCCTTTTGCTTTTCATATCCCGTGAGGTATCAACAGACTCTAACGGGCATTCGGTCACTATTCCAGTTGCAGGTTGTTATAGCGATCATTGACACGGCCTGCTACTTCTGCGAATGGCAGCATACCGGATACCGCCTTGCCAGTATAATCAGCAGGTGTCAGACGTTCTGATAGGATAGGGATGTCAGCGACAGGGCAGGATCGCTGAACGTTAGAAAACACTTGTGAACTGTCCTGAACCCTTTATAATGAAAGCATCCGCAGCAGCGGACTGCTGCATGTGT
>CAYNDH010000095.1:14991-17089 GCA_964395665.1 uncultured Anaerolineaceae bacterium
GCATGTGTAATCAATTGAGGTCTGTAGCAGCTTATGGCGATTTTAAACACGCACGGCATCAGCCAGGCGTTTGGCGGTTTCAGCATTTTCCGTGATGTCACGGTCAGCATTGAACGGGATGCGAAGATCGGTCTGGTAGGGCCGAATGGCGTTGGCAAGACGACGCTGCTCAAAATCCTTGCCGGGATGCTGGAATCCACCACTGGACGCGTGCAGCTTGCACGGGATGTAGAGATCGGCTATCTCCGTCAGGAAGCGATGGAAGCCTTTAATGAGCTGCATCACAGCCTGCTGGAAGAGATGCTCAGTATCTTCGAAGGTGTACAGGCGCAGGAACAGCGTCTGCGTGAGCTTGAACACCTGATGGCCGATCCTGACGCCGATCAGCAGGCGGTGCTGGCCGAATACAGCCAGCTTCATGAGGATTTCGACCGGCTCGGCGGCTATGACTACGAAGTGCGTATCGAACAGACATTAGGCGGTCTCGGCTTCAGTGAAGATCAGTTCGATACACCGCTGTCACATCTCAGCGGCGGGCAGAAGACCCGTGCACTGCTGGCACGTCTGCTGCTGGAACGCCCGCACCTGCTGATCCTTGACGAGCCGACCAATCATCTCGACGTCGAAGCGATCCAGTGGCTGGAGCAGGCGCTGGTCAAATGGAAAGGCGCGCTGCTGATCGTCAGCCATGATCGCTATTTCCTTGACCGCGTTGCCACGACGATCTGGGAATTGTCACCGGACGGCATTGAGTCCTACCGTGGCAATTACAGCGCCTATGTCATGCAGCGCGACGAGCGTCACGAATACCAGATGAAGGTCTATCGGCAGGAGATGGAGCGGCTCGAACGCGAGATCGACTTCATCAAGCGCAATATCGCGAATAAGGCGCATAACGGCGCGGCGGTCGGGCGACTGCGCCGCCTTAGCCGTGATCTGGCCGCCATTGATCAGCTTGGACTGGTCGCCTATCTGAATACCGGGCAGTGGTCGCAGACTGGCGTGGGCAATGTACGCCCGTACACCGTAGCTGAAGCCGAACGGGCGATTAAGGCGATCCCGGTGCCGGTGAAGGCGGCGGTCCGGCTCAATGCCGCGCTGCGTCCGGTGCGCCGCAGTGGGGAATATGTGCTGCGGACACGCGGCCTGCATATCGGTTATCCTGATCGGCCACTGTTCACCGCCGATGATCTGCGGCTGGAACGCGGCGAAGTGGCGGCGCTGATCGGTGGGAATGGCACAGGCAAGACGACGATGCTCAAGACCGTGATGGGCCAACTGCCGCAGCCTGCCGGTAAATTGTGGCAGGGGCAGAACGTCCAGATCGGGTATTTCTCGCAGTCCCGCAGTGATCTGGATGAAAACCGCACCGTGCTTCAGGCCGTATCGGATAACCGCATGATCCCCGAAGGCGAGATCCGGCGTCTGCTGGCGCAGTACCTCTTCCGTGGTGATGAGGTTTACAAGCTGGTCGCGGATCTTAGCGGCGGAGAACGGGCGCGGCTGGCATTGGCACGGCTGGCGCTTCAGGGGGCGAACTTCCTGCTGCTGGACGAACCGACCAATCATCTGGACATCCCCGCGCAGGAAATCCTTCAGGATGTGCTTCAGCAGTATGAAGGCACGATCCTGCTTGTCTCGCATGACCGCTATCTGATCGACCGGCTGGCGACACAGATCTGGCATGTCGAAGACGGTCATATGCGCGTGTTCGATGGCGATTATCAGGCGTATACGGCGCAGCAGGCACAGGAAAAAGCCGACGGCCTTGTCTATACACCGAAGTTTGAGAGCGTCGAAGCTGACGACGAAATACCCAGTGAGCAGGCATTCGATACCCAGCGGCTGGATGCACAGATTGCCGCGCTGCGGGCCAGCGTGCAGGAACTCGACATGCTCGCCACACGTGCGCGGGCGGATGGCGACCGTCAGCGGCTGATATTGCAGCGCGACGAAGGACAGGCTAAGCTTGAGACACTTTTAGCCGAACGCGAAACCGTCGGGAACTGATTTTGACTCTCACACCGCACATCAACAGACATGAGAGACCATTTGAATATTCAGAAACCGGTTCTGAAGTTTATGAAACCGCCGGACA
>CAYNDH010000096.1:0-16952 GCA_964395665.1 uncultured Anaerolineaceae bacterium
GCCTCACACCGATCACCCGTTGTCAGCTAACTGCTGCGCATCACGCCAAAACACATAACCCACGCTGCATACGTGCCGGAGACGCGGTTCCTTTAAGGGCCTGTAAAGGTCCAAACAGATCTCTACAAGTCTCCAGGTACCGACAAAATTGTTATAATGACGTTATGACTTCATTATAACAGCACTATAAACCGGTAAAAACCGGCGGCGCTGCCCGTCGGTTTTTTGTACATATCATCAACCACATATCGGATGTGATGGCCGTTTTCTCACTGAATTACCGATCTGTTACGGCATCGTTTATGGCATATTAGACGAAAATAAACGACTTCCACAACAAATTTGTTGTTTCGTTTGGTGATTTATGCTATCTTCTCATGCGTTAACGGTTGTTAACATGGGCACCCTGTGGGCTTTTAATACCGCTGAGGTGTCGAGCCTATAAATTTTATCTTTTCAGGAGGATCGGTTAAAATGAAGGTAACCCGTTTATTTGTATTGGCACTGGTGCTCATCATGGCGATGAGTGTTGGTGCTGTAGCCGCCCAGGATGGGGGCGTCACCATGATCATCGGTTGGGAACAGGAACCCGACCTGCCCTCTCCGCTGTCAAATTCCGCTTTCTCAACATATCTGACCGGGTTCTATGGCCGTGACGTGTGGGACTGGCGCGGTGAAGAACGCGAGATCTTCCCGGTCATGGTGGAAGAAATCCCCAGCCCGGAAAATGGTCTGGTCTCCACCGTTGAAGTCGAAGGCGGCGAAGCCCCCGTTGTGACCTACAAACTGCGTGAAGGCATGCTGTGGTCTGACGGCCAGCCGGTCACCTCTGAAGACTGCATGTTCTATCACAACCTGATGATGCAGCCCAACTCGCTGGACAGCTTCCAGCGCGGGTTTTATCCCGCAGTTGTGAGCGGCGCTGAAGTCGTCGATGAACTGACGATCCAGGTCACCTACAACCAGCCGTGGCCGGACTTCCTGACCGATGCCGTCCTGTCCTGCGCATTCCCGGCACACCGCTTCCTGGGCGAAAATGGTGACGGTTTCACCATGGACACCGACGGTGACGGCGTCTTCGATGCCAACATCGACGAATCTCCGTATTTCCGCGCCTATGCATCCATCGACCCGTCTGAACTGGTCGGCTATGGCCCGTACGTGCTGGAATCGTTCAATGCCGGTCAGAACGCCACCTTCGTCCGCAACGAGAACTGGGGCGCCAACGACTTCGAAGCCGAACCCGGAATTGACACCTTCATTCTTCAGTTCATCACTGAGTCCGCTCAGATGGAGAACGCAATGAGTGTGGGTGACATTGACGTTGCCTTCAACTTCGACTCGGTCAATAACGGCTACGGTGAAATCGACAACGTCGGTATGTTCATCGTCTCCGGCGTGTTTGTGGACGCCATCTGGATGAACAGCGGCCCGAACGCCTTCGCTGCGATGCAGGATGTCCGCGTCCGTGAAGCGATTGTCCACGCCATTGACCGCCGTGGCATCGCCGATGAGTTCGGCGGTGAAGGTGCTGGCGAACAGCTCACCCGCACCTGGTTCCCCGAGCAGTTCACCAATCCGGAAGTCGGCTTCCGTGAATACGATGTCGATCTGGCCCGCGAACTGCTGACCGAAGCCGGTTGGGTGGACCATGACGGCGACGAAGGTACTGCCACCGTCCCGACCCCGCGCGTTTCGCAGGGTGCAGAAGGTGCAGAGGACGGAACCGCGCTGGTGCTGCGCTTCTACACCACCCCGGTGACCCCGCGTCCTGACATCCAGACCGTGATTCAGGATCAGCTCGAGCAGGTAGGCGTCGCGACCCAGACCTTCGTGGTTGACGGCCCGACCGCCCTGTTCGCCTCATTCGCTACCCGTGGTCTGCTGAACACCGGTAACTATGACCTTGCCATGTATGCGCTGAGCAACAGCCCGCTGTCTCCGAATGGTTCGCCGGACAACTTCCAGTGCGAAGGTATCCCCTCGCAGGAAAATCCGGAAGGCCGTAACGGGACCTGGTTCTGCAACGAAGAATTCGACCGTCTCGATGACCTGGTTTCAACCACCATCGACCCCGATGAGCGCATGGAATATGCCTATGGCCGTGACCCGCTGTTCTTCGAAGCCGCCACCTGGCACAGCATCCGCCCGCGTCCGACAGCATGGGCTATCCGCACGGATCGCTTCGACATCAGCTCGATCAGCGTCGGCACCCTGAGCGGTAACTACTTCCAGAGTGTTGAAAACTGGCAGCCCGTTCAGTAAAACAGCTTTCCTTATCAGGGCGCATCCGGTATCACTGGATGCGCCCTGATTTCCTGTCAACAGCTTACATCCGATACAACGCATTTCTACGTACTGTTTAAAAAAGGCCGGTTAATCGGCTTACTTTATTGCGAATGCGTTTAATTTATTACGAGTGATGTTCTATGGGTGGTTATGTTATCCGGCGGCTTTTACAGGCAATCCCCCTGCTGATTCTGATCGCAGTCATGACCTTTCTGCTGATCCGCATACAGGGCAATCCACTGGAAGAACTGCGTAACGATCCGCGTGTCAGCACAGCCGAATTTAACCGTATCAGCACGATTCGCGGCTATAACGACCCGCTGCCACTGCAATTCCTCTACTGGCTGATCGGCAATGACTGGGTGAAACGCGATCTCGACGGTGACGGTGAAGGGGATGTCTACGGTCAGGATCGCGGTGTGCTGCGCGGTGATTTCGGGGAGTCCGAAACCTACAAGCGACCGGCATCCGAGATCGTGGGCAGCAAACTGCCGAATACACTCCAGCTTGGGCTGACAGCCTATGTCATCACGGTGTTCCTTGCGCTCATCATCGGGATTTACACCGCACTGCATCAGTATTCCCTGATGGACAATATCGTCACCGGCTGTTCGTTTATCCTGTTCTCTATGCCAATTTTTGTGATCGCGCTGCTGGTGGTATATATCTTTGCCGTTCAGCTTCGCCTGATGGGATCACCGATTTACTTCCCGGTACAGGGGATGGAATCGCTGCGTGGGCCGGGGGCCGGTTCGCTGATGGACCGCCTGTGGCATATGGTCCTTCCCGTAGCATGCCTGACATCGATCAGCATGGCGGGCTACAGCCGTTACATCCGCGCCAGTATGCTGGACGTGATGAACTCCGATTACATCCGCACAGCACGCGCCAAGGGTGTTGCCGAACGCCGTGTCACCTTCCTGCATGGGCTGAAGAATGCCTCACTGCCGCTGGTCACGCTGATCGGCCTTGATCTGCCGTTTATCCTTGGCGGTGCGCTGGTGACGGAGACTATCTTCGCCTGGGATGGCATCGGTCTGCTGTTCATCCGCAGCCTTGGGACGCTCGATACCGATGTGCTCATCATGATCACGATGATGATCGCCTTTGCTGTCGTTATTTTCCAGCTGCTGACCGATCTGTTATACGCCGCACTCGACCCGCGTGTGCGCTATTCATAGGGAGACGCGAGTATGGCCGCAGCACAGGGTACAAGTCCGGTTGTGATCACACAGAAGCAGGAAAATTTCGAAAGCGAATCGCAGTTTCGGCGGGCAATCCGCCGTTTCACACGCCATCGCATGGCCGTGTTTGGCTTGTTCCTGTTATTCCTGATCTTCACTTTTGTAATCGGCGGCACCCTCATCTACAGTGAGGCCTACGCCAATTCAACCAATCTGGCCGTCAAGTTCCAGCCACCGTCTGCTGAACATCCCTTCGGCACAGACTCCGTAGGGCGCGATGTGCTGGCACGCTCAATTTACGGCGGGCAGATCTCGCTGATGATCGCCGTTGCCTCGGTGACGATTTCAATCACGCTCGGCACAGTGGTCGGGCTGGTCAGTGGATATACCGTCGGGACACGCTATTCATGGATCGACAGTCTGCTGATGCGGATCGTCGAAGCGCTGCTGGCATTCCCGGCGCTGTTCCTGCTGCTGACCGTTTCACAGGTCTTCGCTAAAAATCCGCAGATGACCGCCTTAAGAGTCAATATTCTGGGGCGAGAACTGAACGCTACCGCCCTCTCAATCGTCCTGATTATCGGTCTGCTGGGCTGGATGGGCCTGTCGCGCATCGTCCGTTCACTGGTACTGTCCCTGAAGGAACAGGAATTCGTGATCTCGGCCAAGGCGATTGGCGCGACCGATATTCAGATTATCTTCAAGCACATCCTGCCGAACTGCATCGCCCCGATTGTCGTCTCTGCCACGTTGGGCATCGGCGGCGCGATCATCACCGAAGCGTATCTAAGCTTCCTTGGCTTTGGCGTCCAGCCCCCAACCGCGACATGGGGCAACGTGCTGGAACGCGCCCGCGATAACATCAGCCGCTACTGGTGGCTGGCACTGTTCCCCGGGATGCTGATTACGGTCACGGTGCTGGCGATCAACTTCATCGGCGACGGTCTGCGCGACGCGCTGGACCCGCGCAGCACGAAGTAGCGCCATATCAATGACAGACAAAACAAAAGCGCGATGGTGTATCGCGCTTTTTGTATTGTATTGTCAGCCTAATCCAGCCCCTTATCTTCCGGGTTGAGGATATCGCTGGCAACGGACATCAGCTCCGTGCGGCGCTCCGGCTCTATTTCCCGGCTGATCAGATAGCGTTCCAGCAGTTCTTCCGGTGTCAGCCCTTCAGGGCTTGCGCCTAACCGGGCGCGCACCGGCTGTTCGACTTCTTTCTTGATCGCCGCAAGATGAAACACTCCGGCCTGACGCAGTGTCTCGCGGACCGCCCCATCATTGAAACGGACTTCGCTTTCCGGCGTGAACTGCAAAATCAGCCGGACAACGGCATCACGCAGGGCGTGCTTGTTGATCACATTGACGATATCCTGCGTCGGATTACTGCTCTTTCGCAGATCAGCCTTGAGCGTGACGAAGCTACGGGCATCGACGCGCACGAATTCCCATTGGGTATCGTCGCGGCTCAGTTCCACCCAGCAGAAGCCCTTGGCATCCCCTTCTTCGCCGAAGTCGATGCGCTCGATGCTGCCGCTGTAGACCACGGGCGGCGCGTCGATGCGGCCAGCCGTCAGATTCTGGTGTTTGTGGACATGGCCGAGCGCGACATAATCCCAGCGCGGATCGGCCACAATATCCCGCCCGACGACGATGTCACGTCCGAGCATGATACTGCGCTCACTGCCGACAACCGCGCTGCCCACGGTGAAATGGGCCGTCAGCAGGCGCGGCATCTCGTGCTGGTCAGCTTCGGCAGCCAGATCTTCGAGAATCTTCGTCATCTGCTGCTGAAGCAGTTCGTCGGTCTGGGCGATCGTCATGCCAGCCGTGGACAGCTTCTCCAGAATGCGGCTGCGAATCGGATACGGCGCAGTCGCGACAAAAACGTCGCCGCGTTTGGTATTGATCACGCGGCCTTCGTAGTCATAGCCAACCCAGACATTCGGCACCGCCAGCGTCTCGTAAATCTCGATGCTGGACGCCTTCAGTACACTGGGCGGCAGGTCATGGTTGCCAACCAGCAGCACCACTGGCGCAAGCTGCGACAGGTCACGGATGCGGTGGGCGAATTCTCGCTGGAAGGTTGGGTTCGGGTTGCGTGTCTTGAAGGCATCACCGGCGAAGATCGTCAGATCGACATCATGTTCACGGGCATAGGCGATGATCTCATCCATGCGGTCGAGAAAATCCACCACGCGGCTGCTAAGGCCGGTTTCGGTATCCGTCCGGCCATAATTTTCCATGCCGACATGGGTATCTGCAAAATGTAAAACGCGAATCGGTTCAGACATTTAAAGGTTGGTTTCTGTTCAGTGTTTATCGGATTACGGGCACGCTGGTCAGAGTGATACCAGCGCATCACCTGCATTATCGCTGAGGATACGCTGTCAGGAAAGGCTGTTAAAAGCTGCAAGTTACAAGCTGCAAGCTACAGGCTGGTGAGGAAATCATCCAGAATGCGGTTGAACTCGTCCGGCTGTTCAAGGCTGGGCAGATGCGCCGTGTCCCTGATCAGCACCTTACGGACATTGCCGATATGCGCCGCCATATAATCGGCGGCGGCGTGGCTGTAGGGTTCATCGTGTTCACCGACGATCACCAGCACCGGGATTTTCAATTCGTTCAGGCGTTCATGGGCAGACGGACTCAGCGCGCCGACATTTTTGCCAAGGCCCTTCTGCTGATGTTCCAGTGCAATGCGGTTCATCATCACCGCTTTCGCCCGCCGTTCGGGATTGACCTGATCGGCAGTGCGGGTCGCACCATCGAACCATGCGCGGGTCTCATACTCCGCCGTCAGATCAAGATCACCCTGTTCCGCGATTTCGTCCGCCTGATTGAAGATCTCAGGGACCTCGACATCGAGATCCAGCCCGCCGGGGCCGGAGCAAACCATCGTCAGCGATTTCACACGCTGCGGCGTCTCGACTGCGATGTCCATGCTGAAGCTGCCGCCCATCGAACAGCCGACGAAGTGGGCGTTCTCAACACCGAGAAAATCCAGCAGCGCTGTGATGTCTTTGCGATTACTGTATTCCCCATCGACCGGCTCGGTCTGGCCGAAGCCGCGCATATCAAAGGTGATCACTTTGTATTTCCGCGAGAAATACGGGACCTGATCATCCCAGAGGCGGTGATCAGCGATACCGGCGTGGACGAAGACCAGCGGTTCGCCTTCGCCGGTGACTTCGTAGTACATCTTCAGACCGTTGACAGGTGCAAAGCCGGAAGTGGGTGTGTTCATGGGTTTCTCCAATGTAAGGATGAATGGTGGGCAGGTATCAGCATAGCACAGGATTTGAGGTGAAACAAAAGTTCTGATTTTATGAAACTTGTATTAATGCAAAATTACGTGCAGTGCGTCGCCCGTTTGCTGCGCTGTGCCCTGACCCACTCCACCGGATCTTCAATATGAGGATCAACAAATTCTATCGGCTGCATGGCCTGAAGCATGGCAGCGATCTCTGCTCCTGTTTTCGGCTGCTCAATGAGGTGATGGTCTTCAGTGACATCCAGTGTATCGATCAGCAGTTTCGCAAGCTCCTTGCGTTCCTGTGGGCGGAGCGTCATTGCCTGATTCAACAACTCTGCAATCGTCATCTTCCGACCCTCATCGCGCTCACTATACTGTTCATTATATGCGGTTCACGTGCATATCAGATACCCATCACAGCCGCTTGAGCGTGCTTTCGTCGATCACTTTGTTGTTGAGGCGGTCGAAAAGCGGCGGATTGGTGCGCGGATTGATACGGTACTTCCAGCGGCGCGGCCCGACTTCCCGCAGTAATGACCGGCAGTGATCACAGTTCACCATACGACGGCTGACGGACGGAATCCCGGCACGGCGTTTCGTCACGGTTTCGACGTGCAGCCGCCCCTGATTGCAAACCGGACACTTCTGCACGACAAAGCCGCGCCGGTAGCGGTTGACTGTCTGCACACCGGCGTTATACATCGCTCCATAGGCGGTCCCGCTCATCAGCAGCACGCCCCCGGCCAGCCACATCCACGGCGGGATGTTCATCGCGTCAGCGGGGGGTGTGATGGTCGCAGGAACGGCAATCCCCGGCGCAGGTGTGGACACCGCCGCGATCTGTGTCGGGTTGCTGGCGGGCGGGCTGACAACGGCTCGCGTATTAGACTGAAGCGGTTCGCGTGTCGGTGTGATGGTGAAGGTTGGCAGGGCCGTTTCGGTAATAGCAGCGGTCGGGGGCAGCGCTGTGAGCGTGGGCAGCGGTGTGACCGTCAAACGGCCCGGAAGCGCCACGATCCCTTCGATGTTGATCACGATGCCTTCAGTCGCGGCAAAGCTGGCGAAATCACGCTGACCGTCCAGCGCGACCGGAAGCTGTCCGCGTAACGGGATCGCGCCGAACAGCAGCCTGCACACGGCGGGGATACTCGGCTCCAGTGGGCTGTATGTCGTCACATAGGCGGAGACATCCGGGAACGACTGCCAGTCATACGGCGAAAACAGCGCCACGGCGACAGTCTTCTCTTTCGGCAGGGCATTGACCAGCGCCTGCTGCTGACGGTCGCGGTCGGCATTCTGCGTAAAGACGATCACGGTATCGCCACCGGCGGCAGCCCGTACCGCCCCGGCGATCTGATCGTCACTCGGCGTCTCCGAGACGCTCATCCAGCGGGTGACACCGGCATCGTGCAGTGGTTCACAGGCGTTCTTAATCGCCGGTCGGCTGCCGGGGTAGATCACAACCGCAGGGCGCTCCGGCGGGATGGGCAGCAGCCTGTTCTGATCATAGGCCACAGTGACACCCGCTTCGAAGATCTCTTCGACCAGCAGTGCGTGTTCCGGTGCCCGCAGGCGGAGTCCCGCTTCTTCCGGCAGCAGCGGTGTCCAGGCGAGAATGCCATACCGGGCTTTCGCATCCAGAATGCGGCGGACCGAGTCATCAATCCGGGCTTCGTCGATGCGGCCATCACGCACGGCATTGACCACGGCCTGCATCGCCTGCGCCTGACTGTTCGGGCTGACGTGTGCGCCAAACGCCACCAGATCAATCCCGGCATTGATCGCCATGATCGACGCCTGAGAATAGCTGTAGACGGTATCAATCGCGTCCATCTCGATCGCATCGGTCATGGCAAGGCCGCGAAAGGCCATTTCATCGCGCAGGATACCGCTGACGACATTGGCCGACAGCGACGCCGGGATCTGTTCGCTGTCCAGCGCCGGATACCAGATATGCGCCACCATCACCGACTCGACGCCAGCGGCCACCGTCCAGCGGAAGGGCGCGAACTCGACCTGCTCCAGTTCGTCACGTGGATACTGGACAATCGGCAGCGAGGTGTGCGAGTCGCGGTCGGTGTCACCGTGTCCGGGGAAGTGTTTGGCCGTCGCCAGCACGCCGCCCGCCTGCATCCCACGGATCAGCGCGGCCAGCATTCTGCCGGTGCGCTCCGGATCGCTGCCGAACGAGCGCCGTCCGATGACCGGATTACGCAGATTGGTGTACAGGTCAGCCACCGGCGCAAGGTTCATATTGACGCCGACCGCACGCAGTTCGGTTGCCATCGCCTGTCCGGTGCGGTAAGCCAGATTGACATCACCGGACGCGGTCAGCACCATCGGCACCGGCCATTCGGTGAAGCCTTCTTTCAGCCGGGCGATGATGCCGCCTTCCTGATCAGTCGCGATGAACAGCGGCACGCCGCCCGCGCCGGTGATCGTCTGCTGCCAGGTATTGGTGAGGCGCGTCACGGCGTCCGGTGTGCCGGTATTAGAGTTAAACAGCACGACGCCACCCGGCTGCATGGTGGTCAGGAATTCGCGTGCAGGTTCGTTCATGGTCGGCCCATACAGGCCAACGACGAACATCTGCCCGACTTTCTGCTCTAACGTCAGCCGTGAGAGCAGGTCATCGACTTGTGAGGTCGGTTGTGCGTATATCGGTCCGATAGTCAGCAGAAGCAGGGAGAAAACCAGGAGAAGCCCCCAGCTTGACCCTATCTGCACGCGGCCAGGGCAGGCCCTGTCCCTACACATCCCTTCTTCAGCCAATTTGGAGCGGGGCCTGTGGGGTGGGGTGAACATGCGCTACATATTCCCGTTCTGCTCGAACATCACCACCCAGAAGTTGAGGCGCTCATCCGGTGTCATCAGGCGCGGACGGCCCATCTCTTCGCTGATGCCCATATAGACATCGACGAACTGAAGTCCACCGTCGTAGAGATACAGCTCATCAAGGAAAAAGCGTTCTCCGGCGAACCAGTCCTGATCGAACAGGAAATTGCCGAGTCCGTAATGGATGAAGGCTTCGCGTCCGCTGCTGGTGGGGGCGAATTCGTAACCCTGCGGGAAGTGCGCCTGCGTCCCGACGACGACATCCGCGCCAAGATCCGCCCAGAAGCGGAAATCTGCCTGCTGGCCGCCGGTCGGCACATAAAGGTCATGTTCCAGATACTGCACCGTGAGAATTACCAGATCGTGATCGCCATTCAGCGCGGGTAATGTGGCCGACAGCCATTCGCGGTCACAGGCCGCCGCGCCGGGGCGTGGATCACTGCCGCTGTCATTTGCCAGCGCGTAATATGGCCCGACGAAATTGCATGTCACCCACGCGACGCTGTTACCGTTATGCTCGATGATCAGCGGACGACGGGCGTTATCGACATTTTCGCCGCCGCCGACGGTCGCGATGCCGTTATCACGATACCACGCCAGACTGTCGAGATAGGCCTGATAGCCGTAATCATTATTGTGATTGCCGGACAGCTCCATGATGTCCAGCCCCAGCAGCGGGAAGATGTCAAAATATTCCGGCTTACTGCAAAAGCTGCCACCACCGCCCAGCATCGCCTCACCGGGCATGGCCTGCGGACAGCTTGGCACGAACGAGACTTCGTTACTGGTGTGAAAGAAGTCGGCGCGCTGTGTGATCGGTGCGATCTCTTCGCTGGCCCATTCCATGCCATTCTCATCAAAGACCGGCATCACCCGCCGCGCCATCGCCGTCACACCGGACAGCATAATGCGCGTCAGCTTCGACGGCTCGAAATTCGGCGTTTCAGATGCAAACGCGAACGGATACGGCGCAGCCGGTTCGACGGCTCCGGCCAGCCCTAGCAGCGGATTCTGTTCATCCACCCAGACGACGCGCAGCCGCTGTGTGACCTGGTCAAAGGGCATCAGGGCATAGCGCGACCGGTCACGCCACAGCGTTTTATTGACTTCTTCGGGGCTGTTCTGCTCGATCTGCGGGTTGAGCATGATACCGTGTGCGATCAGGCGGGCAGCGGTATCAGTGGAGACGATCAGCTTCGGATCATACTCACCGGCAGCGATCGTGCTGATCTGTTCGCTGGTCAGGGTATATGTCCGGCTGGGGAAGGCCACCACCGGCAGAAAGACCTCATAGCCGGATGCGGTGTTCGCAGTCTGGACATCGGCTGGTGTCGGTGTTGTGAGCATCGCGGGGGATGCGGTGATATCCGGACGCGGTGTATTGGTCATGAATGCGAAGCCGCTGTTGGCCTGTGCGGACGCTTCGATTTGATCCGCCGGATTCGCTTCCAACGCCCATGATGAGACATAGAAGTTGAGATATTCCGGCACATGGATGCGCCAGTAATCGTTATTATGCTCTCCCTGCGGATAAATGGTGTAAATATGCGGGATGCTGACCGAGTCCAGCCGTTCATGCATGATGTCGAGTCCGGGGGCGGCGTAATCATCCTTGCCGCGATCCAGTGCAATGCGCGGCGGGTTGGCCGGGTCGATCAGCAGTGCATTATCCAGCGGATTGACATCCGGCGGCGCGTGGAAGCGGTCGAAGAAGGCGCTGTGCCCGCCGATGATGGCGAATGATCCAGGACGGCGCAGGGCGATCTCGAACGCCCAGAAGCCGCCGCGTGAAATGCCACCGATGGCGCGGTATTCCGGGCGTGTCTCGACACGATAGCTGGATTCCACCAGCGGCATCAGTTCAGTCACAAAGACGGTATCCCACGAGTCATAGCCGAAGCGGTTTTCATTGCCCACCCAATTAGCAAACGGCAGTACGACGATCACCGGCGGCATCTGCCCGCTGCTGATGCGCTCGTCCAGCAGATCGATCAGGCCAAGGCGAATCCAGTGGCCGTCGTCTTCATTCGAGCCGTGCATCAGGTAAATCGTCGGGTAGACTCGCGTCGGCTGCTGATCGTAGCACGGCGGCAGATAGATCGAATAAACCATGCGCGTCTCAATCGGCACGCTGACGAAACCGGGCCGCTCGACTCGCCCCATGGTCTCGGTGCATTCGGCCTGCGCCGCTGTGATATCCGTCCCTGCGATGTCACCCAGCCCGACAGCGCCAGACAATAAAAACGCCAGAAGCCATAACCCTGAAAATCGCCGCATATCTCGCCTGTAATCTGTAAAAATCCGTTGTCAATTCGATGTCAGGCAGAGACCGATTAACCTGCCTCTGCCCCACGCATTATAGCATCCCTGCTCAAGTAATAATTTCGCCGACCCGTGTGACGGTCAGCGCTACGACGCGCCGATCTGCTGCCGCCATGTCCCCTGATCCGGCGCGGTCTGGACCAGAATCAGCGTACTGCCGCGTACATCGACATAGTGCATATGGCCGCGCTCGAAATCGAGGGTGGTAACGCTGGCGGCGCGTTCTGCGGCGGTTGCCCATCCCAGCGCCGTACGGACATCGGGATTCGTGCGCCAGACCTTGCCGAAACCGCGCACCGGCTCCCGCAAATTCGATTCAGGCGGAGTCTCACCGCCAGATGCCGGATCGGTCCCTTCGACAAACGTATCGGGGAAGCGTTTGTACGTCCCGTTGACGTAAAAGGCATAGATATTTCCGCTGCCGCTGGCCGCTTGCACCCACATCATGAAACCGAACTGAAATTCCTGTATGGCCCCGGTTCGGATCGCGTTAACCGGCGGCGCACCAACCGGGCAGCCTAACTGGGCGGGCAGTGTCGGGTCATTGGCGTAAATCTGACCGAAGCCGCCAGCCGGTGTAAATGCACAGGTGACGGCAGCGGGCGTCATCATCCCGCCGGGGTTCGCCCCACCGGGCAGCGGCAGGTCGCTGGTATCGCCGCCGGGTGTACCGCCGCTTCCACCCGAAAGCTGGCTCAGATCGACATATTCCTGCGGGAGAATTGTCGCCTCAAGCGCCATCGCGATGATCTCATCCAGCAGGCCGGGGACACCGGTCGGCACCGGCGTCGATGTCGGCTCCGGCGTGATGGTGCTGGTGATCGTCAGACTGGGTGTGAGGGTCGGTGTCAGCCCGTCGGATGTGTCTTCCGTGGGCGCAAGTCCCACTTCATGAGTTGTGCTGATCGCGGGTTCTTCGGTCTCCACCAGTGTATCTTCAGTGGTCGGGGCAGCATCCAGCGTCTGGACGCTGACAGGTGTAATCGCCACCGCGACGGAATCGCCTTGTTCGGCGGGATCGATCGGCGCATCGGTCGGCACGGCGAGAATGGTCGGCAGTGGTTCCTGTGGTGATCCGTCGCAGGCCGCCAGCACGAGTACCATCACCATCAGGGTAACGGCCAGCGTCACAAACCGAAACATCAAAGGCCCCATGTGATCATGAGCCGCGTTCGCTTTCTTCCATAAGATTGGGGGGACTGGTGCGCGCATGGATTTACCTCTGAAGCCTTCCAGAATGCGAATGATCATCTCATATCCGTATACAGAGCGCCAGCACCGCGCAACGGCGGATCGGAGTGGACTGCGTGCAGGCGCAGGATCGCTGGCAATGTACTCCGTGCTACCGCTATACTAAACTGAGCTTTCGGTATACACAACGTGTACACAACATTTACAGCAAGAATCATACGTCGCAATGGGAATATCTCGTCATCTGCCCGTTTGCCCGTTTGCCCGTCTGTCTGATGCTGTGGTCCTGATGAAGAACCGCACACGAGTGGAGAGTGAATCGCATGTCACAGCAACAAACCCTTTATCCCATGCTGCTGGAGCCAGTGCTGCATAAGCGCGTCTGGGGGGGACGCAGGCTCGACACCCTGTTCGCCAAGCACCTGCCATCAGATGAACCCTACGGCGAATCATGGGAACTGCACGACACGGTCACGGTTGCCAATGGCGTGCATCAGGGGCGCACGATCGCCGATCTGGTGGGGGAATACGGCGCGGCGCTGATCGGGCCTGATAATGATCCGGCGCTGGGCTTCCCACTGCTGATCAAACTGCTGGATGCGGAACAGTGGCTGTCGGTTCAGGTGCATCCTGATGATCAGTTCGCGGCGGAACTCGAAGGCGATCCACGCGGCAAAACGGAAGCATGGTATGTGCTGGACGCGCAGCCGGATGCCCGTCTGGTGATCGGTATCCAGCCGGGGGCGCCGATTGAGACCGTCAAACAGGCCATCGAGAACAGCACGCTGGAAGATCTGCTGGTATATGCCAGTGTGACCCGCGATGATGTGCTTCAGATCGAAGCCGGGACGATTCATGCCATTGGCGCGGGGATTGTCATTTATGAAGTCCAGCAGTCATCGGATGTCACCTACCGGCTGTATGACTGGGGGCGGATGGGGCTGGATGGCAAACCGCGTGAACTGCATATCGAGAAGAGCCTGAAGGTCGCCAACCTGGAGACACTGCCAGCCATCCGGCATGAAGACAGCGCCGACAAAGCGGTCACAGTGATCGAGAGCGAATACTTCGTTACCCTGCGTCATACCCTGCGTGATGCACCGCTTTCACTCTCAACCGGTGGGCGCGACTTCCACATCCTGACGTGTATCCAGGGCGAACTGAATATCATCACCGGAAGCGATGATCTGCGCTTCACAGTCGGGCAGACGGTGCTGATCCCGGCGGCACTGGGGGATTACACCCTGCGCGGGACCGGCATCGCGCTCAATTCGATGCAGTCTTTACCCGAAATCGCGAACGAATGAGGCATTAGGACTAAACCAGGCAGTTGATCGCCACTACGACGGTTTTCAGATGGCTGTCAGCTATAAACAGAGAGGATAAACAGAGAGGTCATGGCATCAGATTACGAAAATACGCATCTTGAGCATGAAATCGCGCAGCAGCCGGAGGTCATCCAGCGTTTGCTCGATCTGGAAACCGGCCATGTGCATCAGATCGCTGAGGCGATCCGCGCATTTAACCCGGCCTATGTCTATATCGCCGCGCGTGGCACATCGGACAACGCCGCGCGGTACGCCCAGTATCTGATGGGGGTTTACTGTCGGCTGGCGGTGGGATTGGCGTCGCCATCGATCCATACCCTGTATGAAGTCGCGCCGAACCTGTCACGGGCGCTGGTGATCGGCATCTCACAGTCCGGGAAGGCGGAAGATGTCAATCGGGTGCTGGAAGATGCCAAAGCACAAGGCGCACTGACACTGAGCATCACCAACGACGCCAGATCGCTGCTGGCGCAGACCGCACACCATCACATCCCGCTCCATGCCGAACGTGAGATCAGCGTGGCAGCCACCAAAACCTACACCGCGCAGCTTACGGCGGTCGCGATGCTGGTCGCGGCGCTGGCAGATGATGACGAACTGCATCAGACACTGAAAACGCTGCCGGATCTGGTCTCTGAAACACTGTCGATGAGTTCCGGCATCGAAAGCTGGACGGAGCGTTACCGCTATATCACATCGTTTGCATCCATCGGGCGCGGCTTCAATTACTGCACGGCCTTTGAAGTCAGCCTGAAGATCAAGGAACTGTGCTATGTCACCGGGCACGGCTACAGCGAAGCCGACTTCCTGCATGGGCCAATCGCACAGGTACAGCCCGGATTCCCGGTGGTGGTGGTCGCGCCGCAGGGGAAAACGCTCGGTGTGATGCAGGAAGCCCTGCAAAAGCTGCGCGAACGTCAGGCAGAAGCGCTGGTAATTTCGAATGACGACGCGGCTTTTGAACTGGCCCGTCAGCACATCCACATCCCGCAGATGCCGGAGTGGATCAGCCCGATCCCGGCAGTCATCCCCGGCCAGATGTTCGCCATGTATCTGGCGATGGCGAAGGGGCATAACATCGATCAGCCGGGTGGACTGACCAAGGTCACGGTCACGCGGTGAGGATTTGGTAGGCGGATTTTGACCTGTATACTACCTGGGCCGGAAGAATCCGGCCCTGATGACCAAGTTAGCCGTGAAAGCCACTATTCTCTAAGCCGTACGATAGACCCCCACCTAAATCTCTCCCCGGCGCAACAAGTTGCACAGACAGGGGAGGACTTTTACATCTCTCCCGACCTGCTTTTCTCCCTTTCCCTCTGAGCGGACGACAGATGCTCTTCCTGTCGGTAGCGGAATGGGTAGCATTGCCAGCATTGCCAGCATTGCCAGCAATGCCGGGATAGGGCCGGGGATAGGGGGTTTTTCGGCCTCAAAATCCCTGAACCTGGTACGCATGGCGCCGGAAGCATCCGGCCCCTGCAACTGATGCATCAGGTTCTGAAAAGATTTTTTCTGAATATTCAAACATACCGAAAGCGATGCAATGACCACTTACCAGAAACTGACTGCCACCCGTCACAGCCGGGATTTCCGTGAAGCGGTGGAGATTTTAAGCGTAGAACTGCCCGAAGCACCGGCCCCGGATGAGATCATCATCCGCAATCATTACGCCGGTGTAAATGCCGCCGATCTGATGATGGCTGCGGGGATGTATCTGCTGCCGACGCCGGTCCCGTGTGATATGGGCAGCGAAGCCGTCGGCGAAGTTGTGGCGGTTGGCGCGGAAGTGACCGCCTTTCGGCCCGGTGATGCCGTGCTGACGAATGCCATCGGCTGTGGCTACCGGGATTACTACGTGACCAAGGCCCGCCGCGCCGTGGCGATCCCGGCGGCAACACCGGAAATCATGAGCCTGTCGATTGGTGGGCTGACCGCTTCCATCGCGCTCCATGAAAGCGTGTCTATGGCGCAGGGTGGCGAAACCGTGCTGGTGACGGCGGCGGCGGGTGGAACCGGACAATTTGCCGTGCGACTTGCCAAACTCGCCGGTAATCATGTGATCGGTACGTGCAGCAGCGACGAAAAAGCCGATCTGCTGCGCGCACTGGGCTGTGACCGTGTGGTGAATTATCGTCAGGAAAATCTGCGTGAGGTGCTGAAGGCCGAATACCCACGCGGCGTCAGCATCGTCTTTGACGGTGTCGGCGGCGAGATGTTCGACATCGGTGTCGAACATCTGGCGCGTTTTGGCCGCCTGCTGACGATCGGCTTTATCTCCGAATACAATAAGGACGAACCGGATCGCGTCCACCAGCCGCGCATCTATTACAAGATTCTGGCGAAGAATGCCTCACTGCACGGCTTTAATCTCAACCTGTATTTTGGCAAACCGATTGTGGCCGAACACATGCAGCGTCTGGCCGAGCTGCTGCGTGAGGGTTCGCTGGCCCCGTCGATTGATCCGACACCGTTTAGCGGAGTGGCTGGCGCCATCGACGCGGTGGGACACCTGCAAAGCGGAGCCAATACCGGCAAAGTCGT
>CAYNDH010000097.1:0-16911 GCA_964395665.1 uncultured Anaerolineaceae bacterium
AAACGCTGACAATCCCGACCTATATCTCGTATGAGGCATTTCTAAGCTTCATCGGTCTGGGTGTCAACCCGCCGACACCGAGCTGGGGCGCGATGATCTCCGAAGGATCGCGCACGATCAGCAGCTATCCCTATCAGGCACTGTTCCCGGCGATTGCCCTGTTCCTGATCATGTTTGCGTTCAACTTCCTCGGTGACGGTCTGCGCGATGCGCTCGACCCGCGTATGCGCGGCGTGGACTAGGTCCTGTTGACGTTTCGGTTATCATGCGACTCTGTAAGCCAGTTTTGTGTAGGGGCGGACCTGCGATATATCGCCGTGTCCGCCCGCCATAACCCACAGTCGGCGGGCGATGACACAGCATCGCCCCTACAAATGAGCCATTTTTTGCAAATGTCAACGCAACCTAGCCTTCAGGCTCACCGCACATCTCAAATTTTAGAATCCCCTCTCCGGCCAACAGGCTTTGCATGGAGTGGGGATTTTTATTTGGTCTGCTGCCGCCCCTACGAAGCGCGTTTCCAGACATTATCAATCAGGCGGAACAGGACACGGCCTTCGGTCTGCGTTCCGTCAGCGCCGGTATAGCGTACCACCGCTTCAAGCTGCGGCGTTCCTTCGCTGCCAGTGCCGGAGATCACTTCGATCACCGTCGGTTCCAGCATCTGGGCATTGGGATCAAAGCGCAGGTAACGTTCGCGGGCGATGCCTTCGGCCACCGGCGCATACAGCCACAGGAATTCGGTCTCATTGAGCGCGGTATTTTCCAGCCGCAGCCGCCATGTCAGAAAATCGCGCCAGTCCAGCCGCGCATCCCCCAGTGAGACGCCATCCGCATTCAGCGCCGGGACCTGTGCCAGCGCCGCCATCGCGCCGTCCGGCTGCGAGACTTTCAGCAGATCGCCTACCGCGCTGCTGCCGTATTCGCGTGAAAGGCTGTCGATCAGATAGGCATCGGTACTCATGCCGATAAAGCGCCCGATCAGCCATGCCGCCGCCGACTGACGCAGATAGGCGGTATCCGCGGGCGGGGTCGATGGTGTGCTGACCGAACCGGAGCGCTCGATCAGGCGTTCCGCGATCAGGCTTGCCAGTATATTCTTCACATCACCGCTGAAAGGCTCGTCATAACGCGCACGCCCGACAAAAGGTGACACCACCCGAATCACCCACGGGTTATCCGGATGCCAGTGCGGTGCGCCGATGCTGTCATCCGGCAGGATCTCGACCGTGATATGCGGGAAATCACCGCATTGCAGGATGGCCGCACAGACACCGGTGATCCACCCTTCGATGCTAAGGCCCAGTTCCCGTGCAAACGGATCATCCAGCCCACGGTAGCTCACTGTGACCGTGCCGCCGTTGTACTGCTGTGCCGGTCCCCAGAAGGTATAATCCGGCGGGACGTGCCGCCATCCATCCTCATAGCGCCAGTAAAACCACGTCCGGACGTAGGGCACACCGTCGCTGATCTCTTCCACCAGCACCCGCCCACGTGAACCGTCAATCTCGACATCGCGGATCGTGCCGGTCAGGGTGATGTCGGTCTCCAGTTTGGCGGCCTGAATATCATCGAAAAAGCGGCTCTGCTGGATGTCGATCCAGTTCGAATCAGCACTGCGCTGTACGCGTGAAAATGCATTCCAGTCACCCAGACGCAGCGCGGTGACCTCGGATTCGACGGTATCGCGCAGGAACTGCTCAAGGCGTCGCTCCCCTTCGTTCAGCCGCCAGACGATCAGCGCGCCTACGCCCAGCACAATCCCCAGCACCACCAGAAAGGTGAGCAGAAAACGCACTCTCACCTGTCGGCGGGTGCGAATCACATTCGGATCTTCGGTTGCCGAATGTTTGCCCGCGTTTTCCGATTCGATTTCCCAGTCAAGACGAATACCCATTACAGACTACCTCACGATCAGCAGATTACACGCTTGAAGTTCAGTCCCCCACTGCCGGACCTGATTGTCTTTCGCGTCGCTGCCACAGTGCCGGATCAATCCCCGCCGTGTACAGTTTCGCTTCAAGATCATATTCCACATCGCGCATACTAAGGTCGATATACGGGAAGCCCAGCCACGCGGTCATGAATCCGAAGCTGATGCCCGTCAGCACGCGGAAGAATGGCAGTGTCTCACGCGGTTCCCACCAGTTAAACGGCGGATAACTCACCAACTGGCTCACACCATCAATGCCGATCGGCAGCACACCGAGAAAGACGAACAGCCACAGCGGCACCGGACGCAGTCGGCGGCGCACTGGCGGCTGGCTGTAGATCAGCAGGAAGAGGAACATTGAGGTATAGATGGCGATGTCGCGTTCACACAGCGTCATCTTGTAACCCATCTGCTCGTTGCCGACAAAGGCACTGGTGGCAAGCTGAAAGCGGACGAAATTCTGATCCTCTGCTGGCGTGTCCGGTGTGACATCGTCCGGCACGCTGATACCATAGAATGCGGGCAGCGCGTTGACATTGAACGGCGGCGTCGGAAGCTGGTTCTGGCGCATCTGCATCGGGATCAGCGACTGGCCGACGTAAGATTCATAGGCATTGACGCCGATCAGCTCTGCCACCGGGGCCAGCGGATACACTGCCTGCTCACCGTACAGGTGGAAGGTGCGGAAGCCGAACTGATGGCAGAATGGCCGATAGACCGTGTAAATAAGATTCGCCGGACCGTTCAGGCCGAGTCTCATCAGGGTGGGGGCCACCCATGGCAGCGAGATATAAACCGCAAGGATCACCAGCACAATCCGCATCCAGTTGCGGGTGATTCGCAGCAGGAACAGGGTAGGTCCCAGGCCGGATGAGCGCGTTGGACGGGGTTCGCGCTGGGGTGCTGCCGCCATTTGATTGTTTCCCTTCAATACACGGAGTTCAGCATCCTATTATGGCTGGTTTGGCGGCATTACGAAAAGGTGCGAGTTTTAAATCACCAGCCTACGGGGAACAGGGGCAAACCGGCTGGCCCGCCCCTGTCAGGATAATAGCCGCTAACCCTTGAAGAATTCCCGCAGCACGGGTGCTAGCGCTGCCGCTTCGGCTTCGTGTGATTGACCGGCGAGTGTGCGATGCTGGCCCTGCGGAACAGCCTGCGCCAGTGCAGCAGCGGATGCGTCCATAAACGGGAAACTCGCATCACCTGCCATTATCAGCGCCGGGATCTCTAAGCGGGCTGCCCGGTCCAGCGGGATATCGGCCTCTGGCCCCAGCGCGGCGGCATCATAGGCCAGGGTGTGTCCGATGGCTTCGAACAGCGGCCACGATGGGTCCTGCCGCATCATCGGGACCTGATCTTCAGGCATGCCGACTAACTGCATAAACACGCCGACCGCATCACCACTGCGACCATCGGCCAGCACTGTGTCCAGCCTCTGGCGATACTGTACCCATGCCTGACGTGCATCCGGCTCCGCGTTATACGGCGCTTCGTAGATCGCCACTTTGCGGACACTGTCACCGAGACTCAAAGCTGCTTCCAGTGCCAGTGCGCCCCCGGACGAGATCCCGAACAGAAACGCGGGGCCGCCAGCGGCATTGATCAGCGCGGCGATGTCCTCAATCTCGCGTTCGACCGCATAAGGCAGGGTATCGCCGCTGTCACCACGTCCACGCCGATCATAAAAGATCACTGTGAAATGCGGCGCGAGAAGCTGCGCCAGTTCGGTCAGCGCCTGATCGAATGCGCGATACTGGAGCGCCCCGGAGACCAGAATGAGTGTCGGGCCGCTGCCGTGCTGATCGAATGCGATGTGCGTTCCATCGGCTGAAATGACAATATTCATGGTTTGCTGTTCCTTTCATGAAATAAGCGAGCTGACGCAAGTGTGAGATGGCATTTGAACATCCGTTCTATTATATGATCCCTGCTTCAAAAAATCAAGCAGTTGGTTCAGATTTAATAGCCCTTTCGGTCAATGTGAAGAATCAAAAGGGCCTGACAGCGATCAGGCCCTTTTGGGTAACTATCAGTGAAAGATCAGCGGTGGCGCAGATTAATCCATGCCTTCTTCCCCGCTGAGATGCTTCTGCACGTGACCGATAAACTTACGGAATTCCTTCTCATTGATGGCAGTCTTGGGCAGCACATGGACATTTCCGATCTGCTCGCGTTCCGACTTGTTGAGGTCTGCATCTCCGGTGACCACAATCACCGGGATCATCGCCGCTTCGGGATGTGAACGCAGTTCTTCCAGCACCTTGAAGCCGTCCATCTCCGGCATCCGCAGGTCAAGCAGGATGAGATTCGGGCGGCGGCGTGCGACCATAGCGACACCGTCCGCGCCATTGCTGGCATGGAACACGCGGTACTGGCCGTTTTCAGACAGCAGATGTTCCAGCAGGCGGACGGCATCCGGTTCGTCGTCGATGATCAGGATGCGCGCCAGATTACTCTCTGCTTCGGCATCAATCGCCGCGTTCAGCAGTGTCTCCGGCAGGAAGGGCCGCTGAATGAAGCTGTGGACGCCCATTCCCTGTGCCCGTTCTTCTTCGTTGCTCAATGTGACGACGATGATCGGGATGTCGGCGGTATCATCGCGCCCCTTCAGGCGTCCGATAATATCCCAGCCTGCACCGTTCTGGAAATTGACATCCATCACGATCAGTGTGGGATGCAGGCCGCTTGCCATCGCTTCTGCTTCGAGTGTGATCGATGCTGCCAGCACTTCGAAACCGTCTGGCTGAAGGGCGCGCCGCATCTGATCGACCATCTCCGGGCTGTCTTCGATCAGCAGCACCTGCCGCTTGGCTTCCATTACCCGCCGGGATGGTCCGGTGGCGCGTGCTGGTGAGAGCGGATCAGTCCCCTTTTTGGCGGGCGGTGTATTCAATGCACCGGTCGCCCGTTGGGATGGCTTGACAGGCTTTGCCCCGGCAGGTTTGGCACTGCCATTGGTCTTTGTATCCGATGCAGATTGACCGTTAGCGGCGCTGGCATTGTTCGCATCGTCCTGACCATCGCCGGCCTGATCGCTGTCCGGCACGAGTGATTCAGTCGGCAGGAGGATACTGAATGTCGAACCGACGTTGACTTCGGACTCGACCAGCATTTCACCGCCCTGCATCTGCACCAGTGAACGCGCAATCGGCAGGCCGAGACCGGTGCCGCCCGCCGTCCGTGTCAGGGATGAGTCCACCTGACGGAACGCTTCGAACAGCAGCGGGATATTCTTTTTAGCGATCCCCATACCGGTGTCGATCACATCGACGCGAACCCATGTCCGGCCTTCATCCTCAATCGGGTAGGCGCGAATGGTGATGCCCCCCTGCTGGGTGAACTTCGACGCATTCGAGACCAGATTGATCAGCACCTGACGGGTGCGGAACTCGTCGCCGAAGGCACGCGGCATGATCTGGGCCACTTCCACCGATAACTGAAGGTTCTTTTCCTTCACGAGACCCAGACCGATCGACTTCACGCCTTCGATCACGGTCTTCATGTCGTAGAAATCAGCTTTGAGGTCCATCTTGCCAGCGGCGATCTTGGCCTGATCCAGCACGTCATTGATCAGTGTCAGCAGATGCTGGCCGCTGGTGTAGATCGTGTTCAGGTCCTGTTCCTGCATCTCGGTCAGCGGGCCGTCGATGCCCTTGAGCATCACGCGGCTGAAGCCGATGATCGAGTTCAGCGGTGTACGCAGCTCATGGCTCATGTTGGCAAGGAACTCGCTTTTGATGCGGTCCAGTTCGCGCAGTTCTTCGTTGGCATTCTGAAGCCGTTCAAGGAGCTGTGTGCTCTGGATAACCGCCGAGATCGAGCTGGACAGCGTGGACATCAACTGCACGTCTTCGAAGTCGAAGCGGTTGAGTTCTGCCGCTTCCTGCACGATCATGCCGAGCAGTTCGCCGCTGCCGATCAGCGGGACGATCATGGCAGACTGTGCGGCAGATGCTACCGGCATATATACCGCTTGCTGTGCGATATTCGCGATCAGGTGGGTTTCGCGCCTGGCTGCCACCTGAACGAGCAGGCTGTCCTTATCATCAAGGCGCGGCGCTTCGATCTCCGTCAGCGGCTGGTCAATACCTTGCAGCGCGACGGCTTCCAGTACGCTGAACTGGTTTTCTTCAGCATCGACATAATCGCGCCGCAGGTACAGGATCGTCGCCTGCACGTTCTGATTGCCGTGCAGATAAGTGGCGACATTCTGAAGGGTGGCTTCGAGATTTTCAGCAGAAGCCGCTGCACGCGTGGCTTCGAACAGGAAGCCCATGCGGTCCGCCTGTTTCTGGGCATCCGCATACAGGCGCGCATTTTCGATGGCAATCGAGATCTGCGCGGCCAGCGTAGTCAGCGCGGCGGTGTCTTCCCGCGTGAAGAAGTTCGGCTGATTGGACTGCACGTCCAGCGCCCCGATCACGCGATCCTTGATGATCAGTGGCAGCGCCATTTCAGAGCGTGTCAGCGGCAGCAGCGGGTTGGGCAGATGGACGACGTCGGAGGCTGCGGTGTCCTGCGCGATGATGGGTTCGCCATCAGCGATGGTGCGCCCCACCACGCTGACAGATCCAATCTGGATCTTATGATCGCGCTGGATCAGCTCCTGACCGGCGTCACCCGTGCTGGCCCGCAGCAGGGCAAATTCGCGCATATCGTCGAGCATGAACACCTGCACGTGATCGTATCCGAACGACTGACGGATCAGATCGACCACCTGCGGCAGCAGGATTTCGAGATTGAGGATACGTCCGGCGCTGCTGCTGATTTCAGCAGAGGTCTGAAGCTGCGCGGCGCGGCGTTCAGTCTGGCGGAGCAGGTAAGCCGCTTCCAGTGACAGTGACGCCTGTTCCGCAAAGGTACGGTAAACGCGCTCGGCACGCGGGCTGATCGGTGTCGCCTGACGCGAACCCATCCAGATCGCACCGATCACACGGTTGGAGACACGCAGCGGCAGCACGACAAACGAACGGGTTTCGAGCATTTCCAGCCCGCCAAGGTCGATTTCGTCCAGCGTATCGACGGCGTCCACATCGCCCACATGGATGAATTCAGGTGTCGAAAGCAGTCGCCACAGCGGGAACTGTTCGCGGGAGAACATCAGCCCTTCCATATCGATCCCGTCATAGCGATTCCAGTTAGAGGCGATGCTCACCGACGCGCCCGCATCATCCCATGCGGAATTGTTGAGCAGCGCCATAAACACCTGGTCGATATGGTCTTCGATCAGGTAATCAACCACCGCCTGCGTGATTTCCTGCGGGGATGAGGCTTCGATAAGCTGACGGTTGGCCTGATACAGCGTCGATGTCTCTTCCAGCGCGGTCCGGATTTCCGACACGAGCGCGATATTATCCAGCACGACTGACGCGCTGACCGACATCGCGGAGAGGTAACGCTTCTCGCCATCCTGGAAGGGATGCGGTTCGTGATAGGCGATCAGGATCAGACCGGCGGGTTCGGCCTTCACGCGCAGCGGGACCGCACCAAACGATTGGATTGTCTCACCGCAGGCCGCCAGCACTGATCCTTCAAACAGATCAGCCGGGGACAGGGTGCTGATATTATCGACGAAGACGCCGCTGTCCGGGATATTCTCACGCAGCAGCGCTGTCCGCAGAAGCTGAACGGCTTCATCTTCGGTCGGGACGATGACATCGACATCCAGAATGGAATGTGAAATCGCGGCGGTGTATTCGTGAACGGCAGAATGTGCCAGCGCGGTGTGGAGCGCGTCGCTAAGCTGGTCGATGTCACGGGCACTGCTGATCACGCTGTTGGCTTCGTAGAGGGTTTTGGCTTCCTGCAGGGCCTGCGCCGTGCGCTGGATCAGATGACGATTGTCGATGACCGTTGAAGCGATACCGCCAAGCTGGATGATCAGGCGTTCATTTTCGAATACGAACGAGTGATCATGGCGGATCGCGATCAGCCAGCCAATCGGCAGATTACGGGCGCTGGCACGCAGTGGAACGGTGATGATATAGGCATTCTCGAAGACCGGATGCCCTTCGGTCAGTTCCTGCACTTCTGCTGGCAGATGCGACAGCGCACCTGCATCACTCAACAGCGGAGCAAAGATCGACGCATCGATGTCGTCCAGTGTCGAGCGCACGGGGAGCAGTACGCCGGTTTCCTCATCGACCAGCAGCACACAGCCTTCTGACGCCTGAAGGTTGACAAGCTGGCTGATCAGCACGTCCAGCACATCATCCATAATTATTGCGTCGGAAAGTTCGCGCTGTGCCTCATAAATGGCGATCGTCTCTCGCAGGCTTTCCTGTAGGGTGTTTTCAAGACCGCGCAGGTTGCTGATGTCGGAGAATGAGGCGACGATCGCCGCGACATTCCCGTTACCATCGACAATCGGCGCGGCGTTCACCAGCAGGTCAAGCTGTGAGTCGCTGGTGATCAGGGCCACATCGTCACTGAAGGTGCTGAAGCCGTCCAGCGCGGTGATCGTCGGTAGTTCGTTGTCGGGATAGAAGTTCGACGTCCCCGTGCGGTAGAGATCGTAATTTTCCGCATTGAAGGCACGCTTTTCGCGCAGGGCATCTCCCAGATAGACTTCAGCCTGTTCGTTGGAAAGCACCGGCTGGAGTGTTTTCGGGTCCAGCACGACGATACCGGCTGGCAGCGTGGACATGACGGAGCGCAGGGTCTGCTGTTCGTTCTGGACCTGAAGGAACAGGCGGCGGTTTTCCTGCGCGACAGCGATCTGTGTCGCCAGCGTGGTTGCCACCTCTTCATCGCCCTCATCCAGATCCGGTGCATCGCTGTTGACACCGAGCGTCAGCGTGCCGATGATGCCGGCTGCACTGCGGATCGGCGTGACCACGAATTTACCATATTCTGAACGCAGTATTGCCAGCTTCTGCTGGTCAAACGTCGGGTGTGCGCTCAGGTCATTGACCAGCAGCGTCTGCCCGGTGCGGACCGCCAGCACAATCGGGTGATCGCTGTCCATGGTGAAGCGGCCCTGATGGGTTTCGTCTGCTGCTGCCTCATCCTCTGGCAGATCCTCTGATATGCCATCCAGCCCCTGCAGGCTGGGAACGGTGTTTGTTTCTTCGTCCGGCTCGATGTTCTGGCCCGGCAGACGCAGGATAAAGGTATTGATCGTCTGGGTGTGCCGGTCATAGGTGTGCATCCCCCAGCGGTCATAACCGGCGGACTGCGCGACCATTGCCAGAACACCGCTCAGGTTGGACTCAAATTCGAGACCGACCTGATTGGCAAGCTGTGCCGCGTTTGCCAGCGCCAGCGCACGCTGGGCTTCACGCTGGGCGCGCTGCGCTTCGATCTGCGCATTGTGGAAGAGCTGGCGATTTTCAATCGCGATGGCGATCTGGTCGGCGACGGCTTCCGCGAAGCGGATATACTGCTCGTCGAACGTATCGACCGAGTCACTCTGGCACAGGATGATGCCGTACCATTTCTGACGGTATTGCAGCGGTGTGATCGCTGCGCTGACTGTACCGGTGGCTTCCAGCGTGGTCCGGACAGCATCGCCTGCTTCGCTTTCCAGCATTTCATGCAGGTTATTCAGCCGGATTGACTGACCGGCTTCCAGCAGCATCTGCCCCACCGGGAACTCATCGGTCGCAACGGTCGCGGTTTCCTTCAGCCAGCCGAATTCGGGATCAGATGAATTGGCCCATGTAAACACACATTCGAGCAGTTGAGCATTCCAGCCGGGTTCGGGCTGGGCCAGCAGCAGCGAGATAATGACCTGCTTCGGCGTATTCACCTTCAGGGCGGTATGCTCACCGGTGCTGATGATGCCGTCTTCTTCGGCGGCTTCCGTGATTTCAGCGATATACGAACCATCATCTCCCGTGAAGGGACGCGCAAGGTGTTCCAGCGCTGTCTCATACACGGTCTGCACATCCTGCGCACCGCTGATGGCACGGCTGGCGAGATACAGGCGGTGCGTTTCGTCCAGCGCTGCTTCCGTGCGGATCAGCAGACGCCGGTTTTCAAGCTGCGTCGCCATCTGACCGGCCAGCGCGTAATACACATCGAGATCGTCAGTGGCAAGCTCTTCACTGGAGAAAGACAGCACGCTTAGAATGGCGACTGGCTGATTGGCGCTGAACAGCGGGAAGTGCGCCATCATCCGATAGCCTTCACGCCGCAGGGTGACGATCTGCGCCGGGACCGTATCGGTGGAGATGAGATCATCACGCAGGATCACCGCCCGACGTTCGCGCAGCGGCGAGTCCAATGCGACCACCAGCGGATGCAGACGCACAGTTTCGTCCACACGGCTGCCATGCGACTGCGCGACGATGCGCCCCACGGTCGGCCAGCCGGTTTCGTCCAGTTCACCTTCCAGCAGTGTCAGGCGGAAGTCGAGCTGGATTGCCTTACGCGTCTCCATGACGGCGTAGATCAGGTCAGCGAAGGTCTGCATGGTATTGATGCGGCGTCCCGCGATGTACAGCGTTTCACTGCGGCGGCGGGCTTCTTCGGTCTGCTTCAGCAGCAGGCGGTTGTCAATCGCGACACCGGCCTGGTCGATCAGGGCGGCAAACACACGCCCTTCCTGCTCGTTGAAGTCACGCGGGTACTGATACTGAAGCAGCAGCAGGCCGAGACGTTCGGCGCGGATCGTCAGCGGGATAATCGCCACAGCCTGCGTGCCGGACTGCCGTAACATTGCCAGCAGCACCGAGTCGATACGGCTGTCATGTTCCACATCATTAACCAGTGTGACCTGTCCCTGCTGTAATCCGGCAAACAGCGGATGGAACGGCGCGAAGATACGAGAGCCGATTTCGACTGGTGGTGCGGTTTCGTCAGAGACAGCGGCTTCTTCGTCATGGATCAGGGTGTGTTCAACACCGAAGGACATGTTCTCCGTCAGCGTCATCCAGTCTGACTGCTGATCGTCTGTGTCATACACCCAGACCTGTGCGCCGGATGCATCACTGGTGACCGAGATGATAATCGCCTGAAGCACGTCTTCAAGGCTGTCGGCCTCATTCAGATAACGGCTAAGCTGATAGAGGATCGATGTTTCCGACAGGCTGATCTGCGTTTCCTGAAACAGACGGGCATTTTCAATCGCCAGCGCCACACGGTCAGCAACCGCGCGCATGATCACCGCGTCACCTTCGCTCAGGCTCTTGCCGGTATCGGTTGATGCGCTCAGCACGCCGATGCGCTCACCGCGCAGGGCAATCGGCACCGTCAGGGTATGTTCACCGGGTTCCTCAACTGTCGCGGATGCTTCTTTCCCGACCGGCTGGACGCTGGTCAGGTCATAGCGATAGGCGCGTTCCTGAAACAGAGAGGTGTCGGCATTGTCCCATGAATCACGCGTCGAACGGCGGGCAAGGTCTTCTACCTGATCCATCTGCGCTCTGGATGTGGTCAGCAGACGGGCGGTGTGAATAGCAATTGAAAGCTGGTCAGAGATCAACTGGAAGAACGGTAAGTCTTCCTCTTTGAACGAGAACGGGAAGCGGCTCTGAATATCCAGCACGCCGATGACTTCGTTATTCAGCATCAGCGGCAGGCCGAGTTCCGATCGGGTATCTCCCAGCAGGGTGTTATAGATAAACGGCTCACCATTCAGGTTGAGCGTGTCCTGAACGATGACCGGTTCTTTGCTCAGGGTGGTGCGGCTAATGACCGACTCGCCGTTGATCGGGATCTTGTACTGTTCCGCCAGCAGTTGAAGACCGACTTCGCCACGGCTGCGGACGAGAACGGCATTCTTGCTGATGTCGTCCAGCAGGAAGATCTGCGCGTGATAGAAACTCAGCTCACTACAGATCATCTCAATGGCACGGTCGAACAGCTTGTCCAGATCGTACAGTGTCGCTGTGGCACGGCTGATACGGGCGGCGATTTCGATGTCACGATTATGACGCTTGCCTTCCTGTTCCATCCGTTCGCGCAGCGTCTCAAGATGCTCGGTGATGCGTCCCACTGATTCGGACACATTGCCGATCTCACTCTGCGCCTGTGATTCCTCGATCACAGTACGCGAGAGCAGTGACCGCCGCCGAAGGTCGCGCTGGAGCGTGCGTGTATCGACTTCAAGCATTGATGCGACACCGGTGACCTCACGCGCAGCCTGTTCGACAGGGCGCAGCGCCTGTTGAAGCAGATTTTCGAGAATGCGGAGCAGCATAAAGCCCATGATTGAGCCGCCGACGATGATAAGCACTGTTGCCGCAAGTCGAAAACCGGGACTGAGCAGCAGATTCTCGCTGATGCCCAACCGCCATGGGAAGCTGGCCTGCGTGAAGTCATCGATAACATAGCTGCTGACAATCTCTGCCCCTATGATCTGGTTTTCAAAACCACGGGATACCCCGTTAAAGGCAGTCATGACATCTTCATCAGGCAGTTCTTCGCTGGACTGCCACAGGATGCGGTTGCTGCGATCCGCCACGAAAAAGCTGCGGAGTCCGTCCGAAGTGTAATCAGACTGACGCAGGCCGGTTTCCAGCCTGCGGAAGATAGCAGGCACGTTGAGTGTGATCTCAATGACGCCCGCATTGGTCCCGTCCAGTGAGGCGACCGGCGTGTAGAGCGTAAGCGCATTCGGATTGTTGATGACCTGTGATGCCAGAATAGTCCCTGCAGGAGCAGACAGGGCCTGCGCGAAGATCGCATCTTCTGAAGGGATTACCGCATCCTCTCGGTTCAGGGCGGCATCCAGTTGGATCAGGTCATTGCTCTGCTGTGCAGATCCCCAGACACCGCCGCTTGGAAGCAGATAGCGAACGGAAGTCAACTGGCCTTCGTAATTGTTCAGCAGGTCTTCAAAAGCCCGCAGCATCTCCGACTGTGATGTGCGGATGGCGCGGCTCTCGGTCCCCTGTGGCAGTGTGACAGCCGTCACCGCAAAGGCGCGGACACCGCTAAGCTGGCTGATATTGCGCAGGCTGACGAACAGGTCCTCAAGTTCCAGCTTCAACACCGACTGTACGAGTACCGCCGCCTGCTGACGTGAATCGTACACGGTGCGCGTCATGCGCACATTTACCACCACCGTAGTCAGCAGGATGATACCGGCCACAAACAGGAGCAGCGCTGGCGTTATGGCACGGGTAATGCGCTTGTGCAGCCGTTCCTGTACCTCTGGCGACGAGAGCCGACGTGCAGAAGTGCCTTCGTCAGGCGCTGGTTGGCCGGGCTGGCCGGGCTGCGGACTGGTAAAGAACCGTCTCGGAGTTTTCGAATTGGCGGACATCGTCTCGTGTTTGCCTCTGCTTATTTATTTCTGGGACGGATCGGGTGCATGATCACCACTGCTATCAGCACCACTGCTGTCCGGCGGGTTAGGGCCGGTGCTGCCATCGGACTCAACACTGCTATGGTGTCCGTTTTTTGAACTGCCATTTGTCGTCTGACCGGCGGTCTGGCCGGTTGATAAACCAGCGGATAGATTGGCGAAATCATCATTGAACTCGAAGTCATCCGTCATTGAACTGCTGTCCTGACTTAACATCAGGCGGATATTGACTTCAGGGACATGCAGCACCTGCCCGACTTCACGTACCGCCGTTTGCAGGATCTGGTCGATGTCGGTCTGCGTGCTGAATTTGGCCGTGATCGTGTTGACCACGCGCTCGCGTTCAACCGTGCGCTGTGATTCTTCGAACAGGCGGGCATTATCCAGACTGATCGCCAGACGGTTGACCAGTTCTTCGGCCAGCAGCAGCTTTTCATAGCTGAAATCCACCTGCGGCAGTTCCCATTCCACCATGCCCAGAAGCTGACCGCGCAGGCGAATGGGGACAATCACCGGGATTGTGCCGTGCGGTGTCAGATCGCCGGTCGCCATCTCACCGGTCTGCGCCACGATCTCGCGCAGATCATCGGTACTCAAGGCGATATTTCCGTGTCGGGCGGTCAGGACATCGCGGCGCTGATTACGCATGTGTTCGCGCCAGCCTTCATACGTCTGGACCTGTGTGCTCTTGTTCAGGCGTTCGAGCTGGGACAGTGATTCCTGATACAGACGGGCGTTGTCCACGCTGATTGCAAGCTGGTCTGCCATGATCTGCAGCAGGGTGACCTGATCTTCGAAGAAGGTGTTATCCTGCTTGCTCTGGACGTCCAGCGCGCCGATGATGGTATTACCGACACGCAGCGGGATCGCCAGTTCTGAACGGGTTTCCGGCAGAAATTCGTTCACGCGGTGGACGGTACTGGTGGTGGTGTCGCGCTCGATAATCACACGGCCTTCGCCCGTGACCATCCCGATAATACTGGTACTGCCGACTGCCAGCCGGTGACCACGCCGCAGCAGGATCTCACCCGCATCTCCGGTACTGGCCCGCAGGACGGCATAGCGCCCTTCGGAATCGATCAGGAAGATCTGCGCGTGATAGATATTGGTGAACGAATTGACGATCAGGTTCACAACATCCGTCATCAGGCGCTGAAGGTCGCGCTGGGTGGCCGCATACCGGCTGACTTCCTGTGTGGCCTGAAGGTCGCGCACACGGTCCGCCAGACGCTGTTCAAGGTCCTCAATGGTTTGCAGCACCTGCTCCCGGACCGAGACGACGCTCCGCGCCAGTACGCCGATCTCATCGTGGCGATTGATACCGATCACCTGTGTGGAGAAATCACCCTCACCCAGATTCAACAGCGCATCACGGATAGCGAGCATCGGCGGGATCATGTTGTTATAAAGTCCCCATGCCAGTATGCCGAAAACAAAGAGCATGATGATGATATAGACCGGCCCATTCGATTCCAGAAATGCCTGAATCGGCGCGTTGATCTCGACTTCTTCGTAATTCTCTGTCACAAAGATCAGCCGTGATGCCGGAAGCGGGCTGATAAAGTGTGCGTACTGGTCATCCTCTATGTTGTACTGGTAGATGCCCTCACGCAGGCTCAGGTTAGTCTCCACGCCCTGACGTCCACGTGATTCAATCGCAGCCGCGTACCCTTCCGGCGGTGCGATGACCAGACCATCATGAGTCGTGAGGTAGCTGACGACCGGGATATAAGTATCGGTGACGCCGAGATAGTCATAAAACAGATTATCGATATTGACCGTGGCGATCATAAACCCGGCGGGTGAGCGGTCGGTGTAATAGATGACCTGTGTGATCTCGTAAACGGGGTTCCCCTGAAGATCCGGATACAGGCTGTCGCGGTTTTCCTCATTCAGCAGCGCGGCATCCCGACCGGCAAGGAAGCCGAACGAATCCGCCAGATTGATGCCGCTGGCGATGCTCAGATTCTGCTGTGTGCTGGCGATAATGTTGCCGTCGATGTCTGCCAGATTGATGCGCTCGTAGAAGCCGGTTTGAAGCAGGCGGTTGTTGAACAGATCGACAATCGACTGTCGGTTATCCAGATTGGATGGATTGACCATCAGTTCCAGCACGACACGGCGGTAGCGCAGGTCATTGGACAGGCTGGAGAGCATGTTGTGCGCCTGATCTATATTGCGCGTGATGTAAGACAGATCTTTCTGCCCGAAACTTTGCAGATAGCTTGCGACGTTCTGCTCATCGTGGATCTGTGCGCCGGTATTAATCAGGACCAGCGTCAGGAATGTCGGCACAATGATCAGCAGCATGATGATCGCTGTCAGTTTGGTGCGGATCGACCACTGATTGAGCTTAAAGAGTCCCCACAGTTGGCTCATAACACCACCTCTTTTTCCTGAAGCGGTGCCACAGCAGCCGGTTGCAGGTGAATACGGGTTGCAATCGCCCCCATCGCCTCGCTGAAGTTAGCGACCGCCACATTCATCACGGATTCGACATCGGTCGCGGTAATCAGCAGATTCGCCGCCTGTGTCGCCTTCACTTCACGGCTCACACGCGATTGAATCTGTTCGAACAGGCGTTTGTTTTCCAGCGCAAGGGCCAGACGATTGGCGACGATCTGCGCGGTTTCAATCTGGCGTTCGGTGAGGGTTCGCGTCTTGGGGACACTGAAGGACATCGCCCCCAGCACCTCATCGGCCAGCACAATCGGGACATTGATGATCTTGGCGTCGCCTTCGGTGCTGATCTGGAGTGCGCCGCTTTCAATAACAGGTTGCAGATGATCGGGCAGGTCGGACACAGCGACGAAATTCCCCGCGCCCGGTTCGAAGTCGAAGCCGATCACATCCTGACGCCGCTGCTGGAGATAATCCCGCCATGAACTGCCGCCCACACCTTGAGCGCTGCGGAGTTCCTGCAGGCGTTCGCGCAGGGTGCCGATAATCTCTTCCTGCTGGGTGATATTCTGGCGCAGCGCGGCGACCAGCCGTTCATGCACGATCTGTGTCCCTGCGATCTCGGCAAAGGTCGTCAGCACTTCCAGTTGAAGCTGTGACAGCGGCTGTGCGCGGTCGTTCTGCACGTCGATCACGCCCATCGCGTCACCTTCATACAGGATCGGCACCAGTACGGCGGTTCGTGTGGCCGTCAGCAGATGCCCATCGCTGGCCGTGCTGTCATCGCGTGAGACGCGCACCGGTTCCTTCAGGGCAATGGCACGCATCATGGGGGAACCGTCGGCCATCGTCACACCGTCAATCTGAACGCTGACGGAACGAATGCCCAGATTACCGCGAATACGGCGGCTAATGCGGCCATCATCCCCACGGTAAAAGATCTGGACGAATGAGACATTCATCAGTTCCCGCAGGAAGCTGATCATCTCCGCGTACAGGTTCTGTTCATCCTCAATCTGACGTGAGGCGAAAAAGCGGTTGATGCGATCCAGCGCTTCGCTTTTGATCAGCGCATCCTGTGCGACCTGTGTCGTCAGGGTGTTGAAGGTCACCAGATGCAGCGCCCCGACAATCAGTACAAAAAAGGCAATCACCAGATCAGCCTGCCAGCGTGTCGCCGGATCTGTCAGACCCGTGGTGCCCTGACTCTGGCTGATCGCGCCGAAGATCACAAACAGTGCCAGAAAAGCCACCATCAGCGGGACACGCCGCCCCAACAGGCCACCCGCCGCAATCAGTGGGATCGCCAGCAGCAGGCTGT
>CAYNDH010000098.1:0-16461 GCA_964395665.1 uncultured Anaerolineaceae bacterium
CACAAAACCGGCTTGCAGAGGCGCATTATGATCGAAACGTCAACAGAACCTGGCGGATTGTGGCAGAGGCGATCTGACCAGATAGAGGAAATGCTGAAAGAGGTGAACATTGCGTTCACCTCTTTCAGCATGGTTATTTCACTTCAGCCGTTTCAGACAGAGTTCACGGCAGCGGCAGCGGCTCAACCTGACCAGCCGATACCGAGGTCTTTAACAGGCTTAGATCATCAAGCCGGATGCGACCCGATGTCCCCTTGTAACGTGCCTGCACCTTGATGCTGCTGGTATTGCCCACCAGCGTTAGCGAACTCGGCGAAAAACCAGTATAGGCATAGGTTCCAGTCGGGATGTTAAAGACAATCTTGTCCTTGGAGCCGTGCGCATATTTGACGACCACCTTCACCAGTCCGCCACCGACGACCTTCTTGCCCTCAATCATACCGCTGAGTGTCAGTCGTTCTCCAGCAGCAACAGGCGTTGAAATCTTCTGTACAATCTTACTGTTTTCTCCAGGATTACCCTTGAACTGGAACGCCCCCTGACCACTGAAGGCTTTTTGCTTGCCATTCTTGTTGATCACGCGCTTGTCCTTAGTGAGATTTTTCCCCTTCCAGGGACTGAAAATGCCGATTGCGCTCTCAAAGCCGCCGTCCTGCAGGAGTTCCACTGTCGGTGAGGGCGGAGGCGTTGGCGGGGTGGTTGTCACAGAATGGAAGCGGGTCACCGTCATATTGGCATTATCGGTGGCTGCGTCGATGTAGTAACCCGCGACGACAATTTTCCCCTGGGCATCCAGTGCGATTGACTTTGCAACCGTTTCATTGACCGGATTGATATAATAGTAGTAAGAGGCTCCCTCTACCCCATAACTGGGGTCCAGAACTCCATTCGGAAGGAAACGGGCAACCAGAGCATGAGGAATTGCACTATCGGCGTTCGAAGCCCGTTCGCCAGTCGTTACGATACGTCCGTTGGTATCAATCGCCATATCGTAGATGACATCCGGCCCATTGCTGAAGTTTGTACCGATGAAACCGTCATCATCGCCATCATCGAAGCCATTTTCGTAAACACCGCTGTAGTTATATCGGCGCAGGCTGGCATCGCCGTCGTCATAACCGCCAGTGACAATTCGACCAGCGCCATCCATCTTCAGGGCAAAGGCGGTATCTGTCCCGGTATAGATGGAATAGGTGCGGCCATTATCAGCGAAACTCGTATCAAAAGAACCATCATTGTTCAGGCGGGCCATTGCCAGAACGCGTCCATAACTGTTGCCGCCGCCCGCAAGCAGGATACGGCCATTGCCATCGACAATCACCCGATAGGCTTTTTCCTGATTGCCAAGTACCGTTCCCATCCCGAAGCCGCGAATACCGTTCCCATTAAAAGAGGTATCGAGTACACCAGCGGCGGTGTAACGTGCGACCGTAAAACCGCGATGCTTACTGGCATTGTACGCAAAGGAATAACCGGCGGCGACGATACGTCCACTGCCATCAAGCGTGACATCTTCAATACCTTCGTCCTCACCATTGAAGTCCGAGATCAGAATGCCGTCGCCATCAAACGTGGTATCTAAGGTGCCATTCGGGTTATAACGCGCCAGCGCGAAATTCTTCTTGCCACCATTGGCATCGGTCACACCACCAGCGATGATCCGTCCGCTGGCATCCCGCACAATCGATTTGATTTCATCAAAACTGCCGGGCGCGAAGTTGGTGACGACCTTACCCGTACCGCCAAACGATGTATCGAGTGTGCCGTTAGGATTCAGCCGGGCGAGTGCGAAATCATCATTTGCGCCATTGAACATCTTGCCAGCAACAACGATTTTACCGTCTGGCTGGATAAGCATGTCATTTGCATAATCACTGAGGCTGCCAAAGTCGATGATAACACCGCCGCCATTGCCAAATGATGTATCAAAATCACCGGAATTGGCCGCATAGACTGTCAATTCGGGATTCGACGCAAATGTTACAGTCGTCATTAACACTAATGACATTAACAGAGCGACATAAATGAATCTGAGAAGCGAGGTACGGCGTTGTGATGCAGCGATGCTATACTGATGATGATCCATGTTTACTCCTCTACAATGTTTGTGAAAAGGTGTGAGTTAGGTGCCTTTTTTCATTGTAAAGGGGGAGTCTCTGGTGATTCATAAAGAATATTGCAATATCCTGCATTGATTTTGCCATTTATAAGGCAATACAGGTGTGAAGCTAATACCCATAGGGCTTTTTCAGGGATAGGTAACACTCTGGGTCGCCAGCCACTGCTGCCGCAGATCATCGATCACCCTTAAATCACCACGCGCATCGCGATAGCGCCAGTGACGCCAGCCATTGCAGGACGGAGTCCCCTTGAGCCGTGCGCCCAGCCCGTGAATCGAACCGGTCAGATCGCCCGACTGAAGGCGGCCATCTTCCAGCAGAGTCGCTTCGCATTCCGGCGCATCGAGATACAGCGTCATGCCCGGTGTCAGCAGACCGGCGGCGATCAGGGCGCGCACCGGCACACGCGTCTGGACTCGCGGCGGCTGCACCAGCGGATCATCATCCGGCAGCGGTGTCACCGCGTCCACCCGCTGGCAGGCGACCTCATAATAGGTCGGATCGAGTTCGATGCCGAGATAGCGCCGGTGCAGGCGTCTGGCAACGGTCGGCGTCGTCCCCGTCCCCATGAACGGATCAAGCACCAGATCCCCCGGCTGACTGCTGGCCGCGATGATCCGTTCCAGCAGTGCTTCCGGCTTCTGCGTCGGATGCAGCTTGCTGCCGTCCGGGGATTTCAGGCGCTCCATGCCACCGCAGGCCGGGATCTGCCACACCGAGCCAAGCTGCTTGCCATCGTTATAGCGCTTCATCAGATGATTATTGAAGGTATAGCGGCTGCCCTGCGCCTTCTGCGCCCAGATCACGAATTCGATGTCGTTCTTCAGGCGCGTTCCACGAAAATTCGGCATGGCGTTGGTCTTGTGCCATGCGACGGTATTCAGAACCCAGTAGCCGAGATTTTGCAGGTGCATCCCCACACGGAAGATATTGTGATAGGTGCCGCTGATCCAGATCGTCCCACGCGGCGACAGCACACGGCGGGCGGCTTCCAGCCATTGACAGGTGAAATCATCATAGGCGGCGAAGCTCTCTTCCGCCGATGCACCGAACTGATCCCACTCATCGTCCACGGCATCCACCCGCGTCATATTGGGCCGCCACAGTTCCTGCTGAAGCTGTAGGTTATACGGCGGATCAGCGAAGATCAGATCGACGCTGGTATCGTCCAGGGTGGCGAGTGCATCAAGGCAGTTGGCGTTGATCAGTGCATTGGTTGCAGACATTTCGGATCATTCAGTTAACACGGAGGCGCGGCGACGCGGCATCGTGCGGAGTCGTAAGCCGCTATTATGCCAGAATCCAGCGCACCGGACGAAAAATGCGGCGTCCTGATGCGGCGGTGCGGGCATCGCTTGTCAAAATTCGTAAATAATTTTCCAAATTTTCTTCGGACTCATAGTGGTTTTATCTTTCGTCCATAAACTACCCGTACAGCCTCGGAGCTAAGGAGAATTCTCAATGCACCTCACACCACGTTACATTCGCTCCACCTTCTTCTCCATCTTTACCCTTCTTCTATTTGTCATGGTGATTCACACCGGCAGCGCCCTTCCCAATCCGCAGATCACCCCGCGTGACCTGCCGCCAAATGAGCTGCCAGCAGACGATCTCAATACCCTCTTTCTTAGTGGCGAAACGGTACTCTACTGGCCGGGCAGCACCAACAACCCCGAGTTCATTCAGGGTGTATTTTATGTTCGCAACAGCAGCAAAGTCTGGGAAAAACAGGCAGAAATCAAACCCGTAAGTGGGGAAGAGTACACCGGTTTGCCTAAAGCACTGGACGGAGACACCGCCGTCTTCACTATCTATGGTCGGGATGATCACTCACCTGAACCGGAACCGGAGATCGACGGGAGGCTGACCATCTACAGACGCAGCGGCACGACATGGACGAAGCAGCAGACGCTGACCTTTAATCCCAACTTCGGCACGGATGCCGCCATCGACGGCAATACCATTCTCGTCTCTGATCCCGGCCAGTATGACAGCTACACCCGTACGATTCATTTCGTGGAATACGATGGGACGACCTGGCATGTCACAGAGAGTTTCGACGTAGACTCTGGCCCCGGAGGGGCGCTGGTGGCCCTGAGTGGTGATCTGGCACTGGCGGGGGTTGGCGAAGGTGAGACGGGTTACTACAGGACCTATCAGCGCATCGGCGGGGCATGGACCGAAGTCGCGACGCTGAACTCCGGTTACAGCGAATGGTTCGACCTCAGCGGCAATACGGCTGTCGTCAATAACCGGGTATATGTGTTCGATGGGACCAACTGGTCACATCAGGCCACGCTGAACCCGGATGAGACCTTTATCGGGCCAGAGATCGGTGCACTTGATGGGGATACCCTCTTGCTGTCAACGCCGCATAAAACGTTTGTCTTCAAACGCAGCGGCACGACATGGACACAGGTAAAGCGGCTCTCGTGGAATGCGGGCAACATCGGTTACCGGCCAGACGAGCAGTATTATGAAATTAATGTCCAACTGTCAGGGGATCTGGCACTGGTGCAGCGCTTCACCTTCGATATTGGCGCGCTAATCGATCCACCTCAGACACCCGAGCCGACATCCGAGCAGACGCCAGAGGTGACGTCGGAAATAACCCTCACACCACCCCCCACCGACGAACCGACGGATGAACCAACATCCGAGCCGACCGCCGAACCCACATCCGGGCCACCCGCGACCGCCACGCCGCAGCAGGATACCGCCCTCAATGCCAACCCCGGCTTCGAGACAGGCAGCCTCGAGCCGTGGAAGGTGAAGGACAGCAGCGGTGACAAGCTCAAATGCAGCGCCGACAAGCCGAAATCCCACGCTGGCCTCTGCGCGTTCAAATTCAACAACGCCAAAGGCAGCAGCGGTAAGCTGGTTCAGAAGATCGACTTCAGCACCCGCGCCAATCCCGTGATTGGCACAGCCAGCGATGCCTTACAGCTCACCCTCTATGCCCGGACCAAAAACGGCGCAGAAGGAAAGGCAAAAGTGGTCGTGAAATATGCCGACGGCAGCAAACAGAAGTTCAGCCTCGCACTGGCGGATGCGCCCAGCGCCTATACCGCCTTCAGCAAAAGCGAAGTCCTGACGCAGACGGCGATCACGAAGGTGAAGCTCGTCATCAAGGGGACGAATGGACAGGGCAAACTGTTCGTCGATGATGTCAATCTGTTGAAGGTTGGACTCACTGCCGGACTGGACACCCTGCCACTGCCATAAGCGCATATCAGAACCTGCGCTGAACATACTTAAATTTTCTGGCCGCTGCTGGTGGGATTGTCTGTCACCAGCAGCGGCTGTTTTTTCTAATAATGGGAAACTTCCGATCGTTTAAAAGCAAATCCGAAAAGTTTGTAATATCAAATATGCGTAAATTTTCTGTACCTGATATGTTTGTTTTTGGTTAATGTCACTGTTATACTAGGCTCAGGACAAAATGTAATGTATGGTAACACCTATAAAAAGACTGTTAAATCGCCCTGCGGAGAGTCCACAAAATCAGAAAATGAGTATAATGTGATTATCGGGTGGTCGATTGCTTCCTTACATCGCAGCATCACACCATCATAGTACATCGCCTGCACCACCCGGCTGTGTTGTGCCAGCCTCATGTCAACGTCATACCCATCGCGCTCGATTGAGGCTGGTATCACGTCCCCATCTATATCCCATTTTTCAGGAGTAGCTTCATGAAGTTTCACCCACGGCACCGTCTGCGCTCTTTTGCGCTGGGCGCTGCCATTTTGACATTGCTCGTGATCAGCATTCCCTCCAGTACCGGGATGCTGGCACAGGAAGACGACGGACATCCTGTTTCACATCCGGACGCCATTCAGATGTCAGATCAGTGGGCTGTCAGGCTTGCACCCGGCGTTGATGCCGATGCAGCCGCCGCACAGGCCGGATTTGTCAATGCAGGCCCTGTCGGTGATGGTGTTTATTTATTCATCGCAAAAGATTCAGATGGTTTTGACGCACGCCGCACGTTCAGCCTGCGCGGTGTCCCCGGGATACTCGGTGCCGATCAGCAGGAGATCCTTCCGCTGGCGCCGCGCATCCCCACCGACCCGCTGGTGAATGACCAGTGGCATCTGAAGAATACCGGACAGAAGGCGGGGATGATCCCGGGCGAAGATGCGAATGTCTTCGCAGCCTGGGCCATGGGTTATGACGGCACGGGTGTCGTCGTCGCTTCAGTTGATGACGGCCTGTGGTGGAATAATCCCGACCTGCTGCCGAATTATCGCCCGGATCTTAGCTTTGATTTCGCTTATGGCGACAGTGATCCGCGTCCATTCGAGAACCCGCACTTCACGCACGGCACCTCCGTCGGCGGGATCATGGCGGCGGCGGCTGACGGCGCATTCTGCGGCGTGGGCGTTGCCTATAACGCTGGTCTCGCCGGTCTCGTCAACCCGTATACCGATGCCGGTGACGCCGGTGCGATGCAGTACGGTCTGGCTGAAGTCGATATTTATAATCAGAGTTGGGGGCCGTTCGATAACGGTTCCACCATGCAGGCCCCCGGCCCGCTGACCGATGCCGCCATTCAGAAGGGCATCACCCAGGGGCGCGACGGCAAAGGGGCGATTTACGTCTGGGCTGCCGGGAATGGCAAGCAGAACGGGGATAATATCAATGCGGATGGCTGGGCCAGTGACCGCCGCGTGATCGCTGTTGGCGCATCCGACTTTACCGGACAATCCGCCTACTACAGCGAACCCGGCGCGCCGATGCTGATCAATGCCCCCTCCAGCGGGCTGGCTGGCGCCGCCTTCCACGGGACGATTACGCCCAGTTACGCCAACGGCTGCATCAACAGCTTCGGCGGGACTTCCTCTGCTGCGCCGCTGACGGCTGGCGTGGTCGCGCTCATGCTTCAGGCCAACCCGAACCTGACATGGCGTGATGTTCAGGCGGCGCTGATCGCTTCTGCCGACATCAACGATCCCAGTCACCCGGACTGGCAGTCCAATGAGGCCGGTTTACAGTTCAATCACTCTTACGGCTTTGGCCGCGTCAACGCAGAAGAAGCGGTAAAAACGGCCCTCACATGGCAGAATCTGCCGCCGGAGATCCGGTCCGAGAGCGCTTATCTGACGGTCAATGCGCCCTTCACTGAAGATGACGTGCACCCGCTGGTCAGCACGATCAACGTCCCTGAAAACTTTGTCGTGGAACACGTCGAGATCTACGTCAACGCGCTGCATCCGCGTCGTGGTGACATCTCCGTCAGCCTGGTATCACCGGGCGGGACGGCCAGCCGGATGATCGAAGGCCGCCACAACGACACGGCCAACTCGAATCTCAACAACTGGCGCATGACGACCGTTGCCAACTGGGGTGAGATGTCCGCCGGAATGTGGAAGCTGCACATCTGGGATGACAATCCCGGTGATGCGATCAGCGGCGGCACGCTGACAAGCTGGAAGCTGGTCATCTACGGCCATGATCCGGACGGCATCGGGCAGGAGCTGGTGATCAACGAGCTGCTGGTCAACGGCGGCTTTGAAGCTGGCACGGACGGCTGGAAACTGAAGAACGCCTACGGCGACAATCTCAAGCAGAACAAGCCGACCAAGCAGATCGCCCGCAGCGGCATCCACGCCTTCAAATTCAAGACAAAGGCTGATGAACCGGCACGGGGCAAGCTGGTGCAGAAGATCACCGGTGCGCCGCTGGCATCGCTCAATGCAGGTGATGTGATCAATTTCTCCGGCTGGTATCAGGCTAAAAACACACCGGGGCCGGGGCGCTTTGCGCTGATCAAGATCCGCTACCCCGACGGCACGAAGGACAAGATCGAGCTGATGCACAGTCTCACTGGCATCTATGCACAGGATTTCACACACGCCACACTGACCGGCACACCGGAGAAAATCAAAATCGTCGTCCGGTATGAAGGCAGCCGAGGCAAGATCTTCGTGGATGATATGCGCCTCTACACCAGCAGCACTGCCGCAGCACTTGATCTGCCAGCACAGTTACCAGAGGGTGACCCACTGCCCGCCAGTGACCTGCTGCCACTGCCCTAGGCGTCAATCGCAGAGCTGAACTTCACACGGGCCGCTGCAATCGATCAGCGGCCCGTGTTTTTCATCGCAGGCATTGTCATTGTTATCCACCAGTTAAATCATTTCCCAATTTTTTGTATATTTCCTTAACGGCTTGCAGACCTTTGCTATACTATCAGTGTTTCACAAACAAACGCCAAACTTACATTTCATAATCTGCGGATAGAAAATCCTTATGCAGTCCCTGAACTTCATCCAGCCAGTTCTCAATGACAGCACCCGCTACAGCATCCGGTATGAAGAGCGGCTGGCGATGGCGCTCAATTTCAATTTAGACGATCTGACCGCGAATCGCCTGGGGGCGATCACGGCGCGACAGGCCAACCGGATGCGGGCGCGGATGCTGAATGACGCCGGTCAGATGGGCATTATCCTCTTGGCGGGTGTGGCGGTCGTCGTGCTGCTGGCCGCCCTGCGCTCCGGCTTAACCACCTCTGCCGACGATGCCGAAGGCATTACCGGCACGCTGCTGCTGATCCTGATGGCAGCGGCGGCGGTCGCCACGCTCGGCTTCGTGCTTCATCAGGGGCTGTCGGCCTATCACTTCTACAAGGACACGCAGAAGATGCGGAGCGCCCTGGCACAGGGTTATCTGAAACTCGAAGGCCCGGCAGTTGATAAAATGCCCCTGCCCCTCACCGAAAACGGGGCCAGCAGCAGTCGGCGCTGGAAGTCCACCCGCTTTTATGCCGTGCTGGATGGCAAGCGCTTTCTGATCTCCGAAGTCGCCTGTATCGCGATGAAAAAGGGCGAGCCGTATGTGATATACTACGCGCCACAGTCAAAGTATATCCTCTCTGCGGAGCGCCTGCGTAATGAACGAGAATTCGCCAACAACAGCGGCTCGCGCCCTACAGGACGCCCTGAAGTTCAACCCAGCAGACCTTGAGGCCAACCGCGCCGGGACGTTGAGCGAGTCCCAGCGCCAGCAGTTCGCGCAGCGCTGTCTGGTGATGGCGGGGCTGGCGCTGGCAGGCGCGGTGATGCTGTTTCTGGCCTATAACGGCCTTCCCTCTCAACGCGGTGATTCACTGCCGCCGCTCGCCCTGATCGGGCTTCCGGTTGGGCTGGCTGTGACCGCCTTTGCCGGGTTCGAACTGCTCACCACGTTCCTGAAATTGCAGCGGGCCGCCGTCACTGTGACCCGTGGCCGCGCAGAAATCGAACTGGACCCGTCAGCACGCCGTCTGTTCGGCAAACTGCGTCTGGGCAAATTCGAGATGATTGTCCCCAAGGATCAGTTGGCCGCGTTTCATCAGGACGCGCAGTACGCCATTTATTACACACCAGCACCCAGACAGGTGCTGTCAGCCGAATTCCTGTCAGATTAACTATCCTATAAACCATTGGAGTGAGTATGCCGCTTTATTTACAGGCTGAAGCCGCCTTTGCGTTACTGCTGGCCGCGCTGCTTGGCGGAGTGATCGGGATGGACCGCGAATCAGCCGACCGTGCGGCAGGCTTTCGGACGCATATGCTGGTCTGCATCGGTTCCTGTCTGTTTACCATCCTGTCGGCCTATGCGTTTGAAGGCGGAGACCCCGGACGTATCGCTGCACAGGTCGTATCGGGCATGGGCTTTCTCGGCGCGGGGGCCATCCTCAAGGAACGCGGGACGATCGTCGGCCTGACGACTGCCGCCAGCATGTGGACCACCGCCGCGATCGGTATGGCACTCGGATCAGGCGCCTGGCTTCTTTCACTGGTCGGCACCGTCATCGTCTGGACGATTCTCTCGATCATGCCCAGAGTGACATCGTCCAAACGCTCGAAGTCCCACGAGTAAATCAACCACAGGACAAACAGATTATGCTGAAAATCGTGGTCGGTGCGGTTGGCGCGGGTAAAACACAGGCCGCCCTACAGTTGATCACCGACACTGCACGCGAAAAGCGCTTTGCCCGGATCTGGGTGCTGCTGGCAACACGCCGACAGGAACAGGATTTCCGCCAGCGCCTGATCGAGTTCACCGACGGGCAGAAGTTCTACTTCAATATCGAGTTCTTCAACTTCTATGACCTGTATCAGCGCCTGCTGAATATCGGCGGGACACCGGCGCGGCGCATCAGCCCCTCTTCACGCTACAGCCTGCTGCGGTCGGTCATCACCGGTCTGGCGGAAAGCGGCGAACTGGAGCTGTATGCCGGTGTCGCACAGACGCCGGGATTCGTGCGTGTCATCGCCAGCCTGATCGACGAGCTGAAGCAGAATCGCGTCGAGCCGCAGTGGTATATGGGCATGGCCCGAACCCGCAAGGATGCCGAACTCGCGGCGATCTATCAGCGTTATCAGCAAACCCTGATTGATAATGACCTGTTCGACCGTGACGGTGAAGGCTGGGAAGCGCTCGATGTGGTCGATGAGCACAATGACATCGCCCGTGATGTCGATCTGCTGGTAGTGGACGGCTATGACCAGTTCACCCCCGTGCAGGCTGAACTTCTGCTGCGGCTTTCCGAACGGGTGGATGAGACCTTTGTGACGCTGCCAAACGCGCCAGGCCGTGAAACCACACTTGGCCGCCGTTTTTTGCAAACCCGTGAACGGCTGGAACGGGGCGCGGTCGAAGCTCACTTTACCGTTGAGGATCTCGACGCGCTTCCCGCCTATGACGCCCGCCATCCGCATCTGACCCACCTGTGCCAGACCATCATGCGGCCCTATGCCGAACCGCTCGATATCCACCCGCAAACAGCCAACCATCGCGAGCAGCAGCCGGGTCTCTTCATGATCGAAGCGCCGGACGCCGCCGCCGAAGTAGGTGCCGTGCTGCGGCATGTCAAGCGGCTGCTGCTGGACGGTGTTTCGCCCGATCACATCATGATCAGCCTGCGCGACTGGGAACACTATCAGCCGCAGTTCGTCAGCATGGGCCGCGCCTATGGCATCCCGCTCGTGCTGCATTATGGCGACCGCCTGACCGACATCCCCGTGACAACGACGCTGCTGAAACTGCTTCAGCTTCACAGTCTGGATTTCCCACGGCGCGAACTGCTGGATGTGCTGCGTTCACCCTACCTGGTCATCCCTGGGCTGGATGTCGAGCGCGTCGGCCTGATCGAGCGCATCGGACAGAAGCAGATCATCCTCGGTGGCCGCGACAACTGGCTTGACGGCATCATGCAGGCCGGCAGTGTGACCCCATCCCCCACCGGCAGCGCTGATGAGGAAGACACCAGCGATCAGGCGCTGCTCACACCGGCAGAAGCCAATCAACTGGCATTCGACCTTAACGAGTTCTTCGACCATATCACGCCGCCGGAACAGGCAACGCCAGAGCAGTATATCCTGTGGCTGGAAGGGCTGATCGGGCCTGATCCGCTCGATATTCCCGACGATGATGAAGGCGATTTCAGCGTATGGGATGACTCCTATCACTTCGCCATGATCGCCTGCGCCCGTGAGGCCGATGACCGCATCGCGGCGCGTGATCTGACCGCGCTGCACACGCTCAAACTGACACTCCGCAGCCTGCTGGAAGCACGTCAGCTTCTGCTCAATCTGTCGCACATCCACACGCACAGCCTAAGCTGGGATGACTTCTACACGCAGTTGATTTCAGCCATCGACGCCGCCGAGATCAACCCGCATCCCAGCCGCAGTGGGCGGGTGCTGGTCACGACGGCGGTCAACGCACGCGGCCTGCCGCATCAGCATGTGATGATCCTTGGGCTGGCCGAAGGGCTGTTCCCGCAGCCCGCCCCGCAGGACCCGTTCTATCTCGACTCCGAACGGCGGGCGTTGAGTGAAAACGGCGTACTGCTGGCGCCTTCTTCCGAGCGGGCCAATGATGACGGTGTATTCTTCGAACTGATCGCCCTGCCCACCCATTCGCTGACGCTGACACGCCCCACCGCACAGAACGGTCAGCCGTGGGCGGAAAGTCATCTGTGGCGGGCGGTACGGAATGCCTTCATCGGGCTGCCGGTGATGCACCTGCGGTCAGGCGATGTCGTCCCGGCACACGATGCAGCCTCTGTCAGTGAGTTGGCGCTGGCCGTGGCCGACGCGCTCAATCCGTCGGATGCGGCGGACATGACTTCACGCCATCAGACCGACGCCTATCTGCGGTGGCTGGAGCAGAATCAGGCCGTCTTCTGGGAACTCATCCAGCATAACAGCACCGTTGAGGCGGATCGCCTGTCTGAAGACGAGCCGCACAATCCCCATACCGGCCACATCCACAGCCCGGAGATCGTCGCCGACATCGCCGCCCAGTTGAGCATCAGCCGTCAGTGGAGCGCCACCCAGTTAAACGATTACGGCGCATGTCCGTACCGGTTCTTCGTCACACGTATGCTGCGGCTGGAAAAGCTCAAACCGCTGGAAGAAGGTATGGATGTCCTTCAGCGCGGCAGTCTGTATCACGCCATTCTCCAGGAAACCTATCAGACTGCCATCACCGAGAACCTGAACATCACGCCGGAAAATCTGGATTTCATGCTGGATGTCCTGCGCGACCGCGCCGACCACCTCTGTCGCACCGCCCCGCAGGTCTACGGATTCCGCCCCACGGCACTGTGGACACAGGAACAGAAAACACTGCTGCGCCGCCTGGAACGGCTGGTGAAGAAAGATTTCTCCGGTGAGGTGCCGCTGCCCAAACATCTCGAAGGGCTTGAACGCCGTCCGTATCGTGTCGAAGCGCCGTTCGGGTTTATCGCATCCGACCGTGATGGCATCTCGCCCGTGCCGGTGGAGATTGATCTGGGTGAAGGCGGCCCGGTGCGGCTGCGCGGCCTGATCGACCGGATTGATCTGGTCGGGGATGAGCTGTACATCTTCGATTATAAAAGCGGCTCGACGGCATTTCCCCTGCCCGACATGAAGAATGGCCGCAGCTTTCAGATGATCGTCTATCTGCTGGCAGCGGAAGCCATGCTCGAACAGATCCGGCACATCCACGGGGCCGAAAACAGCCCGCGGACGGTGGCGGGCGGCGCCTTCTGGCGTTTGAGCAAAAACGACCTCACCGGCAAAGTGAATTTAGCAGAAAATGGTGATGTGATCACCAGCGCACTGGAGAAGCTCGCCGAGTATCTGCCAGCCATGCGCCGTGGCGAGTTCGTAGTCGAGTCCACCAACCGCAAGGTCGGGGAATTATGCACCAGTTACTGCGATTTTCATGATCTGTGTCGTCTGTGTAAACTGGGCATCAGCAAACAGATCGATGCTCTTTAACAAATTAAGACGGAGACAATTTTCGGGACATGCGGCGATGCATCGCAGTGTTGCTCTACAAAGTCGCCGGGAGTGATACCGCTGTAGGGGTGACCCTGCGTGGTCGCCCGTCTTTCTCCATATTGAATGGTAAAATCGCAGACCGCGTAATACCTACCTGTTAAAGCGTAAGCGCGAACCCTTGAGCTGTGAGGGTTCGCGCTTACTGGTGTGGAAAAAGATACGCAAAGGGGAGACGTATCTTTTTTCGCTCCTTCTCAGGGAGTGCGGGAACCCAATCGAAGGAGAATCGCCTGCTTGCATCTTTCAGAACATCGGGTGGCCGCGCATGCTTGCGGGATGCAACGGTTATGTTTTCACCTGAAAGATAAATTTATTGTATAGCCAGAGTCACACCCTGAAGAATTAAGACTGGGATTTTCCGAAACGCAAACTCATGTTTTCCCATATTAAAACCGACCGATGAGAGACCTCTGCCCCTGGGGATAAGACGGACAGCGGCGCTCACTCCAGCCGGATGGTTTACGCTGTCCGGCGTATATCGGTTTAACCCTGCTATCTGTTTATCCTCGTACACCGTGGAGTTTTTACCGGAATGACCTCACCTGAACGTATTCGTGCGCGGCATATCGGCCTGATGCAAAAGACACTCGATCTGCTGGACAATGTGCTGCGGATGGCACCCCACGCTGATCTGACGCGCTTCACCGATGGGCCTGACGGCTGGAATGTATTGGAGATCCTGTGTCATCTGCGCGATTTCGACCAGATCTTCTATGACCGTGTGCAGTGTATGCTGCGTGAAGATCACCCACAGCTCGCCGCTTACGATCATGAAGCGCTGGTCGAAGAGCGCCAGTATCGCCAGCAGGACCCGGCCCGTGTGCATCACGAACTGGTGCTGTCACGGGCGCGCTTTGTTCAGCTTTTCGAATCGCTCTCACCAGAACAGTGGGAACGCACCGGCGTGCATCCTGAAAGCGGGGAATGGAGCATCACCGATGCGCTGATGCAGGTCGGGCATCATGATGTCACCCATCTGGAACAGATCACCCGTGTGCTAAGTCTGCGCGAAGGCTAGGCTGTAGGGGCGTCCGCCGACGAAAATTCACCCGATACGATTAAAAACAGGCGGGAAAATCGTCGTGATGGATAAAAACCGGGCGGGAATAATCCCGATCCTGCGAAAATCCCTTTGGCCGGTGTAGGGGGCCGGAAGAATCCGGCCCCTACATCTATCCAATACCTACCCTTGAAAGCTAATCCCCATCCGGGATGATCAGCATCTGCCCGACCGACAGACGGTTCGGATTGGCAAGGCTGTTTGCCCTCACAATCGCGTCGATGGTCACGCCATAGCGCCGGGAGATGATGACCAGCGTCTCACCTGCCGCCACCTGATGCGTCCGCCCAGTTTGCGGCTGCACGGTCGCAGTCGCGCCAGCCGGCGTGCCGATCTCGTCTTCTGTCTCATCCTCATCAGGGACCACATTATCGCCGCAGTCCGGGATGATCAGTTCCTGATTGATCTGGATAAAGTCCGTGTCCCGCACTTCAGGGTTCACGGCACGCAGGTCAGCAAGGCGGATCTCCAGTTTCAGCGCGATACCGAACAGCGAATCCCCGCGCTGCACGACATAGATGCATTCCTCATCGACTTCCGTGGCGGGTGTGCCGCTGAAATCGACCATATCGGTCGGCGTCGGCAGCAGATCATTCGCGCCCGTGCCGGGTGTCCCCGGTGTGCCGCCTGTACCACCTGCACCGGTACGGTCAATCGGACCGCTGGGCACGCCGGGTGTGATGAACTGGCCTTCGATGGTCTCGGTCACATCTTCAGTCGCCAGCGGATCAATAATGCCGTTGTCATTCGGGTCAGGCGTCGGTGTGGTACTCGGTGCCAGTGTAAAAATCAGCGGCGCATCCGCAGCATCATCTTCAGTGCCGCCCGCTGGATCATCCAGGCCATCCAGATCGCCGGGGTTATCGCTTTCTTCGGTCGGAAGCGGCGCAAAGGTCGGCGTCATCTGGCCTGTATCGCCGATCTCGTCTGTCTCGGTGGTGGCATCCATGATCTGGGATACCGCCGTGGGGGCTGTCGTCGGTGTACTGCCATCCACCGGCTCAAACGGTCCATCCGCCTGACGGCTGCACGCGCTGACGACCAGCATCAGCACCAGCACCAGCAGCACAAGGCGGTAACGATCACTATTTTTGAACGAAGTACGTGAAAAGCTTGAAAAGAACGAAGCCGGGTGAAACTTCATCGGCTGCATCTCCTGAATTTTTGGCTCACGGACAGTCCCCTGACTGACAACCTGACGGCTGTCGCAGGGCTGCTGCCATTGATTGGACCGGATGTATTTCAGGCCCTAGGATACAACGAATACGAACGGTGCGCAAAGCGCCATCCCAGAAAACCATTAACACAAGTATGATTTTCTGGTAAAGTTTGACATTGGGTTAATTTTACAAACCAAATCATAAGAAAGATTAAGATTTTGGTTGCAAACATCGCGGTTCAGCCCTTAGAATGAAATAAGTACATGTCAACGGGCAGGCAGTGTCATGACTGTCCCCGAAGTGTTTAAGAGGCAGCAATATGTCCCAGGCTGGACCTGTGATTCTGATAGTTGATGATGATGACAGCGTGCTCAAGCTCGCTGAAGCGATCCTCAGGCGGGCGGGTATGCACACGGTTCTGGCGCGTAGTGCCACTGAAGCCGCCGCCATATTGAAAGGCAAGCGTCTTCCGGACCTGATGGTGCTGGACCTGATGCTGCCTGATGTCAGTGGGCTGGAATTCCTGCGTCAGGTACGCGAAAGGTCGCTGTTCGATCAGCTTCCGGTCCTGATCCTCTCCGCAATGGCCGATCCCGATCGCATTCGGGAAGGTCTGTCAACGGGTGCGGATCGCTATCTGACCAAGCCGTATCTTTCCAACAATCTGGTGCCGACGGTGATGGATATGCTGCGCACTGGCCGTGTCGAGCGCCGCGTCTGATCTCAACCGCATGAGAGGCCATTTGAAAATTGGTTTCCGGCGCGGGTCCCTGCATTCGACGTATGGTGTATAAATG
>CAYNDH010000099.1:0-2158 GCA_964395665.1 uncultured Anaerolineaceae bacterium
GACAGCGACGGCGTGCGTGATCTGAGCGACGAATACGCCCGCGTGCAGGATGATCTCGAAGCGGCCATGTCCGAATGGGAAGTGCTGGCGGAGTAAGCGGGATGTAGGGGCCGGATTCTTCCGGCCCATGTGACTCTTAATGCAGCCCGCAGCCGATCATCCACGGCGCCTCGGACTGGTAGGGGTTCTCGCTCACCAGTGCCAGCGTATAGCTATTCGCAGCATCACCCGGCCTGACGTTTACAATCGCCAGCCCGTCCTCACTGGCAAGCGACCGGTCCCCGTGTGGCGTGTCGAAGCGAACGGCGTGCAGATGCGCCGCGAGTTCGTCTGCGCTCAATTCAGACTCCACCGTGCGTATGACATGAAACGCGCAGCCGCGTGTCCCACCGTAGACAATCCGCGCATCACGATCAAGCTCAACTGTCTGCGGTGGAAGCGCCATCTCGAAGAAGGGCTGCGAATAGCGCTCCAACACACGGCTGTCCCGCATCTGTCCCAGCAGCTTTGCCCCTGCCAGCACATACATGATCAGCGAAACCGGATTGAGCAGCAGCAGCGCCAGCCCGATCTGTATCCAGCGCCGTGCTGGTTTAAGCGTCAGTTCAGATGACATATCAGCATCTTCAGCGCTTGCCGCGATACTCGATGCCTTCGATGGCGGCGGCGGTATCGAAGTCCTTCGTCGTCAGTCTGCTGTCAGCATCATGCGTGGTAAAGCTCAATGTGACTTTCTTATAGCCGATGGTCATATCCGGGTGATGGTCGCGCCCGTCCGCGATCACACCGGCGGCAGTCGCGAAGGCTAATCCGGCCAGATAGCTGTCGAAGCTATACGTGCGTGTGATCTGGTCGCCGTCGCGTTCCCAGCCTGAAAGCTGCTGCAACCGCGCCGTGATCTGATCATCGGTCAGAGTTTGTGCTGCCATGTCTGTATCCTCTCTGTGCATCACTACTGCATCACGCTGCTGGTAGTACCTGATAGCACTATAGCACGACACCGGCGCGATTCAGCGATTTCTTATCCAATATAGGCGAAGCAGACATCCAAACCCGTCAATTTGGACGATGTTAAATAAGCAGCGTGTATGCCATAGTTGTTCTAAGGCTCGCACTGATGGATCGTTGGCTGACCGATCCGCCGTCCTGTGCCTGGATCGCTGACCGCGAAATGAGCAGAAATGAGAGGGAAGTCATCAAATATATATATGAATTAAACGTGACACACACGATGGATACTGATAAGATGTGAAAAATAACACAAATAAAATTGCCCACCTGTCGTGCATTCCTATGCCCTTCCGCCGCTTTAGTTCCGTAAAAACGTAAACTTTCGTTGCAAGGTTAAGCAGTTCCATGGATAATCGAGTCATGAATCAGAACGTCTCCGGGCAGGCGCCCATCGTCGTGATCCGAAACCTCACCAGACAATTCGATGAGGGTGGAAAATCACGCCGCGTGCTGGATGCCGTCAATCTTGAGATCATGCCCGGCGAATTTTTTGTCATGCTCGGTAAGAGCGGCAGTGGTAAGAGCACCCTGCTTAATCTCGTCAGTGGTATAGATCGGGCTGACGGCGGCGAGATCCTTGTCGCAGGCACCGATATTACCCGCCTGAATGAACGCGAACTGACCCGCTTCCGCCGTGATGACATCGGCATCGTTTTTCAGTTTTTTAACCTCATCCCCACCCTTACCGTACTTGAAAACGTCACCCTGCCGCTTGAGCTTCGTGGCACAGCCCGTCATCGTAGTGATGAAGCGGCGCTGCGTCTGCTGGAGCGGGTGGGGCTTGCCCATCGTGCAGCAGCGTTTCCTGATAAACTGAGTGGTGGTGAACAGCAGCGCATCGCCATCGCCAGAGCGCTGGTCCATGAGCCGATGCTGGTGCTGGCCGATGAGCCGACCGGTAATCTGGATGAAGAGACCGGCCAACTGGTGCTGGAACTGCTGCTGGATTTAACCCGCCGTGCTGGTCGGACGCTGATCATGGCAACGCATAACCCGGAGATCGTCCCGTTGGCGGACCGTGTCGGGCGCATCCATGATGGTCAGTTATATATCACCAGTGAGGCGGATGGACAGGGGATGCATACACTGGACCCGCTGAGCCAGACCGAACAGACATAACCGGCGTGCAGCCTGTAAAATCAGGTTG
>CAYNDH010000099.1:2258-3843 GCA_964395665.1 uncultured Anaerolineaceae bacterium
TTGATAGGCCAGTACTTAAGCAGTCACCATTTAAGCCCGTACTTCAAGGCAGATATTCCAGTCAGAGACTCAAGCATGCAGCACATAGCACACAGCAGGCAGCATGCGACTGATGACTGATGTTATCGATCCCGCCGCTGCACCGACCGGGATGCAGCAGTATTTCTGAACGATCAAGGTGTTCTAGTGAAACCGTCAGGTTAAAACCCGCACTCATTGATTATCCGCAGGGACGCGGCGACTCAGGCCCAACACTGAAATTCGTTATCCGTTGAAGGAGTCATCGTCAGGCCTGCAAGTGGAAAGGAAACCCATCATGAGGGAAACAGACCCGAACATCATGAGACAGCTAATGGCTGAACTTCGGGACACCAACAAGGACAAACGACGGACAGCAGTCATGAAAATCGGCATGGTCGGTGGCGATCAGGCTGTGCGTGTTCTGATGATGGCTGTTGAGAACGAACACGAAGATCTGATTGTGAGGGGCCGCGCCGCCCTGATGCTCGGCAAGATGAAAGACATCCGCGCTGTAGAACCGCTGATCCGCGCACTGGACGCCCCCGGCTATCAGACGCCGCTCTATGCCGCCGAAGCGCTCGGCAAGCTGGGCGATCCGCGTGCCATCGGGCCGCTGCTGGAATTCGCCGCGTTGGGTAAAGATAAGGCCCGCGATGCTGCGCTGGATGCCCTGCAGAAGCTCGGCTGGCGTCCGAGCCGCGATGTCGAACCCGATCCCGTCATGGAGATGTAGGCGGAATCCCCGCCTCGTCGTTACGGAAAATAATCAACTGGCAAGGCCCCTGTGCTTCATTGTGCATAGGGGCTTTTTGTTTCTTTTTCGGACCACAATGCGGTGTAGTAAAATTGCTAAAACAGAGGAGTACTCCATCATGCAAACGATCAAACTACGATACACGAGTCGGACAGGATGGCCGACCGGCTGTTTCGATCGAACCGCAGGCTGCCTTGCTGATGATTCCATCGAACGTCCGCCCCAGGGGGAATACGAAGAGCGCGATTCGCTGTTATGAAATATCTGCTTGACACACGGGTACACAGGGGCATTTTGCTTTATTGCCTGAACAGGTAAGGGTAAGCGAAAAACCCAAACAAAAACGCGGGACTGTGAGATCCCGCGTTCTGATTCATCTGTAAGTGACGGTGTTATGCCGATTAGGGCATCCAGGAAAGTTTGCCTTGGGGCGCTTCGCCGCCACCGTTGCCGAACGAACCGCCCACGGGGCCTGCAAATGACAGTTGGGCGCTCAAAAGGAGCATGGCGGCCAGCATCGTTGCTGCGATCAACTTCTGGGTGAGTGTCTTCTTCATGCTGCTTAGCCCTTTGTAATAAAATGGTTTGCGAAGGTTTGAAAATGTTAACATCCCTAATATAACATTAGTGTTAGTGTCCGCAAATGAGAAAAATGTTACACGCATGAATTTCCTGTTATTTTTAATGCTTCTATGACCATATTCATGCTATTTTACGCATTTCTTAAGCGGAAAACGAATACATTACGTATTATTACGTAATAGAAACGTAATTGAAACTTTTTAAATGCCCTGGGTCAGCAGGCACTGG
>CAYNDH010000099.1:3943-16419 GCA_964395665.1 uncultured Anaerolineaceae bacterium
TCATCCAGTGCGCCATCCAGATCACCCAGTTCTGCACGGGCATTCCCCCGGTTGTTATAGACGGTGGCGGCGCGTGGGTTCAGGCGCAATGATTCGTTGTAATCCGCCAGCGCACCCTGATAATCATTGACCATCTGCCGGATATTACCGCGATTGGTATAGGCCATGGCGAAGCGCGGATTGAGCCGGATCGCTTCGGTGTAATCTTCGATGGCTTTTTCGGGCTGGTGGCGCTGGCTGTGGATATTGGCGCGCTGATAGTAGGCTTCATAGTAACCGGGATTCAGGCGCACGGCTTCCTGTGCGGCGGCCAGCGCTTTGACGAACTCCCTGCGTTCGCGCAGCAGGTTGGAGAGGATGAGGCTGGCCCGCGGGTTTTCAGGTTCAAGCTCCAGCGCCTTCTGCCAGTCCGCCATGGCTTCGGTCGTCTTCCCCTGACCGACATACGCCCGCCCACGCTGATAGTAAGCCTCTGCGAAATTCGCATTGAGCGCAATCGCTTCGGTGAATTCACTGATCGCGCTGTCATAATTGGTGTCATCCAGCTCCATAAAGCCGCGCTCGAAATGACGCTCCGCCATATACAGAATCGGCGACGGTGTTTCGAGTGTCTGCGTCTGACGCTGCCATGGCAGGCGCGTCGGCTCTTCGATATTGATGTGATCACTGATCAGGTCCAGCGGCGGGACGAGATAGCGCTGTGTCAGGCGGCCAACCGTCTCGTCCAGATAATCGACGTTCACCCGCAGCCATTGATAATTCGGCAGCAGCGCCAGCTTGCCCGCCAGATAATGCCGCAGCCGGTTGAACTCGAAGCCGTCAAATACCAGCGGGATGATATTGCGCTTGGTGCTGATCGCGTGTTCGATCTGCTGGCGCAGCAGGTCCTCATTGCTCATGGATTTTTCCAGCGCACTCGGTGTCAGCAGCAGGATGAAGTGCATCCGATTGGCGATCTGTTCCAGCATCACGCGGTGCAGGTTGGCATCCCGCTGCGCTTCTGCGTCGGGGTACAGGCCGCCGCGCTGTGCGGCCAGAGAGGCATTGTAATCCGGCATACTGATCAGGACATCGAAACCGGCGCGGCGCAGGCGGAACTGCATCGTCAGCGCCGTATACAGGTTGGTATCGCGATAGCAGATAAAGACGGTTTTATCAGTGAGCGCAGATGGCGTATGCATAAGTGGATGCCTGTTCAGGTAAAGCGCTGTTTGTTGTACGGGATGTACAGGTGCGTATTTAACCTGTGGTGAAGTGTCGATAACGCGACAGATTGTACCGTAGGTTCAGCGCTTCTCACATAACCGTCAGATGAGTTTCAGGATTGTATGATGGGCCGGGTTAGAGGCTATTTGAATATTCAGAAAACTGTTCTGAATTTTATGAAAACGCCGGACAACGCCTGCGTTGTCCCTGCAAAATACGTGTAACGTAGGGACAGGGCCTGCCCTGTACGGGCCTGTAACCAATTTTCAAATACGCTTTAGATGCCGTTATGCCTTATATCGCTCCAGCAGGGTAATCAGCAGGGCGGCGTTATACAGCGGCTTCAGCGGGATGCTGCGCCAGACGGAATCGCCGTTGGTCAGCAGATGAAGCTGGCCGTCGCCGATGCGATGGCCGCTGAAATCCGCCCATGGCAGCAGGTCCTGTTCGACATGCAGGCCGCCTGCTTCCAGATGAAATCCCGGCGCGAATTCGATCTGTTCGCCGCTGTTGAGCTTCGACTGTACGATGGGCAGCCGCGTCTGCGTGACCATCCGCTCCAGCCGCAGGATCAGCTCGTCAGTACGCCGATAGATGCGGTTCAGCGTCAGATCTTCATCGTGGATGGTGTGCAGCTTCATCTCGTGAAGTGTGCGCCGCAGCAGGCCGCCGAAATAGGCGATGCGCTCCGCCCGGACTTCGATGCGGTCGATGTCGCCATAGCTGAAAAAGACATCCCGTGAGCCTTCACGATAGCTGAACCCGCGTTCGTAGAGGATCACTTCACGGTTCCACAGATGCAGCACAAACCAGCCCATACCCAGCGCGGACAGGGCCATGCCGCCGATCACGAAGATCGACGCCGTCTGTGGCTCGACTCCGGCAAAGGCCAGATTCAGCACCAGCGCAATTGCCCCATAGATGAAGCCAGAGATCAGCAGCAGGCGCACACGGTCACTGGGATAATTCGCCAGCGGTTTGCCATAAATCGGGTCTGCTTCCAGCCCGCGAGGGTCTGCTTCCAGCCCGCGAGGGTCTTCTTCCAGCCCGCGAGGGTCGATGTCGGGTTCTGGTGGCGTCGTCAGGGTATCGGTCTCGTCAGTCACAGGTGGTTATTTTTCGATCATCGGATGTCTGCGGGTATTGCCGTCTCTCCACAGTATAGCCTGACTGCTCCGCACTGCGACAGTAAGGTTTGCACGGTGTATCAGATTTTTACAGGTTTTTGCAGCATCAGGATTCGTTTTACATTATGATGATGCAGAAAAAGCATCACATTCTGTCCGCAATGATGCAAAGTTGCAGAAAGTTGTTGAAATGATCACAAAACAAAAGTGCTTCCTGATGCTTTTAATGCTGTGTGCCGGATTATTCACCGGTGCTTCCCTGTATGCGCAGGAAGGCGCCCTGCCGCTTCCCGGTGGAGACAACCGCGTATTTTCACCCGTCACACAACTGAGTGCCGTTCCGGCGGAAGCCCTTAGCTCCTTTGGCAAGGAAGTCGCGGTCGATGGTGATGTGATAGCGATTGGGGCACCAGATTATGGGGATGGAGGTGCGGTCGCGATCTTTGAGCGCGGCAGTGGCGGTATATGGACACAGACTTCGATCACTGTCCCACCGGATAATATGCCCGGTGATGAATTTGGCTTTTCGGTCGCGCTTGAGGGGAATACCCTCATGGTAGGGGCGCGTAAACATGGACCGAATGACAAGGGCGCGGTCTACGTCATTGAGAAGGACGCCGCCAGCGGTTTATGGGGATACACCGGGTTTTTGCAGCCGACGCTGAATAACTTCAATTACTTCGGGCGTCAGGTCGCGCTGGATGGCAACCGCGCAGTGATCACCGCATCCGGGACAGGGTCGGCATACGTCTATCAGCGGCACATTACCGGCGTGTGGCTGTATGAAACCAAGCTGCCAACAACGCTGTTTGATACGTTTGCCGTCGCGATTGACGGCGCACGCGTCGCTGTCTCCACCCTCACCGAGGATATGTATTCCGGGGCAGTTTATCTTTACGAGCCGGTCGGCGGTGTATGGACCGAAACCGGGCACCTGGCCCCCAGTGATGGTGCCGATTTCGATTACTTTGGCAGTGCGCTGGCGCTCGAAGGCAACCGTTTGCTGGTGGGTGCGCAGATGGCAAACTTCAGCGGCGCGGTCTACAGCTTTGAGCTGAACGCAGGCACATGGATGCAGCAGCAGAAGCTGGTCGCGAGTGATACTGCTGCCAACGACTTTTTCGGGGCGGCGCTTGCTCTGCAGAACAATGTGCTGATGATCGGGGCATATGGGGATGAGAGCTACGCAGGCTCCGTTTATCGCTTTGCATGGAACGGCAGCACATGGAGTCAGGAGAGCAAAATCGCGGCCATTGGCGGGGCATTTGGCTCCAGCCTCGATCTCCATCACGACAAGCTGGTGATCGGCGCACCAGATGCCAACGGAGAAGGCCGCGTTCACCTGTATGCAGACGCAGCGCTGATCCCGGTCGAACTGCTGACGAACGGTGGCTTTGAAAGTAATGCCGCAGGCTGGGATGTCAAAAATCCGTCCGGGGACAAGGTGAAATGCAACAAGCCGGAGAAGAGCAAGGTCTTCGCACATAGTGGCGAATGCGCCTTCCGCTTCAAGGGCAAACCGGGGGAAAACGCTACCCTCAAGCAGACGATTGCCAGCGGTGTGAACGTTGGTGACGCCCTGACACTAAGCGGCTACGTCAATGCCAGGGGCGCGGTCAATGGCAAGTTGAAAGTGGTCGTCAAATACGCTGATCCGCAGCTTGGAAAGAGCAAGATCACGGTCAATATCAACACCGAAACCGGCGGCGTCTATGTCCCGTTGAACACCTTCCAGTCGGTGCTGACCACCCCCGTGACAGCGCCGGTTCAGAAGATCAAGGTCAAGGTGAAGAACAAGGGCACCAGCGGCAAGGTTTACTACGACGACTTGAGCCTGACGGCGCAGTAACGGATACCGTTCAGATGAGATCTTCAGGGGACAGCGCAGCCGCTCTGTCCCCTTTTTACCTGACTTGCGAATTTCACGGGTTTTTTGTGATCTCTGGAATTTTCGAATGCTGCATTTATTGGAGTCTATGCTATGAAACGTATGCACTTTTATAACCGAGTTCGGTTTTATCTCTTGATCGTGTTCCTGTTCATTCCGGGAGTATGGCCTGCGATGGCGCAGGACGGCGATCCGCTGCCCCTGCCAGGTACCCGTGAGTATTCCCGTGCATTCATTGAGACGCAGCAGATCATCCCCCCAGCCACAGCAGATGAGCAAGGGTTCGGTATGGACCTTGGCCGTGATGGTAATGTGCTGGTCGTCGGTGCCCCGCTACATGTGGATAACGGTGCTGCGATCGTCTATACACAGAATGCCAGCGGTGTATGGGGTTCACCCATCATTCTGACCGCCAATGACGGTGCAGCCAACGATTACTTCGGCCAGAATGTCGCAATGGTGGGGGATATGATTATGGTTGGAGCACCGTTTAGTAATGCAAAGGGGGCCGTGTACGTCTTCAGGCTTTATGATGATGGCAACTGGGTCCAGATTCAGAAACTTCAGCCCACTATTCCGGCTGACAGCGGGTTTGGCTCGATGATCAGTCTTGACCCAGCCGGGGATCAGATGCTTATCGGCTCGACTAAGGAAGGTGTTGGCGCCTCTGTCTATCGTTTGCAGTTGGGTTTATGGCAGTTTGAAACCATGCTTGAGGCGACCGGCAGCGCGATTGGTTTGTCAATTCAGGGAAATCGGGCACTGATCGGCAGCAGTCCGCAGCTAGGCGCGGGTTCTGTTCTGGTGTTTGAGAAAAATGCCGGTGTCTGGACCCAGACGAATACGATTGTGCCCAGTGATCCCATCGCGGGAGATTTTTTTGGTGTCCGTATTCTCGAAATTGATGATCAGGTCCTGATCACAGGCGATATCAGAACTACGGGCGCGGTCTATGTCTTCAGGGAAGTCGGCGGTGTCTGGACCCAGCAGCAGAAACTGACCCCAGGTGACGGTGCTGTTGATGACGCCTTTGGGACGTCCTACTCGGTACAGAGCGATACGCTGGTGATTGGCAGCGCACAGGATGACAATGGCCTGGGTTCGGTGTACATCTTCAAGTGGAATGGCGGCGCGTGGGTGCAGTATAACAAGATCCCGACGATAGGCGGCAGCTTTGGCAGCGATGTCATCCTCTATGAAGGTGAGCTTCTTGTAAGTGCCCCCTACCTGGACGACTATGCTGGAAAAGTGTACGTCTACAACGATCCCGCGCTTATGCTGCTGACGAACGGCGGCTTTGAAAGTAATACCGCAGGCTGGAATATCAAAAATCCGACCGGCGACAAGGTGAAATGCAACAAGCCGGAGAAAAGCAAGGTCTTCGCACACACCGGTAACTGCGCCTTCATGTTCAAGGGCAGCGCAGGCGAGAATGTGAAGATCCAGCAGACGATCACCAGCGGCGTGAACGCTGGCGACACCCTCACCTTCAGCGGTTATGTGAATGCCAAGGGACAGGTCAGGAGCAAGATCAAGATCATCGTCAAATACACCGATCCGCTGATCGAGAAAAGCAAGATCAAGCTCAGCGTGAAGGATGTGACCAACGGCGTCTACATCCCGCTGAACACTTTCGAAACCGCGCTGATGGCTGATGTCACCGCCGAGATCAGCAAGATCAAGGTCGTGGTGAAGAACAACAGCACCAGCGGCAAGGTCTTCTACGACGCATTGAGCCTGACGGCGCGGTAAACCGTCAAGTCGTCAGTGACAGGCGAGATCTTCCGGGGACAGGGCAGCCGCTCTGTCCCTTTTTATTACCGGCATCTGCCGTACAGGAAATTTTTATAAGTTTTTACAACATGAGGGAACGATTATGTAATAACGTAGTAGTGTTACAGGCCTACTCTATTATCCATTGGAGTTCATTGATGAAACGGCAGCACCTTTTTTCCAGACTCTCATTTTACTCACTGATCGCATTCCTGCTCATTTTAGGCATATCGCCTGTCATGGCGCAGGATGGCGATCCGCTGCCCCTGCCCGGATTGTCAGGACAATCGCAGCCCGATTCAGACCGGCTGACGACACACGCGTTATTGCCCGGTCTGCTGAACCCAGCGAATGCATTGCCCGCTGATCCAGCGTCATTTGCCGGCATCCGTGGGATGTCACGTGCATTCACTCCGACGCAGCAGATCATCCCCCCTGTCATCGCCGGTGATCAGGGATTTGGTGTTGACCTTGCTCGTGAGGGTAATGTATTGGTTGTTGGCGCTCCACTGCGTGCTGGCAAGGGTGCCGCAATCGTCTATACGCAGGATGCCAGCGGTGCATGGGGTTCACCTGTTATTCTGACCGCCGCTGATGGCGCTGCTGACGACAACTTTGGTATCAACGTCGCCATCCTGGGGGATCTGATCATGGTCGGATCTCTGAAAAGTGATTCAAAGGGGGCGGTGTACGTCTTCAAGCGTGACGTCGGTGGAAACTGGGTACACGTGCAGAAACTTCAGCCCACCCTTCCAGTTGACAGTGAGTTTGGCGCGATGATCCGTATTGATCCTGCCGGGGATCAGATGCTCATCGGTTCGAATGCAGGTCTCGGCGCCTTTCTTTATCGTTTACAGGACGGCCTGTGGCAGTATGAACACAAATTCACCACGACAGATGCGACGATTGGGCTGTCGATCCGGGGCAATCGGGCATTCGTCAGTAATGTTTTATATAGTGGGATGAGTTCTGTTCTTCTCTTTGAGAAAAATGCCGGTGCATGGACGCAGATTGATACCCTTGTCGCCACTGATCTTAGCGTGAATGACCGCTTTGGCGGGCGTATTCTTGATCTCGGCGATCAGGTGCTGATCCTGGGGGATCTCGACGATGCAGGCGCTGTTTATGTCTTCAGACAGGTCGGTGGTGTCTGGACCCAGCAGCAGAAAATGACGCCCAGTGATGGCGTTACTAATGATGGGTTCGGGATCAGCTATGCCGTACAGGATGATACGCTGGTGATTGGCAGTGCGGTGGATGAAGCCGGTCTGGGTTCGGTTTACATCTTCAAATGGAATGGCAGCGTCTGGGTGCAGCATGACAAGATCCCGGCAGTAGGTGGCGGTTTCGGTATCGATCTCAGCCTGCATGAAGGTGAACTGCTGGCCGGTGCGCCCTATGCGGATGCCAATGCGGGAAAAGTCCACGCCTACAGGGACGTTACGCTGGTCCCCAGCACTGAACTGCTGACCGACGGTGGCTTTGAAAGTAATGCCGCAGGCTGGAATATCAAAAATCCGACCGGCGACAAGGTGAAATGCAACAAGCCGGAAAAATCAAAGGTCTTCGCACACACCGGTAACTGTGCCTTCATGTTCAAGGGCAGCGCAGGGGAGAATGCGAAGATCCAGCAGACGATCACCAGCGGCGTGAATGCTGGCGACAGCCTCGCCTTCAGCGGTTATGTGAATGCCAGGGGCGCGGTCAGCAGCAAGGTGAAAATCGTTGTGAAATATGCCGATGGTGTGACGCCGAAGAGCAAGATCACGGTCAATATCAACGCGGTAACCGGCGGTGTTTATATCCCGCTGAACAGCTTCCAGCCCATGCTGACCACCACCGTAACGGCGCCGATTGATAAGATCAAGGTCGTGGTGAAGAACAACAGCACCAAGGGCAAGGTCTTCTACGATGCATTGAGCCTGACGGCCCAGTAAATCGAACCTGCCACAGAGACAAAAAAGCACTGGCCGCCCGGTCAGTGCTTTTTCATTCAAGGATCTGTTTAGGTCTGTCTCAGTCATCCGGTGAGAGTAACTGCCCCCCGTTTGCCAGCAGCCACTGATTGCCGCTGGCCGGTAGATCCGGTGTGTAGACCTTGCGCCCCTGCGCCAGCGCAAAACGTGCCGCGTGCATCGCGCCGCCGCCGATTTCGCTCTCGATCACGATCACCCGTTCGCACAGGCCGGTGATAATCCGATTGCGTGCCACCAGCCCCGCCGCACTGACGGCTGCATCCGGCGCGACTTCACACATCAGCATCCCATTCGCCATGATCCCGCGTGCCAGCACTGCATTTTCCGGCGGATAGATGTTCAGCACACCGTTGCCCAGCACCGCCAGCGTGCGGACGGTATCGGGCTGTGCGCGGTCAAGGGCGGCGCGATGGGCCAGCGTATCGATCCCCAGCGCCAGCCCACTGACCAGCGTATAACCGGCATCGACGAACTGCGACGCGATCCTGTGCGCGGTGATCGCCCCGTCACGGCTCGGCGTCCGCGTGCCGACGATGGCAATCGCCCGCAGCTTATGCGGCGGGCTGCTCATCCCGCGTATGAACAGCGTCGGCGGTGCATCATCCAGATCACGCAGGCGCGGTGGGTACAGGGGATCATCCAGCGGGACGATCCGCACACCGGCGGCCTGCCAGCGTGCCATGGCGCGTGCGGTCGCCTGCACATCAATTGCCCGGATCGCAGCCGCAATTTTGCCACCGACGCCGTGAACCTGCTGAAGTGCAGCAGCATCGGCCTTCAGCACGGCATCCAGATCACCGTCGAAGTGCTTCAGCAGCGCCCGCAGTGTTTTGCTGCCGACATACTTCAGCAGGCTGAGCGCTACCCATGCCGGATCAGCGCCGGGATTGTCATTGATTTGAGGGTTGGGACTGGACATCAGCAGGTAGTTATCAGCAGACGGTTATTCGTCGCCTTCGTCATTCTCGTAATACTCGACAATCGACAGCAGCATGGCATCGGCGAAGGTGTTGACATCCTTCAGCATCGTTCCCCATTCGGTGGCGGAGCGTGGTGTGATCTCCAGCCATGTCAGGATCGAGTTGATCACAAAATCGCTGAAGTAGATAAAGCCGCGCATGGCCTGCGGCAGGGTGAGTCCATCCTGTAGCAGACGGGCGGCATAGCGTTCGCCGAGTTTGATCGCGCTGGAAAGCTGGCTGTCCGGTGCGCCTTCGCTCAGATAGCGGCGCAGTTCTTCCAGCACTTCGCGGCCCTGCGTCCGCAGGATCTGGCGCGTTTCTTCGCTCATCGCCTCATACCACGGCGCATCACTGAGCTTCCCCTCACCGACACGCATCCGCGTCTGACCGAGCGCATTCTGTAAAATCACCTGAAGTTCGATCGGCTGCATCTCCGGCTGATTCTGTGCCATCTGCTCGACATCAGTGCGCCGAAAGCGGCGGTGTCCGCCCGGTGTGCGCCGCGAAGGGAGATCACCTTTATCAGCCCATGCGCGCACGGTTGCGGGATGCACGCCGAGCAAATCAGCCGCCCCGCGCAGGCTCAGCCATTCAGTGGTATCAGTCATAGTCATTTCTGTTGGTTGTGTTGATTCGGTTCACAGTGGCGACCGTGTAAGGGTACGATTTTATTATAGCACGTTTACATAAATGGCCGGTGTAACCCGGTTCCTGCCATCCAGTACCTTTGCCACTTGTCGCTCTCTTTATATTAGGTTAATTTTGATGGTCTCTAGAAAGGTGTAACCATGACTGATCTTCAACAACGTCTCGACGATTTGCGGCAGGCGCTGGCCGATATTCAGGCGGGCCGAAGCGATCGTTCGATCATCGATGTGGAACACGCCACCCGTGATCTGCTGGCGGATGCCAAGAATACGCCGTATGAGAGCGCTGCACAAAGTCTTTTCGCGGAAACGGTTCGGGCGTCTGCTGGTGGAGATGCAGGCAGCCGCGAATCAACCACCGCATCGGCGGCCAGCGTGCGCGGCCTGTTACGCCGGGCGCGTATCCGCATCGAAATTGCCGGTGATGAAGATGATATTGATGAGGCGATTGATATTCTCTCGCAGGCACTCAGCGTCAATCCCAGTGACCCGGAGACCATCGAACTGCTGGAAGAAGCCGCCGCCCATAATGATCAGGCACATCACCGCGTCTCTGATCTGTTTACACGCTATAACGTCCAGCGGACACCGGCCCATGATGATCCCGGCACTGCTGCTTCATCAGCCGATGGTGCCGATGATTTTGACGGCGATGTCGATGATGCCGACGACAGCGGCCCGCTGCGCCCCATGCCCCCTGTCTCCGGTGGATCGCCGACGCCGCCGGGACTGGTGACGCGGACCAATCGCGCCGTTGGGCGACCGGGACAGGCGGACGACTCCGACCTGCCAGTGCCGCCGCGCTTCCCGACTTCTGCCGGATATCCCGCGCCAGAGAATCAGCCGCGTGCCGATGGCGGGCGCAGTGGTGCGGGCGACCGCCGCCGCAAGACACAGACGCAGGGCATGTCCACCCTGTCCGGCGGATTGAGCGCCGATGTCGATGATCTGCTGACCGACCTCACCCAGTCTTACTATGCCGGTGATTATCAGATCACGATTGAGACCGCCAACCGTATCCTGACGCTTCAACCCGGCAACCCGACCGCGCTCGAATATCGCCAGAAATCCGAAGATAACCTGATTCGCGGCGTCGTGCCGGATCATCGCATCCCGTTTGATGCCCGTGTCTCGTACAACCGCGCCAAATCACTGGAACGCGCCGGAAATTATGAAGATGCCGAGCGCCTCTATCGCGAAGCCCGTGATCTGGCCGAGCGCAGCGGGATCTTAAGCTGGAAAGATGCCGAGCAGGCGATGCTCGATATTCAGGATCTGGCGCTGGCGCGTGAACTGGTCAATGACGGAGATCGTCTGCTGGCGACGGATAACTGGAGCGAAGCGCTCCGCAAATACGAAGGTGCGCTGCGTGTCGTCCCGAATGATCCGCAGACTGAAGAGCGCATCGAGACGATCCGCCGCGTGCAGCAGGACGCGGATCAGGCGGCGGTCCAGATCAGCACGTTGAGCGGCTCCCTGACCGATCAGGCGGCGCAGCTTCGCAACGCGCTCGGCATTCTGGCGCGGGTGCGTCAGCTTCTGCCCAACAGCCAGCGCATCGGTCAGCTTCAGGGTGAGGCCAATAACCGCCTGAACAGCATCAAGGCGCAGATTATCGATCAGGCCCAGGGTGCGCTGACACGGGCTGCCAATGCCGTCTCGATTGATGAAAAGCTCGCCCTGAGCAATGAAGCACAGCGGATGCTTGAACTCGGCGTCGAACTGGACCCCGGCGACGCCAGGATCTCCGAACTGGTGCTTCAGGCCCGCAGCATGTCCGGCGAGATGCAGCGTGCCCGCCAGACGATCGAACGCGCCGCCTCACTGATCGCCCAGAACTTCGATCAGGAGATCTCGCAGGCGCGGACCATGCTGGCCGGTCTGCGGGACTTCGCACAGGATGACCGCTACCGGAATATGGTCAACGATCTGCTGTCGCGCTATATGGAACGCGCTGAACTGGCGGTCGAAGATGGCAACATCGCCGAAGCGCAGACGTGGATGGAAGGGATGCGCGACGATCCGTTCCGTATTCTGGGACGCCGTGCCGAGATCCACCGGCTGGAGAATATCATCCGCCGCCGCCAGCGCGGACGGTCGCTGCTGATGGTCGGCATCATCGGCGGGATCATCATCCTGCTCGGTTTGGGGGCGCTTTTCACCCGTGATGCGTGGCTGCCGGTGCTGTATCCGCCCACGGCCACGCCGACGCTGACTCCGACCGAAACCCTGACGCCGAGTATGACGCCGACGGCATCCGATACGCCCACCGAGACGGCGACGCCAACCGATACGCTGACTCCGACCGAAACCCTGACGCCGACCGATACGGCCACACCGACTGACACCGCCACGCCGACCGATACGCCGACCCTGACCCACACGCCGACTGATACCCTGACACCGACCGATACGCCCACGGCCACGCTGACGCCGAGCATCACACCCACGCCGGAAGTGCTGTGCCGACTGATCTCGATCAACGATCAGGGATTGTTTGTCCGCGCCCGTGCGACGACCATTTCGCCGCAGGTCGGGACAATTCCGCCCTTTACGGCGATGGCAGTCACCGAACAGGCACGCGGAGAGGATGACGGGCGCATCTGGTACCGTGTCCGTGTGACGGTCGATCAGTCCGAGATTTATGGCTGGGTGCGTGCCGACAACACCAGACCGCAGACCGGCGAAATCTGCCCGACACTGCCAGAGGATTAATATCCATATCGTAGGGACACGCAGCGGCGTGTCCGCCAGACAACAAAGCGCCCACGTTGCAATCATCCGCAGCGTGGGCGTTGTGATTTATCTTTCTGTTTCGGGATAACGCGGACGCCCCGTCGGGCGTCCCTGGACTTTGGCTGTTTTTGCAAAAAGAAAGACCTTTTGGCAAGCTTGGG
>CAYNDH010000100.1:0-16403 GCA_964395665.1 uncultured Anaerolineaceae bacterium
AAATCAGATCAAAAAACGGGATGGTTTCGGCCATCCCGTTTTTGATTCCTGTATTCTTAGAGACAAACAGACAACCGGCTATTGTGATTCAGCAGGCTGACGGAGTGCCTCAAGTTCCTGCTCAAAATACCGGCGGGACCGGATGTCAATCGGGGCGGCCAGCATCCGGAGAATCTCGGCTTCGGTCGGATGTCCACGGAACCACAGGCGGAAGCCTTCCAGCACATTAACCGTCGGGCCAGCATAACGCTCCACCGTGACAGTCTCTCCGGCGCTGATATGGCCGGTTTTAATCACACGGGAGTAGAGGCCGGGGCGCTCGGCATGGCGGAAGCGCTTCACAAAGCCGGGATCACCCATGCGGGTAGACAGTGTCACACACGGGACACGTGCGCCGGTGATTTCCAGGACGACTTCCGCGAAATGCAGGCGATCACCGACGTTATAGGCGGGGCTTTCGAGTCCGGTGAGCGTCAGGTTTTCGCCGAAAATCCCCGGATGCAGTTCCTTGTCCAGTTCGGCAGACCACCACGCATAGTCCGGCATGCCGAAAAGATAGACCGCCTGATCCAGCCCACCATGATGTTTGATGTCAGAAATTGTATCTCCCGTCAGGCCAAATGGTCCGATGAAGACCGGTGCGTCCGATGGCCGTTTGTAGATACCGGTGAGACCGGATTTGGTGATGATGGGTGTCGGTTTACCGACGTTCACGCTGATAAGCTGCATGGAAGAGATAGGCGGCATGATGTGAACCTTCGATGTCCTTAATGAACTTTCACAGGCATTATAGCAGGATTGTCTTTGTGATCAATGCACGGAATGAACGCCATCTCATGCCTTTTGGGAATGCAGAGTCACGCCATATTTCTGCACTCACTGCTAATGCTGCATTCTGCTATGCAACATTCATTGACAATAGCCATCTGTTCGATGTCAAATGATTAAACATCGAACAGCATCTGTTCATTTCCACAGTGATGCAATCAGGTAAGGAGCGAAAACTCATGCAGCTTCACGGCCTCCATCATGTGACCGCCGTCACAGCAAAAGTCAAAGACAATCTCGATTTCTACACCAGGACGCTTGGCCTGCGCCTTGTCAAGAAGACCGTCAATCAGGATGATGTCAGCGCGTATCACCTGTACTATGCGGACAAGCTCGGCACACCTGGCACGGATATGACCTTCTTCGACTGGCCGCAGACGCCACCAGCGCAGCGCGGCACCGACAGCATTGCGAATACGATGTTCCGCGTCAATGGTGATGCTGCCCTGAATTACTGGCTGGCCCGCTTTGACGAGTACGGTGTGACGCATAACGATATTGAGGAATTCGACGGACACCGCCTCATCCGCTTTGAAGACTTCGAAGGCCAGCGCCTGACACTGGTCGATGATCACGGCGCCGATTACGAAGGCGAACTCTGGGACGGCGCAGGCGTCCCGTTGGAAGTTGCCATTCGCGGCTTTTACGCGGTCGCGCTGTCCGTGCCACGGCTGGAGCCGTTCGAGCCGATCTTCGCGCAGTTGATGAACTTCGAAAAAGTGACCACGCTGCCGAGTCTCGATGATCCCGAAGATCAGGTGTCGATATACGCCATGGACGGCGGCGGCCCCGGTAAGGAAGTCCATGTAACCGAACAGCGCAACGCCCCACGCGCCGCCCCCGGTTATGGCGGTGTGCATCATGTTGCGTTCCGTATGCGTGATGAAGCCGAGCGCGACGCATGGATCAATAAGCTTAACGAACTCGGCGTGCGGCATTCCGGCGTGGTGGAGCGCTATTACTTCCAGTCGGTGTACTTCCGCATTTCGAACGGCATCCTGTTCGAACTGGCGACGGACGAACCCGGCTTCAGTGTGGACGAACCCATCGAATCGCTCGGTGAGCGTCTGGCGCTGCCGCCGTTCCTTGAACCGCACCGCGCACAGATCGAAGCGAATCTGGTGCCGGTGGGCTGATATTCCGATAACGTGTTGAGCAGTTCGCTTTTCATCGACAGCGGAAACAGACACAGGCGGTAAGACTCAGCCTGTGTCTGTTTTTAATTCCAGGGTTCGGCGCAAAATTGCACGAACCGGCCTTCTCATGCCACAATCCATTCTAGGAAATCTCACAGCTTACTAAAGGGGAATGCGATATGAGCGTGATCTGCATGGGCGAACTGCTGATTGATTTTGTTGCATTGCAGACCGGTGTCGAGGTTGGCGAAGCCGACACGTTCAGGAAGGCCCCCGGCGGCGCACCGGCCAATGTCGCGGCGGCGGCGGCCCGTCTGGGCATGGATGCTGCGTTTCTCGGTCAGGTGGGGGATGATCCTTTCGGGCATTATCTGGCGGGTGTGCTGCGCGATGAAGGCGTCAATATCAGCGGCCTGCGCGTTACATCCGAAGCACGGACGGCGCTGGCCTTCGTCTCGTTACAGCATGACGGCGAACGCAGCTTCGCATTTTATCGCCATCCCAGCGCGGATATGCTGCTCAGCCCCGGCCAGCTTGATCTCAGGCTGATCGACGCCTATAAGGTCTTTCACTTCGGCAGCATCAGCCTGATCGGTGAGCCAACGCGCAGCGCGACGATCGAAGCGGTGCAGTATGCCCGTGATCACGGCCTGCGGATCTCGTATGATCCTAATCTGCGGCTGGCCCTGTGGAAAAACGCCGATGATGCGCGTTCCGGGATGCGGATCGGCTTCAGCTACGCCAATCTGGTCAAGATCAGCGAAGATGAAGTCGAATTCATGACCGGCAAACCCGCCGACGAAGGCGTCTATGACCTGTGGCGGGATGTCACCGAGCTGATCATCATCACCCGTGGGGCGAACGGGGCAACGGCAGTCACACGGGACGGCGTGACGCATATCCCCGGCCACAGCGTGAAAGCGATTGACACTACCGGCGCGGGTGATGGTTTTGTCGCCGGGATGCTGTACGGCATTCTGAATTACGGTGCGGCCTATCCAATGGCGCTGCCGCAGATCATCCACTTTGCAAACGCGGTCGGGGCGCTGACGACGACCGAACGCGGCGCGATCCCGGCGCTGCCGTCACTGGCACAGGTGATCGAACTGGCGCAGACAGTGGGGTAAGGCACAGCGGGCGGGATTCAATCCCGCCCCTACAACGTTGCGAGGGGATGGCTTGTGTGACTGCCATATGGGAGGAATGTCAAGCGGCGGACAACGCAGGCGTTGTCCCTACCGGAATGCGCATCATGATCTGTTCTTCTCGCTTTCCCTCTAACAGGTATTGCTACCCCCTGCGCGGCTTCTTCTGGCGCCCTGTGCGCACCGCTTCCAGTGCTTCTGGCGTGCCGATGCGCTCAAGGGCGAGCTGTGCCGCTGAACGCACCTTGCTCTCTGCATCCCCCAGACCGGCGGCCAGCACCTGAATCGCACGCGGATCGGCCAGATCACTCAGGGCGCGGGCGACATCACAGCGGACGTACTTGTGCGGATCAGCAAAAGCAGCGATCAGCGGTTCGACGGCCTGCGAATCGTTCAGCACACCGAGCGACCGCGCCGCGCTGCTGCGGACTTTCCAGCTTCCGTCGTTCAGTGCGACAATCAGCGCAGGCACAGCACGCGCATCCCGCAGCAGACCGAGCGCACTGGCGACGTGTTCACGCACAACCGCGCTTTTCGAGCGCAGTGCCTGCGTCAGCGGTTCGATGGCCTGCTGCTCGAAGCATTTGGCAAGCGCCGAACTGACTCCCACGCGCACATCGTTATCATCGTCATCGCGCAGCAGCACTTCAGACAGCGGCTGATAGGCCCGTGCATCCCCCAGCATCGCCAGCGCCGACGCCGCATAACAGCGCAGCACCCGCGCTTCACGCGGATCAAGCAGGACATCCGCCAGCGGCTCATATGCACGCGGATCATCCAGACGCCCCAGCGCCAGAATCGGGTTTTCGTCCGCAAAACCGCGCTTTTCCAGATGCAGTGACAGATCGCGCACGTGGTCGCGGCTGTAACGCCATGCGAGCGTATCACGCAGCAGCAGGTGAATAAAACGGTACGTCTGACGGTGAACGGCGTCGCTGGTAATCAGCAGATTCAGCGCGGTTGCCAGTTCGAGAAAGCGATCAAGCTGCGCATCCGGGACAATGCCGCTGAACTGATCGCGCCGGAACAGATTGGACGTCGCACGGATGTTGGCGGCGTTGTACATCGCCAGCCGTCCGAGATGTGTCTTCACTTCATCCAGCCCGAAGCCAGGCGGCGTATGCGGATGCTTGCGCTGTTCGTGTGCATAGCGCTTTTCAACATACAGCATGAAGATCCGGTCGCGCAGTTCGCGGCTGGATGTATTGTGATCGGTCACCGAGCGCTGAAGCAGATCGAACTGGCGGCGCTCATCGGGACTCATCGCGTCATAGGCGAAGGCGAAAAAACTGAGCAGCAGCGGTGTCTGCAAAAACTGGCGCAGACTGCTATCGCGCCGCATGGCCGCCTGAAGCTCCGGCAGGGTGTGCAGATAACGCCCGATCTGCGTTTCATCCATCGGCTGGAGGGTCACCGCGCCGTTGAGATGCGGACGCGCTGCGCTGCTGGCCCCGGTGGGGAACATCTCGGCGTAATCCTGTGCGCGGCAGGACACGATGATCGCGCTGCGCGTGTGATCCGCAGCAGTATTCAGGCGCTCGATGAAGCGCTGCCGCAGATTGCGCTGTCCGTTGACTTCAGCGCTGTCTGGCGGCAGTTCATCCAGGCCATCCAGCAGCAGCAGCGCCCTGCCATCACGGATCAGGGCGGCGACGCCGTGCGGTGCGCCGTAGGACTGCGCCAGCCAGTCTGCTAATGCGCTGTGACCGTCCCATGTGGCGATCAGGCCCAGAACCGGCAGCGGTGCATTGACATTCTGACGCCGCCGCACGATAGCATCACGGGTATAGTGCAGCAGCGTGACCGTTTTACCCGCGCCGGGTTCTCCAAGCAGCAGCAGACGGCTGTCGTAATGCTGCACGGCCTGCGCGAAAATGTCATACACCGCTGGTGCGGACGGGTGGCTGTTCTGGCTGTCATTCTGACCGCCTGTGCCGTCGGGCGTGCTGGCAAAGGTCGGCGGCTCGATCCCCAGACTGGCGAACAGCGGATCAGACACGGCCTGCTGTGCGGTTGCGGCTGGAGTATCTGCCGGTTTGCTGTCATCAACTGCGCCGGGTGTCACCCGTAGCTGTAACGGGATCGGCTCCGGTGTATCACCTTCACCGCGCAGCGACGGCAGCAGGATATGATTCAGCGTATGGTCGATGCGGTCATAGAGTGTTTGCAGGTATGCGGTATAGGGATCGGTCAGATCAGTGCTGTCTGCCGTTTCCTGCGGAGCGTCAATGGTTGGGATGTGCGCCAGCAGGGCGCGTTCGAGCTGTCTGAAGCCGGTGTCGCGGTCCGCCATGAAATCGAGATAATTCAGGCTGATGTAATTCATCGGGACGACGCATTTTTCCAGCATCACCAGCAGCAGACGGGTATTGAACAGGCTGCCGTTGACGATCGTCCAGTCCCACTCGTTTTTGACATTACGTGATTCGACCGAGCGCGGCGACATCACCCCCACCACGACATCACAGGTGCGCAGGGCCTGCTCGATGGCATCCGTCCAGACCGCCCCCCTGGGGATGTCGAAAACATCCATCCACACGCCATAACCTGCGGCCAGAAGGTGCTCGCGCAGCGCTCGGGCGAAGGCTTCGTCCTCACGTTTATAGCTGATGAAAATGCGGGTTTCAGGCTGGTTCATCGAAACGGCGATGTGCTTTCAATGGGTTAACAGGGCAGAAGGCGGGGCCAGTGCGCGGCGCACCAGCATGTGCGGCAGATGAAGCGACTCGGTGAAGAAGTGCTGCACGGCGGCGATCTCATCATCAGTGCAGCCGATCAGCAGCTTGATCTCCGAGTCGCGCCTGATGGGATCGACGGTGAAGATCACGGCGCTGACGGGCGCTGCGCTTTCATCCGCTGTGTTCTGTCCCATAAACAGGTCGATGCCGCCGCCATCCGTGCTGGTCGTCCCGCGCAGATAACCGTAATCCAGCGGATAGATCACCGCATCATACGACGGATGCGGCGTCTGTCGCGGTCGGTCAATGACGATGACGGAGTCAGCTACAAGCTGATCCAGCGCCGTCCAGAAATCGCACTCAATCAGCGGCAGCAGGTCAGTCATTGGCCGAATTCTGTGCCTGCTGATCTGGCGAGCTTTGCTGTACCTGCTGGCCTTGCTGTACCTGCTGGCCTTGCTGTGCCTGCTGGCCTTGACGGGATTGCCGCCCCTGTTGTGACTGGCTGGGACGCAGCCGCAGGGTGCTGATCTTTTCCGGCCAGCGCGCCGTGGTATTGCGGTAGAAATCCCACATCGTCTCCATATCGGCGTCGATATTGCCAGAGGGCATCAGCGCCGGGCCGATCCCGAAGCGGCGGCTGCCGTAATCGAGAAAGCCGCAGACGATCGGTACTTCCGCGTTATGGGCGATCCAGTAAAAACCGGTTTTCCAGTGATCGGTATGGCGGCGCGTACCTTCCGGTGAGATGACCAGCACAATCCGCTCATGCTGACGGATCAGGTCAGCGGTCTGCTGAACGGCATCGCGGCTGTGGCTGCGATCAATCCCCAGGCCGCCGAAGAACTTCATCAGACCGCCGAGCGGTCCGCGAATCCATTCGATCTTGACCATCCATGTCGGGCGCACACCGAAGGCGAAGGCCGTCACCAGCATCCAGAAGCCGTCCCAGTTCGATGTGTGGTAAGCCGCCGTCAGCACCATCTTCGGGACATCCGGGACCTGACCATACAGCCGCCAGCGTCCCAGCCGCAGGATCAGCCGTGCGAGTCCGATCAGCCAGCGCGGGACTTCCGGCGGGCGCTGAAATCCGCCATCGGTCGGCCACATCTCATCAAGATGCAGCGGCAGGGCATAGGTTTCGAGTGTTGGTTTGGCGCTCTCCGGCGGCGATGCATTGGCCGACGATGCGTTGGCCGGCGATGCATTGGCCGGCGTGGTGGGCTGCGAACTGGTGGGAAGGGTCATAGTAATTCCTGATAGATTGCTTCCAGGTGCTGATTAAAGATCTGCTGGTCAATCGGGTGGATCTCAAATTCCCGGATCGTCAGGTAGATGCGCTCACCGGGGATGAAACGTTCTTCATCCTCATAGGGATAGAAGTCGATCAGCCAGCGGCCTTCGTGTTCCTTCAGGAGTTTGCCCTCACGCGGGAAGCCATCAATCTGCGCGACGACGTGGACCTTCTGGCGGCGTCTGCGACGCTCCAGATAAAGCCGTTCCAGCGCAAAATAATCAATAATATCCATACACGTCCAGATAGAAAATTTCACATGAGCCGGATCAGACAGGCTGCTGTCACGCTTCAGCCACAGTACACGGTGATCCGACTGCCAATTTTCTATTTTAACGCAAAAACCGGCATCAGATGCATAGGAAGGCAGTCCGTATATCAGATCACGGATTCCGACAGCCGCGCCAGAATTTCGTCAGCGGTTTCATCCACTGTCTGGTTGGAATGATCCAGCCACAGGCCCCGGCGCGGCGTCGCAGGTGTCGAGATGATTCGCTGCTTCTCCGGTCAGATCATAACATCGAGTGCTGCCAGCACCGTGTCAATCGGTGTGAAGATCGTCGCCACCGGCGATCCGGCGAACAGCAGCCCGACGGCCTTGTTCTCGGTGCCATCGACCACCAGCGAACCGGAGTCACCGCCTTCGCTGATCGGCTCACAGATCGCCTGCCCGGTGAAGCGTGCCGTGCGCGCCCCACGATTCGTATCATAGGTGATATTGACAGTCGCATTCAGCAGCGTGATGCGCCCCTGACGCAGGCCGGTTGTGCGCCCACTCTTGCGGACGGTCGCGCCCAGCACCGGTGTTTTCGTGCCGGAAACCGGGCCGATATTGAGGATGTTGGTGTCAAAAGTGATATTGGAACCCGGAATCGGTTTCGCCAGCGCTGCATCAACGGCGTTATCCGGTGTGAGCGCCTGTGTTGCAGTCATCGCCTTACCGGTACCGGCGGTAATCGTCGGCGGGTTGGAGAGCTGTCCTTCGGCCTGTGCGGAATAAGCCGACGCAGGCGCCCCTGAATCCGTGACCGTGATCCGCTGCTGCGATCCGGTCAGGCCGGCGATCAGATTGGTGATGGCGACGAAAAACCCCAGACAGCCGGGCGCATTGGGATCAGTCGGGATCGGCGTCGGGCCGGGCTGGTCGGGCCGGTTGGCATCTTCGACGAACCGCAGCGGCACAAACCGGTCCAGCTTTGCCACAATATCCGATGGCTGACTGCCGCCGTCCAGCGGCGCGGGCTGAAGAATCGCATCACCCTGCCTGCCGTCATTGCTGTCTGCAAAGACATGATTGTTGGAAAGCAGCAGCAGTTCCCCGGTCTGGCGGTCGCGGACCACCGTGCCAAGCGTCCCGGCAGTAATCCCGGTATGGCCGATGCTCACGCCCGACGGGATATTCGGACGATACCGCGTCCTGGGATCACCGGCCACGCCCTGAGCGCGTAAATCACCGACGACATAAACATCCGTGCGGACGCCGTCAACCGTCTGCGGGACAAGATCGGTGTTGGAAAGTTCAGATAAGGGTTTTTTCGCTTTGACCAGCGCGATCAGTGCAAGCTGATCGGTGACAACGCCTTCGGATTCCTTGAATCCAACAGCCACTCCGATCACGTTCTGTTTTGCCAGCAGTTCACCTTCTGCTGCTGCCTGCGCCTGCAAAACCTGCTGCATCCTGGAGGGTAGCATGATCTACGCACCTTTACTGATCATCGGAAGATACGGATAGCAAATAGCGAATAACGGATAGCAAATAGCGAATAGCGGATAGCGGACAACGGATATTCGAATTTTCAGGAGCCTGAACCCTGAAGACTCATTGTAGCACGCTTTTACGGCTGTACTGTCGTCGTTGTCGGCTTCCACAGCGGAGACACGCCGAAGACGAGTTGATCCAGTATGCGGACCGAATCCACTGTCGGCGGCTGACCGGCGGCGCTGCCGCTGGCGCGTCTGCTGGCAATGGCCGCCTGCACATCGCGGATCTGATAAAGCACTGGCGCACCGGCGCCACCGAGAAAGATCAGGCTGCGGCTGTCGGGTGACCACTGCGGAGGAAACCCGAAAAACGGCGTGGTGAGGACATGCAGATCGGTGCCATCGTCCCGCACAACGGCCAGCGCATTATTATAGGTCAGTGCAATCCACGCGCCGTCCGGTGACCAGACCGCCTTCCGCTGATGATTCGTGTCATCTCCGAGCAGATTGTGATGCTCACGCGTCGCCAGGGTATAGATCCTGATGCGGGCGTCGAATAAGCTGGTGCCGGAATAGGTGTACATGATGCGCTGGCCGTCGGGGGACCATACCGGCTCGCTGGCTCGTTCTGAAATCGGGCGGCGCATCCCCGTTTCGGGATCGTAAAGGTACAGGCTGGCCGCGCCTGTCAGCGGCTGAAGCTGATAGATCAACCTCCGGCTGTCTGGCGACCATGCCAGCGGCAGATGTCCCGCATTCTGAATATGCGCCAGTTTATCGACGCTGCCGGTGTGTGTATCTTCGATCAACAGGGAATAGCGTCCGGTCACGGGATCATTCTCCGCGTAGGCCAGATAGCGCTCATCCGGGGACCAGAGCCACCCGAATTCATACCTGGGGCGGTTTTCGAGACGTGAAGACGCGGTATAGGAGTCGAAGCTTTCCCACTGTCCTTCGATACCCGGTGACATCACAATCAGCCGGTGGTCGGTCCACTGAAGCTGGCCGACATCGTTCTGAAGCGGTTTACGCAGCCGCAGCAGGTGATCGAAATCCAGCAGGATGAGGTCATACTGCTGCGGGGCGATATCGACATAGGCCAGCACACGCGGCGGAAATCCCGCGCCGATGAGCTGCGCCCCGACCACCAGCCCAACGCTGACAGCACCCAGCACGATCACCAGCCTTGCGAGTGCTGTCAGTAACGGGCGAAGATCAGCGGAAACGCTGTACATTAATTGTCCCGGCAGCAGAGGCCGGTGCATCCGATGCCGGGGCCGTGTCTTCAGGGGGCCGCCAGCTCATCAGACCGGCGAAATTCGCGACGAGCTTCTCCACCTGCCACTGTCCATCACGGCGGACGACATACAGTGCTTCCTGCTGGGATGGCATGTGCCTGGGGTTCACCCTGGGCACCAGGATGAACTGGTTTTCATCGATTCCAAAAGACTGGACATAATTCGCCGGGAAGTTCTTTGCAGCCGGGATCAGGCCGTCTTCGGTCAGCAGATAGATATTTGAAGGATACGGCCCGCTGCTGCCTGTCATGTTTGGGCTGTAGATCCTTGTCGACACGACAGAGACATCAATCCCATACTGCTGCGTCAGCGTGTAATCAAAATTTTCCGCGACTTCATTGCTTTCAAACGCGACGGGTTCCACACTGTCTCTGATCAGGTCGACCAGATAGTATTCAGGGATGATCGCCTGCCCCAGAATGGGCGGCTGGCTTATGATCCCACCATAAGGCACGCTGAAATGAGGGCCGGAGATATTGGCAGATGAGGGTACAGCGGCGGGTGTCGCCAGCGTCCTCACGCCATTGAAGGTCAGGACCAGATTCTTGTCACCATACTGAAGCAGTTTAGGTTCTTCACCGGGCTTCACATAATACTGGCTGCCCGTGGTGAGGCTGTTAATCATCAGGATATCGGTCTGTTCCAGCCAGTAGGCCATATATTGAGGGCCGTACATACGGCTCGAAGCCGCAGTCCACGTCTCACCGGTCTGACGGTCGAAAATGTACGCGGTGGAGCCGCCCATACCGCTGCCATAACCGTAACCATAGCGAGAGCTGTAGATGCCCGGACCGGGGATATAGCCATAGCCTATATAACCGTACTGATACGGGTTCCCCATGGTGAACTGCGAAGTGAACTGCGTGGATGAGATCAGCATCCGGCTGTTGGGATGATACAGCACAAACCAGCCTGACCCACCATACAGCGCGTCCTGCCATACCGGTGTTGGCCCCCGTAACCTGCCCATCGCTGGACCACTGGAAAATATCCGGGAAGCAGCGTTCATCAGCCCTTCGGTGATGGTTGGCGTATCTTCATAGTACAGCAGATAGCGCTGCGAACCGGACCACGTGGCCCCTGTCACCCCCTCATCGGAGATCTTTGTCTCTGCCCCGGTTTCACTGTCATGGACGACAGTGGTAAAGCGCCGGTAGGGTTCCACGAGCATTTCAGCCGTAAACGGCTGCTCTTTGGGGACCAGCTCGAACCATACAGCGCCAAAGGTGTTGACGTATTGACCGATGTCCAGATTCGGGTCATCGAGTACCTTTTCGGTGCCGCTGCGCACATCGAAAAGCCGGACTTCCGTCGGCTGGATGACATGCTGCTGCCAACGGGAAGGTGATCCCAAACTGTACAGAAAGGCGCTGCTGTCCCTTGACCACATGATCAACTGGGGCGCAGAGGTGGCTTTCTCATCCAGAGTCGTGTACTGGTCGATCTGCTCTGCCGGGACTGCCTTCAGTCCGATGACCTCACCAGAAGCGTTATGTTGATGGACCACCGCCCACTGTCCATCCGGTGAAAAAGGCTGTGAGGTAGCCGTTTTCAGCCAGCGGACGCGCCCATCCCCCGGCATGAAGTACATCTGATAGGTGCGTGCGATCTGATTGCGCGAGCCGGTGACCGCTGCGAATCGCCCTTCCGCATCCCACATCGCGGCATGGGTGGTGATCGGAAGCTGGCGCGTGACATTCAACCGGCGGGCGGTGGAATACAGCCCGACCGTAGACCATTGATCGCTGTGTGCGCGAAAATAGGTCTGAAGAAAATTATTGATCGGGAAAGGCGCCGTGCTGGCGACCGTCTGCCAGCGGTTCTGACGGGGAAGGGACCAGATATACTGTAAATCCTGTGGAAGTGTGCTGCCGAGCGCAAGGCTTGCGACAATCGCAAGGATTGCTATCACCGTAAATGCCAGACCAGTCTTTGCAACAAGGCGAAACATCATCAGTTTCTTTAGCTCCCATGCGACTGCGGTCAACCGGTCAGCCGATGATCTGGCGGGCTGGTGATCCGGCAGTCAATGCGCTTTGTCCGTGCATTGACTACCGTACCGCATTTTTGCGAATCGTACCTGACGATTGCACACCTTTTGTCAGAGATTGATCAGACTGCGACTTCGGCAAGGCCGCCCGTCACCGCGTCAGCCTGATCGTCAGCCTGATCGTCAGCCGCTTCAGGATCGGTGACGTAATCCGGCAGGGTCGCTTCCATCCGCCGGACAGCCGGAAGCGCGTAGACCGCCAGCGAGAGCAGCGCGACCAGCGCCCCGCACACGACGATCACCACCGCCGACGGCGCACCCGCATCCGTCCCGAAGACCGGCGCAAGCGGCGTCCATCCGGGCTGGCTCAACTGCGGCGTGATCACACGATCCACCAGCGGGCCGACCATCAGATACGAGAGCGGCATCAGGATCATCGACACCTGACTCAATGCGGCAAAGACACGCCCCTGAATATCCGGCGCGACCTTGGCCTGCATGATCGACATAAACAGCGCATTCGCCATCGGCAGCGGCATCATGCCGAAGAACAGCGCGGCGCTCATACCAGCCGGAAGCCGCATCAGCCCGAAGACCATCAGCGCGATACCGGCGATCACAATACCGGGCATGATGGTGTGCATACGCGGACGGGTGCCGCCCCATACCCCGATGATGATCCCACCGACCAGGCCGCCGATGTTCATCACGCTCAGGATCAGGCCCATCGTCTCCTCACTGCCGGTGCGACCGAGCAGATACGGGGTTTGCAGTGACATGCCGCTGGTGAGCAGGAAATTGACAAGCGACATATACAGCAGCAGTCCCAGCAGCACCGGACGCTCCGACAGATAGCGGAACCCGCCGATCATCTCTTTCCAGACAGAACCGGCCATCCGGCGGCCATCTTCGGTCTGGATGGGGCGTGGGATGCGGACCAGAAAGATGATAACCATCGCGATCAGGAAGGTGGACAGATCGACCATGATCGCGCCGGTGATGCCGGACATACCGTAAATCACACCGGCGATGGCAGGCGCGGCAATCCCGGACATCGGGCCGGTCAACTGCTGGATGGCGTTTGCACGGTCGCGGTGATCTTCCGGTACGAGCATCGTGACCGATGCCTGAAATGCTGGACCCTGAAACACGCCGAAGATCGACTGAATCAGCACGATGACGTACAGGTGCCACAGCTCAAATGACCCGCTTGCAAAGCTGATAAACAGCAGCAGCGTGCCAAGCGCCTGCCCGGCATCGGCCAGGATCATCACCAGTCGGCGATCCCAGCGATCCGCCATCACACCGGAGAAACTCGATGCGATCACCATCGGCAGTATGGAGAAGAACATCACCAGCGTGAGCGGAGTCGCTTCCTGTGTCTCGTTGAAAATGTGGAAACCGATTGCCAGACCACTGATCCGGCTGCCGATGAGCGACAGCGTCTGGGTCAGAACGATGATGTAGAACGTTGATAGCTTGCCACGAGTATTCATGAATGAGGCCTTTCGGCGGCGAATCGCACAATGTCAGGTAATACGCCCCCGATCATTTAAAAGTTTTTAAATGACTCTGCGGATTTTTAATCTGTATGTCAATCCACCATGAAAAACTCGCTGTTTCAGCCTGTTGAGACAGAATAAGGCCGGGGATAGGCCGCCGGAACAGGTGAACCGTTCTCTGGCGGTGAAAGTGCCGTTACAATCTTCGGATCTGCTCTTTGCGGAATTTATCCACACCAACTGCTGACGGATAACCTGACTTGAAACCAGTGTCACGCCTTTCATTGGCCGTATATGGCTTTTACCTTGCCACCGCGATCCTGATCACCTTTCCGCTGATTCTGAACGTCTCGTCACAGATGATCGGCCATGCGACCGGCGATGTGTATGAGATGGGGCATCATATCTGGTGGTTTAAATACGCGCTCCAGAATGGTGAGCCGCTCTTCTGGCAGACGCTCTCCGGCTATCCGGACGGATTCTCGGCGGTGTCGCTGTGGGCCAATCCGCTTCAGTTCTTCCCGATGTGGCTGTTCACCTTCATCATGCCGGTGGCATCCGCCTATAACCTGACCGTCCTGCTGACAATGGCGCTCAACGGCTGGGCGATGTGCTGGGTGATGAGCCAGTGGCTGCGCGGTGAAAATGCTGATGATACAGGGCAGCGGCTGTGTGTCCCGGCGGTGCTGGCCGGGCTGGTCTATATGGCCGCGCCGATGATGCAGGGGCATCTGTTCGGCGGTCATGCCGGCCTGCTGGTGGCGTGGGGCGCACCGCTGTACGTTTATGCGCTGTTCCGGCTGGCAGAGCATCCGTCACGGCGCTGGTTTGCGCTGGCGGTGCTGTTCTTCCTGCTGACACCGAGCGGCCACACGCTCCAGTTAATCTACGTGCTGATGCCCATCACTGGCGTATTCATCCTGTGGCAGGCGCTGCGGGCGGACTGGCGCGGCCTGCTGCGGACGCTGGCGGTCAGCATCGTCGGCAGTCTGCTGCTGCTGATCTTCGTGCTGCCGGTGTTCAGCGATACCTTCTCGTCGGATACCTACACCGGCGATACCGGCTATATCCCCTTCAGCATGGATCTGCTGGCGATCGTTACGCCGTCGTTTGGGCATGTGCTGTTCGGTGAACTGGATTACACCCACCGCGTACTCGGCATCAATCTGACCGAAGGCTCGGCCTATCTTGGGATCGCCGTGCTGCTGCTTAGCCTGATCGGTGCGTGGCGCTTTCCACGGGCGCGGTGGTGGCTGGCGCTGGCCGTGATCGCGTGGCTGCTGGCGCTCGGCCCGGTCCTGAAAATCTTTGATCAGCCGCTGGTGATGGAGATCGACGGCCTGCCGGTGACGATCACGCCGCCCTGGGCCGCGCTGTACAAACTGCCGGGTTTCAGTCTGGCACGCACCCCCGGACGTTTCGGCTTCACACTCGCATTAGCGGTCGCAGTGCTGGCCGGATACGGGGCCGCCGTCGTGTGGCGCTGGCTGGGCCGGGGATCACGTGCCCATATCGCCCTGGCCGTCCTGATGGCGGTTACGCTGTTCGAATATCAGGCATTCTTCCCGCATCCGACCGTCCCGGCAGAAGTCCCGCAGGCCGTAGAGTCACTGAATCAGCGCGACGAGGTGCGAGCCGTAATGGATATGCCGTGGGGCCATCTGCTGGCCGCCAAACAGGGCCTCTACTGGCAGACATGGCATCAGAAACCGCTGATCGCCGGACAGGTCACGCGGCGGACGCCGGTCAGCCCCGCCAAACTGACGATCCTGGAACAGACACTCGATCCCGCGCTGCTGGATGCCGCCGGAGTCGATGTCATCCTGCTGCACAAAACCTATATGGATGCTGCGCTCGATCAGCGGCTGCGGGCGGCTTTCGGCACACCATCATATGAAGATGACCGGCTGGCCCTGTTCGAAGTGCCGGACGCGGTAGCCGATACCGACGCCGCATCACAGGCCGTCACGCTGCTGACATCCGACACCGCGCTTGAGTCACAGCTTGAGTCGTACCTGTACGTGCCATCCACCGGTTGGATAGATGCCGCTGGCAGCTTGCAGACCCGTGGCCGCGATGTGTCACTGCTGCTTGACGGAAATCCTGTCCGTCACTGGACAGCGGAAAACGCCGAAGCGGCTGAAACCGGCAGTGTTGACTTCACCGTGCCGCTGCTGCTCGAAGCCGGGTATCACACGCTGACTTTCCGCATTGATCCGCCGTGCCCAGCCATCCTCAACCCTGATCTGCTGCGCTGCCGCAGCGGTGAGCTGCGCGATCTGACGGTCAGTGACCTGTACGGTCCGCAGGCGGATGCTACTGTGCCGTTTGCCCCAGTCGAATTTGGCGCTGGCATCACTTTACAGGCGTTCCATCTGCCGAAAGACGCCATCGATGGCGGGATACTCCTCAATCTGTGGTGGGAATTCGATCAGCCCATCGACGCGCAGACCGTCCGGTTTATCAAGGTGCTGGACGCAAACGGCGGCGAAGCCGCAGCATCCGATGTGGCCCCCGGCGCACAGCGTCGCGGGGATGTGCTGGCGGAACAGATCGGCCTGACCGTCAGCGACGCCCTGGGTGAATATCAGGTCTATGTCGGCTGGTACACCTATCCCGATGTGACACGCATTCCGGTGCTGTCAGAGGTCGAAGGGCATCAGGATAACTGGGTGTTATTGGGGAAGGTAATTGTGGAGTAGAAGATTTCAGGTTTATCGGCGAACGCAGATCGGATTTCTCACTAGGGCGTGTTGACATTTACAAAAATCGCTCATGTGTAGGGGCGATGCTGTGTCATCGCCCGCTGACTGCTTAACCACTGCGGGCGG
>CAYNDH010000101.1:0-8977 GCA_964395665.1 uncultured Anaerolineaceae bacterium
ATCCACAGTCGTCATCGCATCACACTCTCGCTCGTTTCCTGTTCACATATTATAGCAGGGCTTTCGCTTTAGACGTTCGCGCAGGACGCAGGCATTAATTTCCCACACACACCAGGGACGCAGCACAACACGCACCGCGTCCCCGACATCTTCCCTACTTGCCAGCCTGAACGGGCATTTCCCGCACCAATTCCCCCGCCAACTGCGCCGCGAGGGTCGCATTGTTGACCAGCAGCGCCGTATTCGCCCGACGCGACTCCCCGCCCGTCAGTTCCGCGACACGCGCCAGCAGAAACGGAGTCACCGCCTTGCCGTGGATGCCCTGCGCCGCCGCTTCGTCCGTCGCCTGCTGGATAGCGCGTTCCGCCGCTTCCACATCCATCGCCACCTCTTCCGGCACCGGATTGGCAATCAGCACGCCGTGACCTAATCCCAACGCCAGCGCCGCCTGCACGACCTTCGCGGCATCTTCCACCGTCTCCACCCGCGCATCCAGCGGAAGCCCGCTGCTGCGGCTGAAAAATGCGGGCAGTGTATCGGTCCGATACCCGATCACCGGCACGCCCTGCGTCTCCAGCACTTCCATCGTCAGCGGCAGATCCAGAATCGACTTCGCACCGGCACACACCACCGCCACCGGCGTCCGCCCCAGTTCGATCAGATCCGCCGATACATCAAACGGCTGTCCGCGATGCACGCCACCGATGCCGCCCGTCGCGAACACCTGAATCCCCGCCGCCGCCGCAACGATCATCGTCCCCGCGACCGTCGTCGCCGCATCTTCACCCAGACCAACCGCAATCGAGAAATCGCGGCGGCTGCACTTGCGCACACTTCCCGGCACAGACTGCGCCAGCCGTTCGATCTCATCCCGCGTCAGCCCCGCCGTGATTTTGCCCTTCAGCACGGCAATCGTCGCCGGGACCGCCCCCGCCGCCCGTACCGCATTTTCCATCGCGAAGGCCGTCTCCGCGTTATCAGGATACGGCAGCCCATGCGTGATCACAGTCGATTCCAGCGCCACCACCGGACGCCCCTCATGCAGCGCCGCTTCAACTTCCGCTGAATAATGCAGATCGGTCTTGTTCATGTCAGGCTTCCTGTTCGTTATTGTCGGGCGCGCCAGACATGCCCAGCATGTACCGCGTCCCTACATTTTCTGTAAATTTAGTTCATGATCTTTGTTCTACCCTCTCCAATTGGCTGCCATGCGAAACACTGGTGCAATTGGGGAGGGGCAGGAGTCTCTCAAAGGCAGGTATTTAATTCTCGGTTCAGGTATTCACATCGGACAGGGCGCCATTGCAAGCAATGCGGCCCTATCCCTACGTTCCGTACTTTGTAGGGACAACGCCTAAACATGCTTGCATGTCGTTGTCCACCATTTATATAAGATACCTACTCCTGTAAGGGGGCAGAGGTAGTGTTGAAATCCCTACAGATCCAGCGCCATATGCACCAGCAGCGAATCGGGATGATTCCCCGGCGCACGCTGCGTCTCGTAAAACCCATACAGATTGTAAAACGCGACGTTGAATCGCATCTTCGCATTCGTCAGCAGAGTCAGCCGCTGCTTCCCCTGCTGGCGTGCCAGCTTCTGTGCATAATCCAGCAGACGCTTACCGTGTCCGCCGCCCTGAAGCGCAGGCTCCACCGCGACATTATCAATATAAATCTGCTCACCCTCATCATACAGGACAATCAGGCCGAGCAGTGCATCTTCTTCATCGACCAGCAGATGCACCCGCCCATCCGCCGTCAGCGTATGATAATCACACTGCATCGGCTTCGGCTCGTATCCGATCACCGGCACATACTTCGCATATGCCCGCTGGACGAGATCATCCACCCGCACAGCATCAGAGTCATTGGCTATTCTAAAATAGGTCATATTCATATCAGTTCAACCAGAGAGTCCACCACTTGTTCAATATAATTTTCCAGCCAGCAAATATACACTTCTTCCAGGCCGATCCCTAGATCCAGCGCAAATCGTTCGAAACCGATCGAGATCAGGGGCGGTTATCGCAGCAAGGCATGAGATGAGCATCACGGACTGTCTCAATCCGCGCTGACTGCCGATGCTGGCTGGCGTTTCCGCTTGCGCGCCGTGATCACCTCATTGGCCTGATACAGCACGGTCAGCATCGCAAGTGTGAAGAAGATCATCGGCGGGATGGCCTCAAGGCTGGTATGCTGCGCGAGCACACCTGCCGCCGCCGGGACAAGGCTGAATCCGGTCCCCGCCACCGCGATCTGCAATCCGACTGCATTCGCCGCATGCTGCCTGCCCACCCAGCGCGGCACATTCGATACCAGCACCGGGAAGATCGGCGCCAGCGAGAATCCCAGCGCCGCCAGCCCGATGTATCCCACCCACGGCGCAGGATTCCACCACACCAGCGCCACCGCCAGCATCGACGCCACCATACAGAGCCGCAGCAGGACCGAAACCGACATCCGGCCAATGATCACGCCGAAAACCATCCGCCCGAAGGTAAACATCCCCCAATAGATGCTCATCCAGCGCGCCGCCTCAACCTCATCGATCCCGCGCTCCTGTGTAAACAGTGTGAAAACCCAGTTTCCCGCCGTCCCTTCAGATCCCGAATAGAGGAAGGCCATCGCCATTGCCAGCCACAGTGCAGGCAGCGCCAGCGTCACCAGCAGCGGCATCTGGCGCACCGGATGAGCCGCGCTGTCTGTATCCGCCGTGACTTCGTGCGGAGCCGTGTTCACCGCCTGCCAGCGTCCGCGCATCACGAACAGCAGCCCCACCACCAGCACGCTGAACACGCTGACGATCAGATAACCATAGCGCCAGGACAGCTCCGCCGAAAAGACCGCCGTCATAATCAGCGGCGTGACCGTAATCCCCACGCCGAACGCTGCATGAAGCCAGTTGATCACCCGTGCATCATAAAGCTGCGCCATATACGCATTCAGACCAGCATCGACCGAGCCGCGCCCCAGGCCGTTAATCAGCAGCGCCAGCACCAGCAGCGGCCATGACTGGATGAAGAACACACTGAACAGGCAGGCCGCTGACAGCGCCAGCCCCAGCGCCAGATAACGTCCAGTCCCAAGCCGCGCACTTAGCGTCCCACTGGCGGCGCTGGCGATCAGGAAGCCGACGGTCGTCGCGATCAGCAGCACACCCTGTTCACTCAACAGCACATCAAATTCCCGCTGCATCGACGGCCACGCCAGCCCCAGCAGCGCTGAAGCCAGCCCCATGGCGATAAACGTTATATAGCCCAGGGTAATCATCAGCCAGTCGGTGTGTAATGAACGTAATCGGCGTGCCATGTGATTTATAAATTCCTTGCCTGCAGATCGTGCTTTAGTGCTGATCTTTCGCTGTTCGTTAAAGCCTAACGACTATCATCCGTTCCCGCCGCCGCGTCTATAGCCAATTTCAGTGGACATCCTACGGACATCCAGCCAGCAGCACACACCGCCGCCCCTGGATATAATCACAGCAGTTTTCTGCCCGACGATTACACCACACAGGAGCAGCTATGGCACGTCAATTGATTGTCAACGCCGATGATCTGGCGATTTCTGCCGGAGTCTCACGCGGCATCATCGAAGGACACCTACAGGGCATCATCACATCAACCAGCCTCATGATCAATATGCCCAACGCCGCTGAAGCCATCCGCATGGCACAGGAACAGGCCCCCAAACTCGGCGTAGGGCTGCATTTCGTCTTCTCATTCGGCCATCCGGTGTCTGATCCTGCGACGGTCCGGTCACTGCTGGCAGCGGATAACCTCTTTTGCAGCACGTATAACGAACTCGTCGCGCTTATGTCCACCTTTGACCCGGCCCACGTCAAAGCCGAGATGCAGGCGCAGTTCGACCGCTTTGTCGAGCTGGCCGGTCGCCTGCCGGATCATCTCGACAGTCACCACGGGATCACCGAGATGGCGCAGCCTGCATCCGAGATGCTGGTTGAACTGGCGACAAAACACAATCTGCCGATCCGCAAGCACAGGTCCTTCACATCCGACCTGCGCCAGCCGGATCACTTCGAGCTTGGGTTTTATAACGAGACCATCAGCTTCGAAACGCTGGCGGACATCCTGAAATCCCTTCAGGACGGCGTGACCGAGATCATGTGCCATCCCGGTTACGCGGATGATCTCGAAGAGACCTATGCCGCCCCGCGTGAAGCCGAACTCCGCATCCTGACCGATCCACGCATCAGGGCGATGATTGAGGAAGAGGGGATTCAGCTCATCAGCTTTGGGGATCTGTAGGGTGATTTAGGGTCGGACGTGCAGGGGACATGCTTCTGCACGTCCGCGTTAAGGTATTTTGAGACGGAAAAGCCCCCCTGTCTCTGCGTGCTTGACGATGCTTCGGAGCGGCGCAGGCTTCCCTTCCCTCGAAATGCAAACCGCACGCTCGAAGATAATCCTTCCCCCTTCTCCGGCAAACAGGTTTGCATGGAGAAAGGGCCGGGGGATGAGGTTTGTGTGCCTGAAAGATGGGATCACCGCAGACTGCGCACAAACCGCTGGATCAACTGGTGAAAACTCTCGTCACGGTCCAGCGCCATCTGGAAGCCGCCCGCGATTTCCAGATCGACAAAGCCGTGCAGCAGACTGCGCAGCCCGCGCACCAGATGCACCGTGTCATCCGGGCTGAAGTTGTACACCGACAGGATCATCACGATCACATCCAGCAGTTCCTGTGCCGCTTCCGCCAGCGCAGTCTCATCTTCGGTGGGTGCCTTAAGCGTCGCCGGATACACACCGGGATGCGCCAGTGCAAAGGCGCGGTAGGCATCAGCAATGGCGACAATCGCATCATCACCAGACCTGCCGACCGCCGCATTCCGCACCTGTCTGGTCAACTGCTGAAGCCCCCACACCCGCATCACATACCGCAGGCCCTGCAACCCCGCCACATGATTATAAAGTGACGGAATACGAATCCCGAGCTGCTCGGCTACACTCGCCAGCGTGACCGCCTCAAATCCATGTTCATCAGCCAGCGCCACCGCCACATCCAGCACCTGCTTCTGATTAATACGCCTTTTGACGTCCACCCTTCACACCTTCCAGTCGCCGCTTCGCCTCATGGATCGCCGCTTCCATCCCACGAACCGGACTCTCCAGCACCGCCCCATGTCCCACCGCCAACCGTGACGGTTTCAGCGCCAGCAGCATTTCAGCACTATACAGTGCGGTCGGCTTGTGCCATGTCGCCATCGCCGTAAACGGGAACAGCAGCCGGAACGTGCCAGCGGTCGAGATCCCGGCCTGCGTCGTGAAGGCATCCCCGGCGATCAGCGTACGATCACGATGCTCGAAAAATGAGATGTGCCCCGGCGTATGTCCCGGACTGGCGACCACTTCCAGCGAGCCGATACGATCCCCCGCATTGAGCAGGCGCGTCGGCGTCGTCGTGCAGGTTGTGTGACTGCCCTTCAGCGGCGTCTGTGGCTCATCGCCATCCAGACTGCGCTCGCCAGCCAGAAACCGCGCTTCACGGGCCGAAATCGCGACTTCAGCATCCGGCAGCAGCGCGTGCAGCGCATCCAGAGAGCCGACGTGATCCTTGTGACTGTGTGTCAAAACAATCCGCCGGATCGGTGCGCCCAGTGTCTTCGCCGCCTGTACAATCGCATTCGCCGCCCCGCTCATGCCGGTATCGACCACCGTCAGCCCATCATCTTCGCGGACGATAAAGCTGTTAAACGCGATCATGCGCGTCAGTTGATACAGATTGTCCCCATGCTGTGTGATTTTCACGCTCAAAACCCCCATTAGCTAATCTGATTAGAAGGTAGACTAATGTGTTTAGTTTGTCAAGGCAAACATTCACCACTCTCTAAAACATCACCATCAGGACTACGCCCCAGTGCAGCGTCATCTGGTAAAATACGCTGCATCATCCACCAGCAGCGAAAGCGACTCTCATGGCAAATCCCCTTCTGTTTGGTGCCAATATCGATCCCGGCACCAGCGACATCGATGAGTCATTGCAGCGTGCCGAACGTGCCGACACGCTTGGCCTCGACCTGATCACCATTCAGGATCATCCCTATCAGCGCCGCTTTCTGGATACATGGACGCTGCTCACCTACATCGCCGCACGCACGCAGCGCGTCCATCTGGGGACCAACGTCGCTAGTCTGCCGCTGCGCCCACCTGCCATGCTCGCAAAGATGGCCGCATCGCTTGATGTGCTGTCTGGCGGACGCATGGAACTGGGGATCGGGGCCGGGGCCTTCTGGCAGGCCATCGAAGCATGGGGCATCCCGCCGCATACCCCGAAACAGGCTTATGACGCCTTCGAAGATGCCGTGCATATCATCCGGGGCCTGTGGGAGAATCCCGGCAAGCCCTTCACCTACACCGGCAAGGCGCATCAGGTCAAAGGGCTGCTGTTCGGACCTGCTCCAGCACACCCGATCCGGCTGTGGGTGGGTGGCAGCGGCCCGAAGATGCTGCGCCTCACTGGTCGCATGGCCGATGGCATTCTGCTGTCCAATTCCTATTTCCCGCCGGACAAACTCCCGGCTATGAACGACAGAATTGATGCCGGGGCCGCCGAAGCCGGACGCTCACCGGATGACATCCGGCGCGGGTATAACCTCATGGGGATCATCGACCTGAACGGCACTGGCCGCCGCCCCGATGATCTCAATCCGGGGATGCTCTTCGGCACACGGCAGTTCTGGATCGACGAACTCAGCCGTCTGTATCGCGATTATCGTCAGGATACATTTCTCTTCTGGCCGATTGGGGAAAACGCCCTGCCGCAGTTGGAAGTCTTCGCGCAGGAGATCGCCCCCGCCGTGCGTCAGGCGGTATCCGCCGCGAGATAAGGTCATGCCATCCGGTCACATCAGGGACAGAACACCACCTGCGACCACCGCCTGCTGCCTCTGTAGGGGCGGGATTCTTCCCGCCCATTTTTTAGGTTCTGCTGACGGTTCGATCATCATGTGACTCTGCAAACTCGTTTTGTGTAGGGGCGGGGCTGTGTCCCCCGCCCGCTGGATCATGGCTGCTGGCTGATTTTTATGAATACGACACCCGACAATGACAACCACCTAACCGCAGGACAGGATAGCTGACCGTCCCATTTGCCACCGATTTAGTACCCAAACAGCACCAGCGGTGTATTAAAATACAGTTGTAGCCCTTGTAAGGAGACAGGATTGAACGCATTAATCCCCGTTGAACGTCCCGAAGACATTCCATTGAATTACCGCGATACACCCATCGCCCGCCTGCTGGAATATCACAACCTGCACGACCCGTTTAAAACCTACAAGCAGGCAGAGATGCTGATCGGGATGTGTATGGATCATCGCAAACACCTGCACATCCCGGATAACTTCTCTTACATTATCCGTTCGGGTGGGGCGAACCTGCGTTACAGCGAGTTCAAGGTGTCGTATGCCCTCAGCATCGGCGGTGTGAAAGCCATCGCCCTGATCGGCCATAATAACTGCGGCATGGTCAATCTCATGTCCCGCAAGGACATGTTCATCCAGAATCTGATGAACAATGCAGGCGTCACCTACGAACACGCCGAAGAGCAGTTCGTCTGCTTCGCGCCCATGTTCGAGATCGGCAACGAGATTCATTTCATCCTGACCGAGACCCAGCGCCTGCGCCACAAGTACCCGAAGATCGTGATCGCGCCCATGCACTATCGCGTCGAAGATAACCTCCTCTATCTCATTGAAGAGGACGAGTAACATTCAGGGCGTGATGATGCCCTTATACATCCCTCTCCATGGGGACTGTATCCGGAGAGGGATCGGGGGATGCGGTGCTAAAATTCGAACTCGTCGAAATCGTTGCACAGATGCACTGGCCCGTCATAGGCCGTCTGCGCTTCGGGGACCAGCACCGCCGGATCGTGATTCCAGACCTGATAGTGAATCAGGTACAGTGATTTTGCATTGACCTTGGCCGCGATCTCACCCGCCTGCCGCGCCGTGCTGTGTCCCGGTGGCGGACCGGCTGCCTCATGGATCAGCAGATCGGCTTCGTGTGCCAGTTCCAGCAGCGTCGGCGTCGGCTCGGTATCGCAGCTATAGGCCAGCACCTTACCCGTCAGCTTATTCTCGATCCGCAGGCCGATCGTCGGCACAAAATGTTTGACCGGCCATGCCGTGATGCGGAAGTCGTCGTTCTCCATCACCGGTGCCCGTCCGCGCTCGCTCACCCGGTGAAACGCCACCGGGAAGAAGTCCGGCCAGTCACGCCAGCCATACCCGGCCATCATATCCTCGGTCCGGTTGACACACGCATGTAACCCGTAGATCCGCATCGGCGTGCGCCGTCCCAGCAGCCACATGTGCATCATCATGTTAGGGATACCGGCCACATGATCCGGGTGGAAGTGCGTCAGGATCACATCCTGAAGCGCGTCATCGGCGATACCGAGTTCCTTGATCTTGCCGAGCGGATTCGAACCGGCATCGATCAGAATCGGTTCTCCCCGCGCCCCGATCAGCAGCAGATGGGTATAATCATGATGGGCATCATTGACAGCGGCTGCACAGCCGAGCACGACGACTTTTGCCATAATTTGCGTCAGTCCTGACTAAAAATGCGGGTAATGCCGTAAGAAGAGTCACCACCGGTTTTCAGAGGCGGGTATTTCATCCTGACCGCCCTCTGGCCCCGAAATCGGAGAGAGGACAAAGACCTGTTCTTTTTAGGTTCTGTTGACGTTTCGATCATCATATAAGTCTGCAAACCCGTTTTGTGTAGGGGCGATGCTGTATCGTCGCCCGCTGGTTGTGGGCACTGCGGGCGGACACGGCGATACATCGCAGTCCGCCCCTACAAATGAACGATTTTTGCAAAATCCAACACAACCTGGCCGTAGTCCCTTGATTTCCCGAGAGCGGGAGGTCAATCAGGGTCAATCGTTAAATACCGATCCTGAAAATCGTAACCACCCTCTTCGTAGGCCAATCCCTCCCCGTCAACGGGGG
>CAYNDH010000101.1:9077-16391 GCA_964395665.1 uncultured Anaerolineaceae bacterium
CCCTGTGTACCACCGACGGACGCCCCGTCGGGCGTCCCTGCAAATTACGTGTTATGTAGGGACACGCTTCAGCGTGTCCGCTTGTAAATCACCTGAACCGCGAATGAACTACCTACCCTATGTAAAGAGGTTAGGAAGAGGTCCGGACTAGGTCCTGTTGACGTTTCGGTTATCATGCGACCCTGTAAGCCAGTTTTGTGTAGGGGCGATGCTGTGTCGTCGCCCGCTGGTTGTGGGCACTGCGGGCGGACACGGCGATACATCGCAGTCCGCCCCTACAAATGAGCCATTTTTTGCAAATGTCAACGCAACCTAGTTCGGGATCACCAGCGTCTGACCGGCGTAAATCCAGTTGACGTTATAAATCCCGTTGACCGTCGCCAGCGCCTGCAGATCAACCTTATACGTCGCCGCGATCCCGCCCAGTGTCTCGCCGAACTTGATCACATGTGACCGGCCAGTCGGCGAACCGGTGGTCGGCTTGCTCGTGCCCAGATCGGTTGTGGTGTACGGCGTGGCGACTGAACCGTCGGTCGCATTCACACTCCGCACCGGCACGGTCGAGCTGACATACGATGTCCGCACCCAGCCCAGCGTGCCATTGCTTAAGCGGATCTGTGCCCACAGGGTGTTAAAGCTGCGGCCTACCAGTTCGGCGGTCGAGTTGATGGGCAGCGTGACAATCGTCGTGGACTGGTCGCTCGGCCCACTGTGGATACTCGCCGCCAGAATGCCGGTGATCGTCACAATCGGCACACCCGGAGCCTCTGCCGGAAGCGTGTTGTTAATCGGAAGCTGGCCGATGCGATAGCCAGTCACAATGTAATTGACATTCACCCAACCCTGAAGTCCGGCGTTGTCCGAGATGAAGACCCAGTTATAGGCTTCATTGCGGCCAAGCAGATTGACGCCGTAGCCCTTCGGCAGCGTCGCAATCGCGCTGTATTCCAGCCCAGGGCCGGAGCGCACGTTGAGGTACGGCGTATTGATCACCGCCGTCGGTGAAGGCTGCGCCTGTTCCGCCGGACGCGCCATCGCAGGGACAGCGGTCAGCAGCAGCGCGAGAGCAAGAGTTACCGCGATCACAACGCGGCGGAGATGGGTCATAGATTGCATGGAATGTCGCCTCCCTGATGGTCTGTCAAAGTTCACTGTAAATGTGTAGGGACACGGCCTGCCGTGTCCGCCCGACCAAATGATTACTCATTATTGTATCCGAAGTCTGTTTCTGCGCTACAAACCTTGCCCATTGAAACCCATACGCATCACAGAATATACACTTCCCTAACCTTGCATTCCGGTAAATCCGATTTCATATCCTGCGGCGTGGGATTCTTCCCGCCATGCGTACCAACTTAAAGCACGTTACCCATTGAAGTTAGATGTAAATCGGGTTATAGCCCCATCCCGGCATGCTTTCCCTTCCCCCACTCGGCAAAATCTGCGGTGCCTGTTTTTCTCCCTTTCCTCCTATGGACACGGAGTGTCCAGTATGGGGGAAAGGGTGGCGCAGTTCTATCGCGCCGGGATAGGGGGTTTTCGCACCACCTCACCCACCTAACACCCACAGCACCACCTGCGGCGTGACAAATGACTCCAGCACCGCCGCCAGAATCAGCCCCGGGATCACCAGCCCGACCGCGACCTTCAGCGTATCGCCGAGCGTGCGCGTCCAGGCCTGCCCCACCGTGAGTCCATCCGGCGGATGCGTGATCACCGCGCCCAGTTTGAGCGATGCCGCCGCCGCCAGCACAATCACCGGGATCTCGACGATCCCGTGCGGCAGCAGTGACGCTGCCACCAGATCCATCCCCTGTCCGGCGACCATCACCTGACTGACGATATAGCCGAGAATGACATACACCGCCGGCGTCAGCACCAGCGCCCCGACTCCAAAGCTGAACATGGACAGGATCAGCGCCGCCAGCAGCACACGCCCGTTCTGCCACACGATGAACATAAACGCCCATCCCTGCGCTGACGGTGTGATAAAGCCGCGCAGCGTATCCGCCGCCTGCCCCGATGTTTGCAGCCCTTCACTCAACGGCAGTCGGAATTCCGGCATCTGACCGATGACCGCCCCGCCGATAAATGCCGCCGCGAACACACCCACCGTGATCCACAGCGCCCGATGCATCCGGCGCAGGCTTAATGACATCCCGTGGCGATACCACGCGCCGAGATGCCGCGCTGGTGTCCCGGCATCATCCACAGCGCGAAAGTGACGCCACACGCTGACAAAGAACCCGCGCAGGTTAAGCTGATCCAGTGACCGGCCCAGCAGTTCCTCACGGTTGAAGATGCTGTTCCCCAGCCGCAGCAGCAGCACCACCACCAGCACCATCCCGGCGATGATCGCCCACAGCGCCCCGATCCCGGTCGGCGAGTCGGCATCCGGCGCCAGAAACATGATCACGCTTTCGCCCTGAATCAGCAGCGCCATCGGGATAATGATAAAGCTCGCCAGCAGATTCGCCGCCCGTGTACTCGTCGTCTGGCTGCTGACCACCACTGCCCCGGTCACCATCACCAGCGCCTGCACCGTCGTCAGCAGGATGATCTGGAAGATCAGCACCGGCGGTGGTCGCCACTGAAGCTCACCCCCCAGCAGACTCAACAGATAGACCGCCATCCCGCCATAGCTCGACACCAGCGGCGGGATCATCGCGGCCAGCGTCTTGCCAATGTACAGTTCGGTATTCGTCAGCGGCGTCGAGAGCAGCGGTTCCAGGCTGCGCCGTTCCTTCTCGCCGACAAACGTCTCCAGCGCGATCACCAGCGAGATCGAGATCGGGAAGAAGCCGACCACCATCAGCAGAAACGGGATCGTCCGCTCTCCGATGATCTCCGCCCCGTATCCGGTCACGAAATCGGCAAACTGCCCCGCCAGAAACTGCGCCAGCGCCGGGAACATAAAGGTCAGGATAAAAATCGGCGCGAGAATCCGCCAGTCCCTGAAGCTGTCGCGCACTTCCCGCCGCGTGATAATCAGCGCATTCGACAGCGTCTCCGCCAGACCGTGTTCCCGCTGCGGCCTGCTGTCCGTTTCTAATGCCCGTATCGCATCCATCAGCTTACCCTTCACCCTGCACAGATGAGCCGTTCATCTCGTTCCCTGTCGCTTCGTCGTCCTTCACAACCTGTAGATAGATCTCTTCCAGCGTCCGTGTGACCGGCGCGACCGTCACCACCTCGATCCCCTGACCGAGCAGCTTCCGCAGCAGCATCGGATTCGTATGATTCGGATCTGGTGTCGAATACCGCAGCCAGTTCATGCCGCTGTCGGTCACCGTGACGATTTCCCCAAGCTCCTTCGCCAGCCCGTTGATTTCGCCGTTCACGCGCAGTTCCAGCAGCGGCTCACCGACGAACTGCTGCGCCAGTTCCGCAAAGGTCCCCTGCGCGATGATCTGCCCGTGCCGGATAATCGCAATCGTATCGGCCAGCATCTGCGCTTCGGTCAGGTTGTGTGTCGTAATCAGGAAGGTGCGCTCGTCCCGCTGGAGTTCGACAATCGCATCGCGCACCTGTTTGGCGCTCAATGGGTCCATGGCCGATGTCGGCTCATCCAGCAGCAGCACCGGCGGGTTATGGAGCATCGCTCGCACCAGTGCCAGCTTCTGCTTCATGCCCTTGGAGTAATCGCCCAGCCGCTTATTGAGCGCGAAGGTCAGGCCGAAGCGCTCCATCAGTTGCAGCGACCGCTGGCGGCGCGTTGCTTTGTCCAGATGATACACCTGCCCGAAGAAGTCGAGATATTCTTCGGCTTTCATGCGTTCGTACAGGCCGTGCTGTTCGGTCAGCACACCGACATGCGCCCGCACCTGTGCTGGCTGCTGGATCACATCGTATCCGGCTACCCGCGCCGTGCCAGAGGTCGGGGCCAGAATCGAGGTCAGCATCCGCACCGTCGTCGTCTTGCCTGCGCCGTTAGGACCCAGCACCGCCAGCACGCTTCCGGCGGACACATCGAGCGAGATGTCATCAACCGCCCGAAAACCATCGAAGACCTTGCAAAGCTGCTCAGCTTGAATCATGGGAATCCAAATCTCTCGGAGAACCGCTTGTTTATCACCACATGTGATTATTCCACAGTTTTCGGGGATAAGGCGTTAAAGACTGTGAAAATCCCTGCGCGATCTAGCAGTAGGGACACGGCACGCCGGTCCGCCGCTTAGGTGATGTCACCAACTTTCACGTCTTACAGACAATGCATCAAAATCCCGATCATTGCTCACAATAATCCCATCAAGGCGTAATGCAATTGCAGCAATCAATAAATCGACATCGGAAAGCTGACGCCCTTTTCGAACAGTATCTGCCCAAAGCTGCGCCGCCAACGACCAATCCGCATCAACAGTCGATTGTAACGTGAATGACGGCAGAAGAAGTGTTGTATAACGGCGCAACTGGATCACAGCGTTGCGATATAAAAGCCCCCTTACAACTTCAAAGTGAACAGGCATACAGATGCTTGAGTTGTCTCCAGCGCTGATATGGTCCAGGAGATAGCGATTAGCTTCAGGTTCACCCTTTAATAATGCGGAAACAGCATTTGTATCCCAGATCAGATTCATCGTTCGTCTTCGGGTAGTTCATCAATCCACCCGAACGGATCATCCTTCGGCTGCGGCACATAATCCTGATGCATCGCACTCACAATCTCATCCAGCTCGGAGTCAGACAACCCTTCACGGAAGCTTTGCAGGCCGTTTGTGACCCATTCAACCCGCTCTTCCGGTGACAATGCCAGAAACTGCTGCCGCCGCTTCCAGTAATCGTCAAACGACTTCACCGTCTGATAAATCTGCATCTGATATTGCTCTGGCAGGTGTTCGATGATGTCAAACAGTTCTTTTAAATCGACCATTGGCGTCACCTGTCTCTTACATACTGGTTTCATTGTAGCATGCTTATTTCTGGTCAGCTTTTTGGCCGCACCGTAATTCATCGTGTAGGGGCAGGAAGAATCCCGCCCGGTGTACTCCGGGGAATCCTGTCCTTCTCCCTTTCCCTCGCAGCATCCGACGGACGCTCTTTCCGTCGGATGCGCCCTGCATTGCTTGCAATGCCGGGATAGGGTCGGGGATAGGGGGCAACCGTGGCCCAATTTACACCTGCTTCAACGTGTAAAATGGCTTAAGTTGCTAGATATTGGGCTGGGCTTCTTCCCGCGCATGACCATTCAACCCTCACACCCTTAACACACCCCGAAACGCCCGCGAACTGTAGAACGACTGCGCCCCGTTGTGATACACGAACACCGCGTTATAGCGCCGATCCGCAAACAGCGCCCCGCCGAGCTTCCGAATCTCCTCCGGTGTTTTGATCCAACTGGATGTTTTCAGATCGAATTCGCCAAGTTCCTGAAGTTCCCGATATTCTGCCTCCGTCAAAAGCTCAATGCCCATGTCGTCGGCCATTCCAACCGCATTCCCTGACGGATGGATGTTCTTCTTTTCCCGCATCGCCTGCCCTTTAGCGTCATAGCAGATATTCTTGCGGCCTTCGGGTGTTTCCGGCGAACAATCGTAAAACAGATACTCACCTGTTTTCTTATCGTGGCCGACGACATCGGGTTCGCCGCCGGTGCGTTCCATCTCATGCAGCGACCACAATTTACCCGCATCCGCTTCCAGTTTTTTCTGTATGTCCGCCCACTTGAGACCTTTATGGCGGCTCGTATGCTTCTCAAACCGGTCCTTCAATGTGTTGAGCAGGTCTTCGCGCTGTTTTTCTGACAGTGTTTTTTTGGTTGCCATCATGATCCTCTCAATCATTGCTATCTAGAGCGTGTTATGCCCTTTTGCCTTTGAGTTCAATGCAGTGCTGTCCTCATCCCTAAATCTCCCCTTCATGATACGCAGAGCAGAATATACACCCTTAATGAGCTGTTTTAACCCCCTCTCCATGCGGTGGAGAGGGGGCAGGGGGTGAGGAGCATGTAAGCGACGATTCTCATCATATCGCGCTTTTTCCACGCTTGAAACCCGATAGAATGACAGGATATGCTGCGATAAGCGTGCCACACAGCGAAAACCCCCACAGATGCAGGGTTGAGTCAGCGCCCCGCCGCAATACACTTCTCCAGCGCTTTTAATTGCACTAAAGGAGGTTCACCCCAAACCGCACTGCCGGATTTTCTCAGAAGCCACACCTATGCTAGCATGTAACAAACCCAGATTTTTCCGCTCATCTGCGCTTTTAGCACCCCCAGGAGGACTTCGCCTTGGACTGGATCACCAACCCTGATTTATGGCTCGGTTTCATTGCCCTCACCGTCATGGAAATCGTGCTCGGCATCGACAATATCGTCTTTATCTCGATCATCGCAGGCAAACTGCCCGCCGATCAGCAGGCCCGCGCCCGCCAGATCGGTCTCGGACTTGCACTGCTGATGCGTATCGGCCTGCTGTTCACCATCTCGGCCATCGCACAGCTTACCGAACCGCTCATCACGGTCGCCGGGTTCTCACTCTCTGGCCGCGACATTATCCTGCTGCTTGGCGGCGTCTTCCTGATCTATAAGGCCACCCGCGAGATCCATCATCGGCTGGAAGGCGAATCCGGACACGCTGTCGCCAATGTCACCCCATCGTTCTCGTCGGTCATCTTCCAGATCCTGCTGCTTGACCTGGTCTTCTCACTGGACTCCGTCATCACCGCGATCGGGATGGTGGACGAAATCGGCGTGATGATCGTCGCCATGATCGTCGCTGTCAGCATTATGCTCATCTCCGCCGGGCGCATCAGCGACTTCGTGAACCGTCACCCGACCGTCAAAATGCTCGCCCTCAGCTTCCTGCTGCTGATCGGCTTCACGCTGGTCGTCGAAGGGCTGCACCAGCACGTACCGAAGGGCTATATCTACTTCGCCATCGCCTTCTCGATTTTCGTCGAATACCTGAACCTGCGCTCTTCCAGAAAAAGCACGGAAGCACCGGTCCAGCTTCACCAGCCATACACCGATCAGGGCAAGCTCTCTGCACCGGGCATTGGCACCACAAAGTAATCTCACGACTTCACACCACCGCACCGAAGGCCATGTCACCCACACATGGCCTTTTCGTTTGACCTCTGATCTTCAACCAACATTCTAACCACATTCGAACCAACAGATAGCGAACATCTGTGCTATACTTGAAAGTCGTACTCCCATGAGTGTATTTGACAATTCAGACGGCAGATTTGAAACTGGGTTCTGTTGATGTTTCGGTTATCATGCGACTCTGTAAGCCAGTTTTGTGTAGGGGTGGGCCATGACGTGTGATGCGCAGCATCATCCATCGCCCCTACAAATGAGACATTTTTGCA